>PMCK01000095.1 GCA_003154095.1 Myxococcales bacterium | reverse complement strand
GAGGTGCAGTATGAAGCACACCCCTTGTCTCGAGGTTTTGCCGGACGCGCCGGCATAATTGCGGTGCCGTAGTGTTGAGCGAGCTCGAAGTACGAGGGGTTGATATCGGGATCGTAGCGGTCGGCGCCCGAAACCGCACTTTTCAGTTGGTCGGGAACCAGCATCGCCGGAACCGCACCGAAGTACTCGAGGGCTCGAACCGTTGAGCCAACGAAGTCTGGCAACTGCTGCGAGCGAGTCGCCTCGACGTAGGTACAATTGCTCGCCCCCATCACGGCGACGTACAACTCGACTTCGATAACTTCGCCGGTGTCGCGATCGATGATGGTTGGTTTCTTGCCGGAATAATCGATGAAAAGCTTCTCACCTGCAACATGGTTTTGCCGCATTGGCATATCCAACTTGGACTTCCAGTCGTGATATAGGTCGCAGAACTGGCTGTATTGGTACGGACGACGGCCGTCGTTGGCAGCGATCGCGCTTTGCTGATACTCCACGCAAAGCAGTTGAAGCGTCACTCCAGTTTTGCGAAGCTCACGGTGAACCCCTGCGAAATCGATCGGAGTGCGCTCGACTGGGCCTTTTCGACCGCTGGGTTTGAACAGTCGAGACTCTAGGTCAGCTTCACTTATGTCGTGGGCTGTGTGCCAATCGATCTTAGCCTCAGCAGCTCGACGAAGATATTCGCTGACGGAACCTTTCGAAAGGCCTGTGGCTGCCATGATCTTGCGTTGTGAGTGGCCTTGCGCATCCAAGCGCAGTACTTCTCGAATCTTTCGCATATTCAGTCGCTTTGACATCCGCTCGTCCTCGCACCACGGAGGTGCAAGACAGCGGCGTGCTAGCGACCACCAAGTCGTCGCCGCGCCCGGCCCCTTTGGGGCACCCGTGGCACGGCCCGCACTGCAGCGCATCTCAGTGCCCGAGTGCTCCGGAATCAGTGCCCAGGTATCCCGGAATGGGTGCCCGAGTCCCCGGAATCAGTGCCCAGGTGTCATCGGAATGGGTGCCCGAGTCCCGTCGGAATCACCGCCCGAGTGCCTCCGGAATACGCAGCGTGGTGCGGCGGATGCGCGTCGGGATAGGAAGCTTGCACGGCTTGGGTTTCGCGTGGTGCGGGTTGAAGCCGAAATGGTGCTAAGGAATTTGCCGGTTGCCGTGGAACTCGTTCGGCGCGGCTTGGCACAAGAGGCATCCACTCCTAAGTAGTGGTCCGCCCGACTAGGCTGTAGTGTTTATAGATTTCGTCCACGATGCGACGTAACGCCGGGCCCTTTCGCGGGTCGAGCATGATGAACAGGCCTTCCGCCAATCCAATAAGTTCCCACATTGCGAAGGGATAAGTTGTTGGTAGTGGCCCAGCGGGCACGCCGTCCGCTGTTTCGCGGGCAGGCGAGGGCACCATCGCTTTCACTTCCTCGTCGCTAAGTGCACCGATACGCTGACGGATTTCACGGATTGAGACTTTGCTCGCGCGAAAGTGCTTGATGGCTTGCGCACGAATCAAATGAGACTCCGTGTACCGAGCCACACGCCCACGACCGCGCGGTCCCGGTAATACACCCTTCTTGACCCAATGGCGCAAGGTTCGCATTGGAACCCCGGTTGCCGCCTCAAGCTCATGAATCCCCAAATCCACCGTAGTCATGGTGATTCGAGCATACCGGCGAGCCGCCCAAATGGCAAGTTGTCGCGAACCTGCTTGGAGCGAAGCAATTCCGACAGCAACTTGCCGCGAAAAAAGCTTAGCTGAAGCACCCTTCGCGGCAATTGTCTGAGAACCTGCTTCAGCCCAAGCAGATACGCGGCAATGATGACGCGAAGCTGCTTCAGCGGAAGACGATTCTGCGATCGTTGACGTGATCTTTGCTTCAGCTGAAGCAGGCTTCGATGACCTTGTCTCGAACCTCGCTTCAGCTGAAGCAGACTTCAACACAACGATGTCGTGTTGGAACCGAACACAAAGCCGAATTCGAAAGATGTTGATGGCGCTGGGCACGCCTCAGGTGCGTCGGAGACGTGATGTCGAAGCGTTCGGTTGGTGTGTCGGTCTCAGGGGCAACGGCCAGCCTGCTCCGCCGGTATCAGATTGTCCGCTCGGAGTTAGCTCGTTCCATCCGTCCTGCTGTGAAGAATGAAGCGATTCTTGGGCGCTTCGCCTTCGTAGTACGCTAGGCGACCCGCAACGGACGAGACCATCGTTCCTTCGGCGAAAGCAAACACGCGGTTGATGGCGTCGGCCAGACCACGAGTCGTCCGATCCAGCTCGGTGTTAGCCGAGACGATGTAGCAAAGTTCTCCGGCACCTCGGCGTCGAAGTTCCATTAGAACTCCATCGCGAGTTTCCATGGCTGCCTGGCATCACGACAATGACAACTGGGTCGAAATCACGAAAGTGGTACAGTGCTTGAATGAACTTCTGCCTGACCTTGGGCGATCTGACGAGACTTGCGTATCGCTTCCGCTTTGACGGAACGATAAAACTATCGATGATCTCCAGTTCGGCCATGACTTGTCGGCACAGTCGGTCTAACGGCTGTTGCTTCACTTGCGGCCCAGAAAGACCAGCAAGCGCGTTTCAGGTTACCAGAAGAACCAGGGCATTTCAGGCAGGAAAGCCGCCAAGTGCAAGCAAGAGTTAGGTGGCCTCGTTCGAGAGCAGAATTTGGAACTTTTTCAATCCTTCGCGGGTAAGCACGCGCGCGTATTTGGAGGACTCAAGGAGGGTGTGCCTTGCGCTTTATGCGTAGCATTTCCTCGTGCTCAAAGTATAAGTCAAGTGTGGACATGACCACGTGCCGCGTCACGAAGAGACTCCTGCGAAACTCATCGTTTGACGATACGCCATCGAGTATTTGGCGAAGATGCCCTAAGCTAAGAAACCAACAATTCATGAACAGCGAGGCGTCACGTCTGTTCCGAAGCTGAGCCAGTTTCTCATACTGTTGCCGCAGCTCCTCGCACAGCAGTTGGATCGCGTGAATCTTGTTCGCGTGGACCGAGTTTGCCGAGTCGAAGTTGAAGCCGGTAACGGTTAGCATTATCTGGCTAAGTAGATTCCGATCTTGGAGTGCGCCGAAGTCAAGCAGTGAGACCGCTACACGTTCTATCTGCCGACCTCGACGGTCAAGGCTGCACATCAATCCAGCGCTATTCAGAGTGAGGAATCCGTCCTCGTACAGAAGTCGCTCGTGTTGGCCCAATTGCGTCTGGGCAGCCAGAAGACTTTCCGCCACATCAAAAATGATATCGATGTCACTTCCAGATCGCGCGGCGCGCGTTAATGACTTCTTCTTTAGCTCAAGCAGAATGATGGTATCGTCAGTCTCAACAACCAGGTCACATTCGCCCTCACAGCCGCTCTGGTTGTAGCGACCACAAACGTAAGTGACATTATGTTTGGTCAACTCCGTCTTAACCAAGTCCTCGAATGCGGTGCCTATCTTAGTATCGAGCTCGGATACCCCAGAGCGCCGGAGCGCTCCGAGGATTGCCTCGTAGAATGCGGGCGCACACCATGAGCCATCAGCCACGACATAGTGCCCTGCCGGATGATGCAGGAGCGGCCGAAACCAGAAGTCCACGGCATTTTGCTCGTGCGGAAGCGAGAAGGTCGAATTCGTGGCGGCGGTATGGGTGTATATCGCGAGTACGTCGTCTATGATAGACGGTGCCACTAGTGAAACTTGTCTCTTAATGTCTGAGTCTTGAAATGCAAACGGGCCTCGGACATTGCGCACTTGCTTCATTATCCAGCGTGCGACTACTGCTGCTTGACCAATCGTGAAGCCAAGGCGTGCTGCGTCTGCGTCGGATACCCATGCGAACAGGGTCCGGACCGTCCGCTCCACGTCGCTCGGCCGTGACTGTTTCAAGGTGAACATGCCGTCGTAAATGGCGATTTCCTGGAGGAACCGCACGAGGCGTTTGCCCTCATGAAACATTGTCTCAAATTGATTGTACGGCTGCAGGTCGAATGTCGACGCGAATGCGATCGCGAGATGTTGCGCTTCTTTGGCGGCTGACGCTGCGCGTCCAGGTGCAGAATGAGGTGACTTGCCCGCGTTCTTGACAGCCAGGTTCAGGAGGTATCCAACCGGCAAGTCCGGCGTGGGTCTCCCACCAATCTGTGAGGGTCTACGAACGACGTGGTAACGTTCATTCTTGGCATCAAAGTTGGCACGGATGTGGTGGAACACAGTTGAGATCATTTCCAAACCACCTGCGTCGCCAATCAATCGGTCGATTTCGCTAGCGATCCGCTGCATCTCTTTCTGGGCAATATGTGCCTTTCCTTCGCTTATCGTAACACGAAAGTTCTTGCTCCGTAATGTCTTGACTGCCTGTGCAACTGCGTATTGCCGTTCATTGTGTCGCGCAAGCATGCCTTGCTGGTTGGTGACACCAGCAGGGCTAATTACCTGGTAGTTCGCGGCAGCTGTCAATGCGGCGTGCCATGCCTGCGAGGATTGGCAAGGTGCCGGCAGTTCCCAGCCGCTTTGCCGCGTCGCACCCATTATGGTGTCGAGGAAACTAAGATAAGGCTCGATGGCGATATTATCGCAGAAGTGTCGGATCAGGAGTTGGTGTTTGAGGTCCTTGATGTTTATTAGGGATGAATCTACTGCCGTGAGCCTTGTGAACTGATTGGATATCTCCTCATACAGATGCTCGGTTACGGTCTTCAGGCTCATGCTGGCGTCCGCTGGAAGGCCGTACTTTGCATAAAGCGTTTGCAGATCGGCATATGGTTCCACGTCGGCCCGAACGCTGTCGACGAGCATGCGATAGTGTTCTTCGTTGACGTCGTTGCTCACAGTCATTGTCGCTTGCACCTAATGATATCGCTTCTAGGCACACATAAAAAGGGTTCGCGTGGCGAAGGCCCGATGCACACGCTCTGTCAAGGTCGTAGCCCGTCCACCTAACGGCTAAGGCTTGAGCGGCAAAGGCCCGCATTGGCATCAAAGTACGCATCATCGCCTCGACCGCGGGAAAGGGCAATAGTAAGCACGACAGGCCTTTGTCCGATCCAAGCCTGTGTTGGGCAGCGCGAACAGTTGTCTAAAAGGACTCAAGGAATGGATGGTGCTAGACAGCCATTTTCGAGATCTGGTACCACGGGCGAGCAGGCATTGAAGTCTCTTCGGGGAGTAGCCTATGGTGTGTATAATTGGAGGCAGGCAATTGCTTGAGACTGATATGCACAATTTTCTTACTGCAACCGGATCAGGAAGCGCTCGCCGCTTGTCGCAATCCCGCCGGTGGAAACTGCCGTGCGAACGCAGTTAGTCGACGCGGTCGTCCAGTAGGGATTGCCTTCGTAGACGAACTGCCGAATGGTCTCGCACTGGCCACAGAGGCTCTGGACGACGCGTCCCGTCGCCTCGACCACAGTCCCTTTTGCGAGATCGACATCGGCAGTGAACTTGCTCGCATCCTCGCATTCTGTGTGGGGCTCTTCGAATCCAGAAACATCATCGGCGACGACCCGATATCGATCCTTCGGTGCCGATATCTCTTCATAGGCAACAACACGGCCTTGCGGGTCTGCTTCCAAGCGAACATCGAGGCGCGTCTGCCGCTGGCATGTCCAGTTCTTGTCTGCCCACTCACTGGGACAAATCTCGTCCCAGGTCGCCGCGACGCGCGCGTGCACAGTAGATCCAGTCGGATTGGGCGTTTCTTCCACCCGTCCCTCGATATCGTACATTGGGTTCGCCCGGTCCCGGAAGAACGTCTCGACACTCCTGATGACTTGGTCGAGCGACGCGTCGCGCAGCCCGATGAACTGCCGCACTCTAGGAGCGAAGAATTTCCGGCAAGCGGCGGCCCGAGCTGCTGCGCCCTTTCGGTAGCTCAAGTAAAAAACGGTGAGGCGAAGGTCCCAGCGCTCCGTCGACGCCGCGTTGGCTGCAAGAGACACGGTCGGTGACGCGGCCGAGGTCATGGCCGGCAGCGGTGTAGCGCTGGGCGCCGCATCGGGCAACGGGGGGATGATGGCGGCGGGGCTGAGACTGGCGCTTGCCGATGGCAGCGCCGAAAACGAATGCCCGGGGGCGCGGGATGCAGCGCCACTTCGTTCACAGTCTATCGAGAGCATCGCTAGGAGGATCACGGACCGTGTCCAGGTGTGCCGTATCAAGGACGAGTAGCGCCAAGCGGCGCGAAATGGCAGGCGTGGCATTACCTGCCGAGAGGATAGCCCATTCTTCGGAAGTGCCCAACTTCGACGTGAGGTTTACATACCATCACACAACGTTTGCTCGAACGATTGAATCAAGATCGGCCACTCGGCAAGCAATCGACAGACTGACGTCAGGTGAAAGAAGAAGTGTCAAGTCAAAGTAGAAATGTCGTGTTAGGGTTTAGATGACGGCCTTGGCGCGTTGCAAAGCAGCCGCGGTTATTACCGCACTTGGAATTCACGCTGAATTTGCGACTTTGGGGTTTGTCTCGGCACTTGAACTCGAGGTTCGTCTGCCCAACGGCTAAGCGTTCTGCCGCGGGGTCCTGAGCGTAGCGATGGCCCCGTCGGCCAGCAACGCTGAGTTAGCCAGCGCCTTCATCAAAGTCGATAGAGCATCGATTTCCGACTATTGGGTCTAAGGTATGTTCGGGATGGTCAAAGCTGCGTCGCGAAGCTCTGCCCCTCAACCGACGCCGCCAACAACCGCCTCGACGTTGTGTCCGTCCGGGTCATAGACAAACCCGGCGTAGTAGTCTTTACCGTAGGCTGGCCGCAGGCCAGGCGCGCCATTGTCACGGCCACCGGCAGCAAGTCCGGCGCGGTGGAAGTCCGCGACTGCACTTCGATTTTGCGTAGGAGCCGATGGACAGTCCGGGAGGGTAGAGCTCAGCGGCGTCGAGGCGGCTCGTGTCCGACCATGACCTGCGTCTGTGGGAACCGATCGTAGAGCTCGCGAAGACCGGCGAGCGAGCGGATCGCCGCCTCCTGATCATCGACGCCGGGAGTGGGCCGTATGCGGTGCTCGAACTGCGCGTGGTATGCGCAGGCGTCACCGGTGATGAGGACCGGGCCGGACTGGGCATTGACCAAGTACGACACGTGATTCGGTGAATGCCCGCGGGTCGAGATCGCCCAGATCGAGCCGTCGCCGAGCAGATCGAGCACATGCTCGAAGGGCGGCAGCGCGGGAGCTTCGCCGAAGTCCAGCGCGTAGAGGGGCCTGCCGTCGAGGTGGTCGCCAATCATCGCCTTTTGCATGAACGTGTCTTCGCCTCGACCGAACACCGCGGGCACTGGAGCAGGGAGGTCGACGAGCCCCGAGGTGTGGTCGCCGTGCAGGTGGGTGAGGAACACGGCTCGCGGCGAGATGCCGCGCGATCTGAGCTGCGACGCGACGTCGGCCCCGTCCGTGCTGCGGCTTTCGGCACCGATCAGCGCGAGGATCAGTCGCAGCAGGCCCGTGTAGTTGCCGCCCTCGCGGGCGAACGCGCGGGCGAGGCCGGCGTCGATCAGGTAGTCGCCCTCGGTCGGGTGATGCACCCAGTAGGCCAACACCGTGCTCGGAGCATGATGGTCACCTAGCTCCTTGATGTTGGGATCGCTCTCGTCCAAGACCACGCGACGATCACCATCGGAGGTGCCGGTGAGTAGGACTTCGACGGTGACCGGTCGCGGTCGCGCGAGGATCTCCTCCCAGGTGGTCGGCCGCTGCACGGGCAGCGGGTAGGCGGCGACATCGAGCGAGCGAAAGCCACCGCGCACGAGTATGAGCACCAGCGTCGCGCCGATTGCTGCGTATCTCAGGAGTCGGCGTCGTCGTTCGGTGCGTCGCGCAGTTGCGCCCTCGTCGGAGTCCATAGGGGCGGAGCATCAAGCCTCCCCTTGGAGGAGGGTCAAGCCTTCTGCGCCTCCAGGCGACGTTGCAAGTATGCGCTGGTGTGTTCCAGGCGTTCGCTGAGCTGCTGAAAGCGGGCAATCTGCTCGTTGATCGCGCGAAGTCGACCATCAACGACATCAATCATCGCCTCTGGGTCGGGACAAGAGGGCCGGGCATCAGCGACGATCTGCAGCACTTGGCGTATCTCGGGAAGGCCGAATCCAAGATCGCGGCAGTGGGCGATCAAGCGGAGCCGCTCGAGATCATCGGCAGAGAAATCTCGGTAGGACCCGTCGCGCTTGAGTACCTCCAGGAGCCCGACCGCCTCGTAGTGGCGAATGGCTTTCACGGTAACTCCGGTCTCGCTGGCCGCTTCTCCAATTCTCACGTTGGCTCCTAACTGCATCCGCCACGAGACGCACGGCCTGGGAATCCTTGGCCGTGATCGTCTCGCACCGCGGGGAGCATTTATGCACGGGCCGCCGCTGTCCTTCAAGCATCGGCTGTGGTCAACAGCATCAGGACAGGCGCTGAGCAAGCCGCCCGCGAGGCTGCCCACTGCGAATAGCGCCGAGATCTTCCAGCGGTTACGATTGTCTGGCTAACGGCTTGTGCTTCACCAGCGGCCCCGAAAGTCCCGCAGGCACGTTTCAGATTACCAAAACAAGCGGCGGGAGTAAAATCGTCGCGTAGCCACTCCTGTCGCTGGCCACAACCTCGAAGCAAGCAAAGCCGACTGGTGCAAGCACTTGTTAGCCAGCGCTTGCACTAAGATGCCGAAATGCAGCGAAGTTATCCTTTCCTAGGGCGCTTCTGAAGCTCCTCCAAGGCAATCTCAGCCTGTCTCCTGGCCGAGCTTACCGTGCCATCGACGAAGGAGCGGTCATCCAGTAGCTTCTGTAAAGCCTCAATCGACTTGCTATCACCGCTGCGCATCAGATACTGGGCAGCGGCTTGTCGCACTTCCCAAGCGGAATGGGACAACATGACATGTGACACGGCAACCAAAGTCTCTTTCGATGAGAAATTCGTTAGCGCTCGCAATGCGCCCTTGCAAATAATCTTGCTTCTGTCGAAGTCATCGTGATGGTTAGCGTTGCCCGTGTTCGGGTAGTCGAACAACTTTGACTGGTCTGACATTCGGACCACACCCGCAAGTGCCAGCGCCACATCGAATCCGCAGATCGTCTTCACGACGTCGTCAACTTCGTACTCCCGCCGCACCAAGTCGGCGAGTGACAACCTTAGAATGTCCTGAAGCTCAATGTAAAATGCGAAGTCCTTTATCATTCCATTTGCTGACGCCCGCGTGCTGTCGGACCCAGAAAGCTCCGCGATGTCGTGTAGCGACTTGTATACGTAGTTGAACAGGGAGGCGTGCGTGAACCAATTGTTGAACGCACTGCGGACAGCCGAAAGGTATTCTTGGAACGCTTTCTCATCGACGTCCCTCTTTTGCAGCTTGTCCTGCATTGCGATGAGGACGGACTTAAAATCAGACTCGGAGCTCCGGGCTGGTTCCACCGAGGCAATGGAAAATCGTTCCCGTTGGCTACCGGCTGGCGATGCGGACTTCTTTCCGAACAGTGTTTCGAAAAAGCTCATAGTCTAACATTTCTAGCAACGCGATTTCGGGGGGAAGCAATTCGATACCACAGCGTTCTGCTCCGATCCACTTTCGGCACAGGACGGAACCAGTTGTTAGTCGCTGACTCAGGCCGTTCCTTCGTGATTACCACTTGGGTATTGCGGCGAGGGGGCCCTTAACACATCGCACCGACAGGCCGCCACTTTTCAGCGACGAACCCCGAAGGATCTTTCCGTTGGCGCCACACAATCTACGCATGTATGCGGAGCTGGAATTGTGCGACATTGTCGACCAGAAGTTGGCGATATCCTGAATGCCCTTGTATTCGCCGGTGAGGTTATCGAAGTAGCCACCCGGTCTCGCCGAAAAGCCTATGCGATTAGAACCATTGTTTGGTGCGAGCCAATGTGTCGTTCCAGTCTCCTTCAGGAGATTGCCTTGATCCATGCCTTGCCACATGTCGCCGCTGTGGTCCCAACGAAAGCCGACTCTAGCCTCGAGCGCCTGCCACTCCTGGTCGGAGGGGATGTGCCACCCTTCAGGGCATAGTCCTCTCGAATCGACAATTGCATGCCAGCTGTAGAGGAGGCCGTACGACTCAGCGTTCTCCAGGTCATCTGCGTACGGGCTTGCCGCGCTCCGAGCCTCATGGATCGCGCAATACTGTAGTTTCGGTATCGGGGAGCCATCCAGAAACAGCGATGTCCTCAAATTCTCCGCCATCCAGATATCGTCACCTATCTTGACTGTTCTGTAGGTTTGACCATCGCGTGGATCAACAAGAGTTCCCGACTTCGCGCCGAATGCGCGCTTTGGCGTCCCCACCGACTCCTCGGGAGATTGCGGCAGTTGGCTGTCAAATGGCGATGCAGGCTTCTTTCCGAACAGGTCTCGTAGAAAGCTCATGGTTATCCTTTCTGGTCTCCCTGATAGCACGATCCCGCATGACACGTCGAGAGGCTGAGCGTTTCAGAGTCTGGCTAACGGATTTACGCTTCAGCCGCGGCCCAAACCGCAACGGAAGTACGCGTCAGCATGCCAGAACAGCGGAGCGAGTACAATGGATGCGAGCGGTAGCGAGCCACGAGCGTAGCAGGCAAGACCTAGCAGTAAAACTAAGCCGCCGGCTGCAAGCGCGAGTTATGCCCGGCCGATGTAACGCTTCCTGTTGCCAGCGGGGGCGAGCGTCTTCTGATTGAAAAATCTGATGGATGCAATGACCTTACAGACAACACCAATGCTGCGCAGGACAGCGGCGCTATTGGCGGAATCGTACCTATTCACGTCTCGGTGCTTGGCACGGTGATCTCTTCTTTCCGACAATGACTGCAACGAGCGGGTTCAATATGTAAGTCCAAGGTGAAAGCCCCGCCTCAATGAACATGCCTTCAAGCAATGATAGCCGGGACGGCGTGTCACAACCAGGGCCATATCCCACGATATCAAATAAGGCTCTGAATTTATCAGGGTTATCGCTAAATATCAAGTCTCCGAGGAAAATCATCCCATTGTCGGGAAGGAGTGAAGCCAGGTTGCGGAGTGATTGGCCCTTTTCATTGTCAGGTAGATGATGCAACGCGTAGTTGGAGATGATCTTATTAATGCCAATGTGATGTATCTCTTGTGGAAAAGCCGTTGCGCTCCCGACGAAAAACTGCAGATTGGGACAATGTGTAGTTGATTCCTGCGCCCGTCTAATCATCTGCTCTGCCGGGTCAATTCCGTACCCAAATCGTATCGATCGTGAAAGTTGAGTAAGTTGAGTGCCTGGGCCGCACCCGACGTCAAGAATTACGTCATCGATCCTCGGTTCAAGAAGATCCAAGACCTTTCGCGCACACTGAGCCCGACCGGGATATTTGTCCGTGGTGTAATCCCGAGCGGCAATATTGAATCGGTCCAAGTGACTATCAGTCATAGCGCATCTCGCTCTATATTACATCCTAGCGTAAGAACGACCAAAGCAGAAGTGAGCATCTGCGCGCCGGAAATACGGCACGGCATAACGGATTGGCAATAACTTGCGGC
>PMCK01000231.1 GCA_003154095.1 Myxococcales bacterium | reverse complement strand
GAAGCCAGGAACGCACCGAATATCGAATCGGACCTAGGCGAAAGAAGCCAGAATGAGAGCGAAGAAGCAGCACCCCTCGACGGAAATTCCGAGCCACCCGCCAAGCGTCGTGAGGAGGAAGTCCGCGTCGACGCTGACCAGTTGCTCGAGACTTACAATCGAATCGTCGAAGGCGAGCGTAAGGCGGAACGGGCCAAGGCCGAATTGGTCGAAGCCAATTTGCGTCTTGTAGTCAGTATTGCCAAGAAATACACGAACCGGGGCCTGCAGTTCTTGGACCTAATCCAGGAAGGCAATATCGGCCTGATGAAGGCGGTCGACAAGTTCGANNTGATTGAGACCATCAACAAGCTCATCAGGACCTCTCGGTATCTCGTGCAGGAGTTCGGCAGGGAACCCACTCCGGAAGAAATCGCCGAGAAGATGGAACTCCCGCTCGATAAGGTCAGAAAAGTACTCAAGATTGCCAAAGAACCGATCAGCCTCGAGACCCCCATCGGTGAAGAGGAAGACAGTCACCTCGGCGACTTCATCGAGGACAAGAGCGTCGTGAGTCCGGCCGAAGCCGTAATCAACATGAATCTGTCGGAGCAAACGCGTCGAGTCTTGAAGACACTGACGCCGCGCGAAGAAAAAGTGCTGCGGATGCGCTTCGGAATCGGCGAAAAGAGCGACCATACGCTGGAAGAGGTCGGTCAGGACTTCGAAGTGACTCGCGAAAGAATTCGGCAAATCGAAGCCAAAGCGCTGCGAAAGCTGCGTCACCCAAGCCGCTCGAAGCAACTAAAGAGCTTCATCGAAAGCTGAACAAATGCGACCGTGCGCTTTTCAAAGCGCGCCAGTCGCACGTTCACTTCGCCGTGTCGTCCCACGGCTGGCCGAGGCGAGCGAGGGCCTGTTTGGCCTCGTCGCGATAGGCGTTATCCAGTGGCGCAAGTCTGAGAAATTCCTGCCAATGAGGGATTGCCGCGGACTGGAACCCCAAACTGCGCGCCATTAGTCGATGAGCCTCCCAAGTCCACCGAGGACGTGGATCTTGTTGCGAAGCGAGCCCCAACGACTTTTCGAGTTCACTGCGAGCTTCTGCGTCACGTGATGCGGCCTGAAGCAATTTCCCATAACTAAAATGCCACCCTGCATTGTCGGGCTGCGCCTGCACGGCTATTCGCCACTGCTCGAGCGCTTTCACCTCCGACCCCAGCTCGTAGTAAGCTTCAGCGAGGGCCGCGTGGGCCTCGTGACGACTCGGTCGCAATTCGATAGCCTTGGTCAAGTCAACCACGGCGTCCTTGATTGCACCCTGACGAAAACGCAATACGCCTCGTTGCCAATAGGCGTCGCCCAGGCCTTGATCGAGAGCCAAAGCTTTTTTCAGTGCCTGTTCCGCAACCGATATACGACCAGCTTCGTTGGCAGCCCATCCGACGTACAAGTAATATTCCGGTCGGTACGGATCAAGCTCCACTGCCCTCTCCAATGTGCGAAGAGCCAGAGCAAGATTGGTTCCTTCCAGAAGTTGTGCCCGTCCCAAGCAATGGTGCGTTTCGGCAGACATGGGCCGCTGTTCAAGTACCTTGCGCAGTAAGGTTTCCGCTTCTTTGGGGCGCCCAGCTGCGACTTTTCCGCAGCCTACGCGAAGCATGAGATCGGCATCGCCCGGGGCCTTGGCGAGCGCATCCTCGAATGACTTGAGAGCCTCTTCCGTTCGCCCGGATGTCTCGTAAAGCAGGCCGCGCTCGAGTGCCAATCCGGGGTACTCGTGGTCCACCTTGGCGACGTCGTCAAAACTCGACATGGCCTCGTCAAATTGGCGGTTCTTCCTGAACGCAACTCCCAAACGGAAGGTTGCGGCAATATCGGTTGGATCCAACTTGAGTGCGTGTCGAAAGTCTGAAATGGCTGCCTCGTAACGACCTTCCGACAATGAAAGCTGCCCGATTGCAATGAGAATTTTTGGCGAAAGCGGAAGCTTTTCGCGCGCCGCGTCCAATAGCTTTTGGGCTTCTTCCCTTCTGCCTTGCTGATTTTTTAGCAAAGCTAGCGCAATATACGCGTCGATGGCCGCAGGCTCCGTGCCCCCTAACGCAACTGCGCTAGAGAATGCTTTTTCGGCTTCGTCACGATTTCCCATCGCTTCAAGGGCAGCCCCATACCAATAATTGACCAAATACGATTGCGCGTGCGTGGCCTTGAGTTTCAATAGTAGCGCCGCGGCTTCTCTTACTCGCTCGAGCAACAACTGTGTTTTTGCGACTCCAACGGCAGCGGTCGTATCATCCGGATCTGCCTGTACTGCCGCTTCAAATCGGGCGAGCGCCTCAGCGTAACGACCCGCCCGAAATAGCGCTTCTCCCAGCCCACGAAGAGCAGCGCAGCTGCGAGGATCGTAGGAGAGGGCTTGCGTGTAGGCGGTTTCTGCAACGCTTATTCTGGATCGTGCCAAGTTGAGATCGCCCAAGAGTGTTTGAGTTACAACTCGCTCCGATGGGCTGGCATCGTTCTGATGCTTGAGAGTTTCGGCTATTATATTCTCGGCGCCCTGGACATCGCCGCGCTTATCCATGGCAATTCGCGCCAGAAGCAAACGGGCACCGACGTGGATGGCCTGACGGCTCAGTGCAACCGCGGCGCTGTGCTCCGCTGCCTCAACTTGCCCCAATGCCACTTCCGCAGTCGCGCTGCCGAATGCAG
>PMCK01000182.1 GCA_003154095.1 Myxococcales bacterium | reverse complement strand
ACGGCGGTTGGATCATAGCGGAACATTCTTGATGCCGCACGATTGAAGAGCAGAATGGTACCCTGCAAATCCGCCGACACAATTGCATCGACAGAGCTGTCGATCATTCGCTCCAAGAATTCTTTGGTCTGTTCCAATTCGATAGCGGTGCGACGCTCAACGGTGACGTCTCGGAACCCGAGTACGATTGCATCGTCATCATGCAGCACACTGCTGAAACTCACGCTAAGAATTACTCGCTCCGCGTCCCGGCGGCTAATGCCCAAATCCACTCCTCGTGGGTAGACCCCATCGCGAAAACCGCGTAGTAGTCGTTGAACACGAGCGGATTCGGATTTGTCGCAAAGTGCCGACAGCCGCATCCGCATCAGTTCTGCCTCGGAAAACCCGGTAATCTCCCGGGCTCGAGGATTCGCGAACAGTACCGAACCAGCACGGTCGACTACCATCATGCCATCTGCAGCACTTTCGAAAAAATCGGCGTAGCGCTGAAATAGTTGGACTCTATGCTCCGCCTCAACGCGCGCCGTCGCACTCATTCGAGTCTCATCCCGCAGAGATTGCAATACACGCGCATTGCGCAGCGCGATGGATGTAGCGTTGGCGACCGTACGAACGAGCGCCAATTCATCGTCTCCAAACGATGCATCACCAAAGGCACGCATGAATATTACGCCATGTGGATTGTTCTCATGGAGAATTGGGACAAGTGCCAATGAATTGAACACCAAATGAACGACGTGATCACTGACTGATCGCAAGAGCGGGTGGTTAGGCGCGCCCCTTATTACCAGCGTTTCCCCGGTGCGCAGAACCTGAACAATTTCTGGATATTTCTGCAATTCGATGGGCAGATCACGGAGTCGCTCGTCATCGCTCGTGGCCACGACAAATCCGATGTTCTGAGCCTCCCCCACCAGCACGATGCTGCACCGATCGACCTTAACAAGCTGAGCTAGGCGAGCGACAACGGTATGGAGTATGGTCCGGATTTCCAGAGAAGAGGCGAGCGTCTGTGTGAGCTCAACAACGGTTTGTGCGTTGCGTTCGCGGCGACTTAGTCGGTCCAACGATTCGCGAAGTTGCAGTTGACCTCGAATCCTGGCTACCAGCTCAGTTGGGCGAAAGGGCTTGTGAACGTAGTCGTCGGCGCCTTCCAGAAATACTCGCTGTATTTCCTCGTCGGAATCGAGTGCGGTCAAGACGACAATGGGTATTGGTGCGAGCGTTGGATGGGCACGCACATGGTGGAGTATGGAGTAACCGTCTGTTCCCGGCATTACCAGGTCGAGTAATATGATTGCGGGCTCATTCTTCGAAAGCCAACTGATAGCAGCATCCCCGTCACCAACGGCAATTGCTTTCAGACCCGCCGACGTCAACGTCTGGACCAGTATGTGCCTGCTGATTGCGTCATCATCGACGACGAGTACGGGTTGAGTCACGGCTTATTGCAGGAACGGCAATGGAATAGTCCGCCGAATCGTTAGCCTTCTTAGCATTTATTCACCCAAATACCTGCAGCGGATAGCGTATTTCTACCATGCGTCGGTCGCCGGCAACTCGATTCAGTGCCTTTGTTAGTCAGTCGATTGGAGCTGGGCTCGAGAAGCGATTAAGTGCAGCTGCCCATTGCAGGGAATTGTGGTGCTTTATGCGCCAATGCCGTACGCAAGAGCAAATGTATGCAATGGTCAGCCACGGGTCAGCGCGATATTCGAAAGCACCACTTCCTGCAATTCGGCAAGTTCCGGTTGTTATCTCTGCATGTGCGCCCTGTAGGAAAACGAACATTAAGGTTCGCATTTAGTGTCAAATTGGAATTATGCGGTGCTATATTAAATATGATGGTTGTTTTGCGGCACCTCCTTGGTTCCGACCCCAGTATCGAAGTGGCCGACGAAGAGCGACTGGGCGCATCAGCCATCACACTCCATTTCGAGGCACGCCCACCCAAGGCAGCACGCTCAGTCGAGCAAGATTCTCGATCAGTGGTTGTTAGCGATGCGCAAGTCGGCAAAAATGCAACCTTTGGAGACCCGGCTGACGTTACGCAAGTAACCCGAACCCGGGGAATTGCTCGCTGGCTATCCCCAAGTCATTGGGTAATTTTGCTGGAAAGTAACTGGGTAGTGGTTGTGGTTGGTATCTCCGTGCTGGTCCTATTGATGTGTGCGGTGAAGCTTCATCAAATCTAATAGGATCTCCACCGGATATTCAAACGCCGATTGCTGACTTGCAGCTCTTTCTCAGTCGAGCCATTCGCTCTCGGGCGAGGTGACTTTGAAACCCGCTTGAATGAGGGATGGCTCGATTTTTTCTTGATCGCCCACGATCACAACGGTGCATTTGTCAGGTTCAATCAGCAATGCTTGCTTGGTAACTTCGGCACTGTTCAAGTGGGTATATGTATCCGGAAGCTTTGCGAAGTAGTCATCACCGAGCCCTTGCGCAAAAATAGTCTCCAGATCATTGACAAGATATCTGTTCTGCTCGAGGCGAGACCCTAAACGATGGGTAAGGTCGGCTCGAGCGCGTGTCAATTCATCTTCTGTAATGGGCCGATTCGTCTTTGGAGAGCTAATGGAGGCTAGTTCGGAAAGCAGCTCTTTGAGTGAGCTAGCAGTCACATCCGTCCTCACATTCGTTTGGACGATAAATACACCAAAATTGCGATTGGCGACTGCGGAGGAATGAGCGCCATAAGTGTAAGCATGCGCCTCCCGCAGATTCATGTTTATTCGCGATGTAAACAGCCCGCCGAAGATGTCATTTAGTAGCAGCCGTGCCTCATGGCCGCTTTCGAGTCGGCGGGGGAATGGCTGTGCAACAAACAGGGCGCTCTGAACCGCGTCCTTACGGTTTACGACAATTACGTTACTGCTGCTGTGTGGCGTCGCCGAGTATTGCGCAAGAGAGTTTTGTGGCGGAACATCGTGCCAGTTGCCAAATGCACGTTTGGCGACATTGAAAATGGAATCAGCCTCGACGGGTCCTACTGCAATTAGTGCCGCATTTCTGGGTACGACGTGGCTGGAATGCCATCCTTGCAAGTCCGAGAGCAAGAGCCTTTTTATGTCGCTCACTCCGCCGTTCACCGGAGCGCCGCGATTCGTTCCGTACAGCGCTCGAACTCCAACGAGCGCTGCCAACGCTCCGGGTGATTGTCGCTCCGCTAGCAGGTCGTCAAGCCATTGGCTCCTAACGCGCTCGAAGTCTTGGCTCGAAAATGCCGGTTCCCGAACTACCTCCGACAGCAGCTCAATAGCACGCCCGGTGTCGCTCGACAGGGATTCCAATGACACCTCAAGTAGATCGCGCTGAGCATTGGATTGTAGAGAAGATCCGAAGTTTTCCGCAGCCTCCGCCAACTGGAACGGATTGCGACGGCGGGTACTCTCAGTCAGCATCCTTGCAACCAATGCCGCAAGGCCGCTTTTCCCTGGTGCTGCCGCTTCCGCCCCCTGTTTGATGACGACGGATATCGAAACAATTCCCGAAGGGCGAGGAATTATATAGACACTCATGCCATTTTCCAAAGTTCGGACTTGTGGCTTCGGAATATTCACTTGACCCGAAGCACCAGATACCGGTTGTTGTTTTCGCCAAGCTTCTGGTTCGGAAGGTGGAAGCAATGGCGCCGGCGGGGGCGCGTTAGGTTTGATGTGACCGTAGCGACCGGCTGGTTCGCACCCAAGTAATGATGTGACGCTCATGACAGCAAGAGATCTTGTTAGGTACTTGTGAATTTTGTTCATGGCCGCGTCCCCTTCTGCGCGGGTCGGGTTACAACGGTAACCCGATGGACTTCATCTAGCCATTTGGCTGCCGCTTCACTGACATCGCGTGCCGACACTCGCCAGATTTGTTGGTACCAATCTCGAATCGCGCCAGGATTGCCCAAATACTGATTGAACCTTTGCAATTGTCCCACGCGGCCTGACTCTCCGCCGTGTCCATTGAGTGATTGTAAATCACGAGTCACCGCTAACAATATGCGACTCTTTGCCCGATGAAGTTCTGCTGCTGTCGGAGGGTGTTGAGCAAGCCCCAATATTTCAGCGGAAAGCGCACGCTCGAGTCGGTCTGTTGATCCACCGCTTGTCGCGTACGCGTCGACAGTGAACAGCGTGCCCAGTGCATTGTCATCTGCGTCCGCATCGACATCGGCAGCAAGTTTCTGCTCGACTACGAGGGAACGGTATAGGCGCGTTGCCTTGCCGCCGGCCAATACCTCAGCTGCGATCTCCAGGGCCGCAGCGCCGGGTTGGTAAGCGGGAGGTGTCACCCAGCCAAACGCAACCTTTGCAATTTGAACGGGTTCGTCAATTACCAGGCGGGTGGACGCGATAGGAGAGTTGGGGCGATTCGGTACGGAATTTGGCTTCGGTAAGTTGCGCAGCGTACCGAAATATCTGTCAATCAAAGCTTTCACCTGTGACGCGTCGAAATCCCCCGCCAGTGCTACCGTTGCGTTGCTGGGTGCGTAGTAATCGCGATAGAAGTTCTTTACATCGTCGAAAGTGGCGGCGGACAGGTCCTGCATCGATCCGATTACTGCGCCGTGATAGGGGTGCCCTTCCGGGAAGAGCGTATCCATCATGGCTAGACTGCTTGGACCGTAAGGAGCATTTTCAAAGCTCTGGCGCCGCTCATTCTTGACCACATCACGCTGAATATCGAGCGCTTTTTGTCCGATCCCATCGATCAGAAAACCCATCCTGTCACTTTCGATCCAGAGTGCCAGTTCGAGGAACTCCGTGGGCACCGTTTCAAAGTAGTTAGTTCGGTCCCAATTTGTCGTGCCGTTCACATTGGTNNAAATGTTCGAACAGGTGAGCAAAGCCACTGCGTTTGGGTGGCTCATTGATGGGTCCCACGTGGTACCAAACACTTACCGCAACGAGCGGTAATGAAGCGTCGCGATGCAAAATTACCTCGAGCCCGTTGCTCAGGCGATACTTCTCGAAGTCGATGAATATGTCTGGCGCCGCGGCGCTGATGCTGGCGGCAGATTCAACGTTAGGCTTTCGGTCGGGTGTGTTTGGCTTGGCAGTCAGTATGGTGTTGTTCGATTGCGATGTCGAATTTGCGGGAGGCAATTGCCTCGGCGCCTGTGTCGGTTTTCCGTTGATCGGCGAGTTGGATGAGTTCTTTGCGGCTTGAGCCCAAGCGGCGCCAGGTGACGCGTGCGATGCGAATATAGATAAGATAACAACAGCGCCTAATTGGATTGAACTGGGCTTGAATTTGTCACGGAGGCTGCGCAGGGCTGGCATGCGCCAAGCCTACGACACTTTGCCAGGGCTTCCTCCCCGTCAAAGGTTGCTGGTGGCCCGGGGACCACCAGCAGGCAAAATTCGGGTCGCCAGGTCAGCTGTGGCGCAGGAATTTCCGGCCGGTACAGACCCATTTGCTGCCCGGATTGACGCACAAGAAGGAAAGTTGCGCCGATAGCCCTCTGCTCGGTCACAAAGCTCTTGCAGGCGAGCTTCAGCTCGAGGTACCAGGGGGGCTATGGCTGGTGTGGCTAATGCACCCCCATGCCCTCCAAGGAGCCCTCCGGTGACCCTATCATTTTTATCACTGAGAATAATGGTTGTTGCGGGTTCGGTCGCCATTGTTGCCTGCGGGCCACGCCTGAAGCCCGTCGAGTATGAAGAGCCGAAAAATGCCGGTAATGGTTCGATCGACGACCCCGAACCTTCGAGTGGACATAGTTCGAAGTCTTCGTCGAGTGGCGACACCTCTGGCAGTTCGAGTAGCGGGGAAGGTTCCTCCTCGCACAAGGGCCCATTCAAGTCATGTGACGATAAGGCAAACACATGCGGAGCCCCGTGCACTGAATGTGCGCCGGGTAATCAAGACTGCATGGAAGTCCTGATCTCAAAGCAGTGTAACGTTGCACACAAGTGCGTCGCTGCCCCCGTTGATTGCACAGTAGCGGAAAAGGCAGATAAGAAGGATTCGAAGAAGAAGTAGCGCATCGCCCGCGGACCCGTACGAACGTCGTTCAAGTTTGCCAGTATTCGGTTGTCCAAGAATTGGCTCGAGCGAGCTGCTTCAGTCGAGGGTCTGGATTCACGGCGACCGGGTGCGCGACGATGTTGAGGAGCGGCGCATCCGTAATGCTGTCCGTATAGAAATGGGCATGTTCTAGATCAAGTCCTCTTGATCGAGCCCAAATCGCTGCGCGCTGAGCCTTCCCCTCGCCGAAGCACATGGGTTTCATGATCTGGCCCGTAAAGCAACCCGACTCATTGACCTCCAATTCAGTGCATAGAACATGAGGTATTCCAAGATCGTTCGCCAAAGGATCGGCTGCATAGTGTGTTGCGCTAGTAACCAGCGCGAGAACTGCCCCTGCGGTCCGATGTCTCTCAACGGTCGCACGTCCTTGTGCCACTATGTGCGAGCGAACCTCCTGCTCGTACCACCGAGTACAATCCAATCGAAGTTCGTCCTCCCGATCGCCCCGAAATTGCTGCATCACTTTTTTAGCGACATGTGGCGCATTCAACAATCCGATTTTGTACTGCATCAACCATAGTCCGACCCGCATGACATCCAGATTCGAACTCAAGCCGTGCCGCCGCCGCCACCGGACGTATAGTGCTGCCGTATTGATATCCAGCAAGGTTCCGTCCATATCGAAAAGTGCCAGGTAATCCGACATAAGGGGTGCTACGTCTAGTTCTGCAACAAGCATACTCGAAATGCAAAGTCTTCCGATTGATGGGCTTCTCCCTCCAATAGTGGAGGCATTGGCCAGCGAACGTCGCCTTGTCCTGCAAGCGCCGCCCGGTACCGGAAAGTCTACGCGGGTTCCGCCAGCGTTGCTCGCGACGATTGCTCCGAACATGCAGGTAGTCGTGGCAGAGCCTCGTCGCATCGCGGCTCGATTGCTTGCCAACCGTGTTTCTGCCGAATTGGGACAGCCAGTTGGAAAGGAAGTTGGGTATCGTGTTCGATTCGAGGATGTGTGTGGTCCTGACACGCGCATTCTCTACGTAACGAGTGGTGTTCTGCTTCGTCGCATGTTGAGCGATCCTGGACTACGAGGCGTTGCTTGCATAATCGTCGACGAATTTCACGAGCGCCACCTCGATACGGATCTGCTCTTGGCATTTGCACTCAGAGCTCAGCAGACGGTTCGACCTGATCTAATGATAGCAGTAATGAGTGCAACACTTCAGGGGGAGCGCATTCAAAAGCTGATGGGCGACTGCCCGTACTTTCGTTCCGAGGATCAACTGCATCCGATCAGCATAGAATACGCTCCCGTACCCGATGATCGCCCTTTGGAGAAGCAGGTGTTGAGCGCGGTGCGCTCCCAACTTCGCGCCTTTTCAACCGGAAATTTCTTGGTGTTCTTGCCGGGAGCACTCGAAATTCGCCGTTCAAGTGAGGCGCTATTGCCGTGGGCAAAGGAGAACGACCTGGACTTGTTGCCACTGCATGGGGATATGCCCCTCCACAAGCAAGCTGACGTGCTTCAATTGGGCAATCGGAGAAAAGTAGTACTTTCAACCAATGTCGCTGAATCCTCAATTACCATTCCAGGAATTGTGGGCGTCGTCGATTCGGGTTTGTCTCGCATGGCGGGCTGCTCGCCCTGGTCTGGCCTGCCCACCTTGGAGATCCAGAAAATAAGCAAAGCTTCGGCAACGCAACGCGCAGGTCGAGCTGGCAGACTCTTACCCGGCAAAGTGACACGTCTTTATACCCGAGCCGATTTCGAGTCGCGTCCTGAATTCGAAAACCCGGAAATTCTGCGACTTGACCTGTGTGAGGCAATTCTTTTGGCGCGCGGAGCCGGCGTCAATGACTTTGAGAAATTGTTGCTCGTCGATTACCCTTCACCAGCACAACTGCAAGCTGCAGAAAATCTGCTTTCGAGATTGAATGCGCTTTCGCCAGATCGATGCCTTTCAGATTTGGGCAAACAAATGCTCCGAATGCCGGTGCATCCTCGCCTTGCACGGCTAGTGCTCGAAACACATAATAGGGGAATAGCCGACCTGGGTTGTCTCACCGCGGCATTGCTGTCCGAGAGGGATTTGCGAATTGACTCGCGTGCTAGAGTAACGGGCAATTTCAGGGCTACTGAGGTCCACGCGGGCGACAGCGACGTCGAAGAACTCGTCGAGGCCTTCGAATATGCAGAATCTGGGGATTTTCGGCCCGATTATTGCGCCCGTGAGCGAATCGATTCGAGAACTGCACGCAGCGTCGACGCGGCCCAGCGCCAATTGCTTGGCTGTATTCGCGGCCTCCCAGCGCTGAAAGAACCGATCGAGTCGAGCGACTCGCCGCTTTCCAAGTCCCTGTTGTTGGCCTTCCCTGATCGCGTTGCGTGGCGGCGCGAGGCCGGTCAACGGGAACTCGTGTTGGCAAATGGAAAAACCGCGCAACTGAGCGAGCAAAGCGTCGTCCAGCATGCACCCTACTTATTGGCTTTGGTCGCCGATGAACGTGCGATTCGCGGGAAAAAAGGTGCAACGACAATTCGAGTGGCGTGCGGTATTGACCCCAATTGGTTGCTGGAACTGTGCGACGACCAGGTCACAGCAGAAGAACAGCAAGAATGGGTCGACCCTCCTGGGCGCGTAGAAACGACGAGTTTGATGCGGTACGGCGCTGTAATACTGGACGAGAGCCGAACCGTGGCTCGTGCGAGCGAGGCCACGTCGAAAATTTTGGTCAATGTGGCTGAGGGTAGGGGGATACTAAGTGGAGACGCCCTGTCAATATTGAAGGAGCGCATTCGTATTCTCGTCGAATACGGCATGTTGCCCGAGCAGGCAATTTTGACCGATTTGGCGATCCGGTCACAGTTGGGACAGATTTGTTCGAATCGCGTGGATCTGGCCGGCATCAGCAGCGATACCATCGCGGAACTACTGGTCCAAACTTTGAGTCCACCTTCAGCTAAAATGCTGAGGGAAATGGCACCGGAAAGCTTTCGACTGCTCGGTAATCGTCTGGTCAAGGTGCACTACGACTCGGGTCGCAGTCCCTGGATTGCGTCTCGGTTGCAGGATTTTTTCGGAATGACGGATACTCCTCGTATCTGCGACGGTCGAGTGCCACTTACTTTGCACCTTTTGGCACCTAATCAGAGAGCAGTCCAAGTGACCCAGGACTTGAGTGGATTTTGGGACCGTCACTATCCGTCAATTCGTCGCGAGCTTATGCGGCGCTATCCCAAACACCAATGGCCGGAAGATGGCAGGCGTGCGGTGGCCCCAGGCGGCTCGAAACCACGGTAATTGATCGATGCTGTTGGGTGCTGGGCCATACAGGTCTGTTAACTTCCTCTGGGTGCACTGGCAGAAGGCACAGGTTGCCGACGTGGTAAATTGGATGTGAAGCGACGCCGCCGGTTAGAAGAAGCTCCGTAGAGATTTTGCGCTCAATCCAAACTATCCAGACTCTTTTTCCAACGGTCAAGAAGTGCCAGTGCCTCCAAAGGGGTCAGACGTTCTATGTCTAGATTGCGTAAACCATCGACAATCTGCTGCGTAGCACGATTGACGAATGGGGTAGAATTAAATAGATCCAGTTGGCGATTTGCATCTATCTGCTGACTCGAAGTGGGCAAGGTGTTCAAGGCGTTGGTGCCTTGACTTTCCAACTGAGCCAAGACGGACCTGGCACGCAACAAGACAGGTTCGGGCAGCGCAGCGAGTTTTGCGACCGCAACTCCATAACTTCGACTGGCTGCGCCGCGCGCCAACCTATATAGGAACACGACGTCTTCGTTCACTTCTTTGGCCGACACACTTAGGTTCGCTGCATGGGCGAGCAAGTCGGCCAATTGAGTCAATTCGTGATAATGAGTAGCAAAAAGGGTTCGACAACCTATCGTTTCGTCCAAGTATTCCGCTACGGACCAGGCGATAGCCAGGCCGTCATAAGTGCTTGTTCCGCGCCCGATTTCATCCAGAACGACAAGGCTGCGTCGGGTAGCATTGCGCAATATGCGGCTTGTTTCCCGCATTTCTACCATAAATGTGCTCTCGCCTCGCGCAAGGTTATCGCTAGCGCCGACCCGAGACAAAATACGATCGACAACCCCAACGCGCGACTGACGAGCGGGGATGTAGGAGCCCATTTGTGCAAGGATTACGATCAAAGCTACCTGTCGCAGAAACGTGCTCTTGCCTGCCATGTTCGGACCGGTAATCAACCACAGCCGCTCGGCATTCAAGTCGAGCTGGCAATCGTTTGGAACGAAGCGGCCCTCGGCAGCCATTCGCTCCACTACTGGGTGCCTACCGTCATGGATTTCAATCACATCACTGTCGTCGACCAAAGGGCGACAATAGTCATAACGATGAGCTACTTCCGCGAGTGCAGCGGCGACGTCCCATTGAGACAAGCGTGAAGACAGGACCTGCACTCTTGTCGCGGCGTTGGAAACGAGTGCCAGGATTTGACGAAGAAGTTCCAATTCGCGATCACGATGCCGCTCATCAGCGTGGCTGATTTTGTCGGCCAAATCTTCCAATTCTGGAAATGTGTAGCGTTCGCCGGTGGCTATCGTCTGTTTCCGCCGCCATTCGCCGGGTGCTTTTGCAGCCTGAGCGCGGCTGACCTCGATGTACCAGCCAAATACTCGGGTGAAGCGAATTTTCAGCGTCGATATTCCGGTTGATTCCCGCAATTGCGATTCCAACTGCGATATCCGATCCGTTCCAGTTCGCCGCAGCTGGTCGTAGTCTCGCAGTTCGTCGTCGTATTCGGACTTAAAGATTGCGCCTTCCTTTGACGCCGCTGGCGGATTATCCACCAGCGCGTTCGACAGCACCAAAGTTAGATCGGGGACCGTGTCCAGTGGTGTCTCGGTCAGATTCAATGCTTCGAGGAAACTGTTGTCAGCAACCGATGCAAGATGCATTGCAATCGCGTGTGCCGACTCCAGTCCTTGTCGGATTGCTCCCAAATCGCGAGGGGTAGCCTCACCGAGAACTGCGCGGGTAACGAGGCGCTCAAGATCGCCAATTTTGCCGAGGCTCTCGCGAAAGAATGCACGGATTCGCGGATTGACGACGAAAGCTTCGACAGTGTCTTGGCGCCGGCGGATAAGGCGTACGTCGCGCAAGGGTGAGAGGAGCCACCGACGCATCAGGCGGGCCCCGCCAGGAGTCCGAGTCACGTCAATCATCGAAAGCAGAGTGCCAGACTTGCCGCCTTGCAGCGATTGCACGAGTTCCAAATGGGATTGAGTTACCTCGTCGATGAGAAGCCCCAGCCCGGCCTCTATGCGTGTGAGTCGATAAAGCGGTAACTGTTTGCCGACGTTGCATTGCTGGGCAAACCGCATGACGCGGGCCACCGAGCGCCGCTCGGGAAGTGATAGACCTTCCTCGGCATTGATAACGGTGCTCAGGATGGACTGAATATCCTGATCCTCGAGTGAAGGGTCGTCGCGAATAATCGCGCGCGGCAATATCGTGCGCAGCGCTTTCGAGAAGTCGGCAATGTCCAAGTGAGACTCAAGACCCCCAAATAGACACTCACGAGGTGATACGCGTGCGAGCTCTCCGAGCAACATTGCAGCGTCGTTGAGTGGAGTGGAAGCGAGTTCCCCCGTGGACAGGTCGAGCAGTGCTAGGCCAAAGTTGCCGGCGTCGGCAGTAACTGCCGCAAGCCAGTTGTTGGTGCTAGCATCGAGCTGATCGCGGTCGGTTACGAGGCCCGGCGTTATTACGCGCACGACCTGCCGCGGGACAATCCCCTTGCATTTGGCTGGATCAGCCATTTGTTCACAAAGCGCCACCTTGTGACCGGCTTCGAGTAATCGACCGATGTAACTATGCGCCGCATGGTGCGGCACGCCCGCCATCGGTATCTCGTCGCTGGCGCCTTTGTTGCGGCTGGTGAGCACCAGTTCCAAGATTGGCGCGGCTATGATTGCATCGTCACCGAATAGCTCGTAAAAATCCCCGAGGCGAAAGAAGATCAACGCATCGGGATATTCCCGCTTGGCTTCGGCATGCTGCCGCATGACTGGTGTATCGCGCGCACTCATGCTTGGTGAGTTCCCCTCACAAGATCACAGCCGACTTACAGATACGGATCGCCATTGATTTCGAATGGGTCGAGCACTACCTCGAAAACTCCGCCTGAAACGCCTTCGACGACGAAGAATGCATTGAGATTGGGCGCAGCAAGCATTGACTGCGGCATGATGGCCGAACCCGTGAGGTGATTGGCCAGATTGAGTTCATACGGGACAAAGCCGCCCACAACCTGCCATCCAAAGGACATGTCGCGGACGCTAGGGTTGGTTCCGCTGTAAATGGCAAAGCGCCCTTTGAGGGAGTCAAAGATGCAACCGGGGCCAATTGAGCCTGCTCCTGATGCGTAAGTATTGGGATCGAGCGGAACGCTCTTGGAAACCACGCACACCGGGTTCTTGACAATCTCCGTGTTGGGCGCGCCGATACTGCAGGTATCGCCACACGTTTCCGTGCTCGAAATTTCGATGATCCGATTCTTGAGCAGTTTCTTGCGCGGACTACAGTCGTCGATAACGCAGCGATTGTTAGGACCAACGACTACGTTGGTCATCGGTTGTTGACCGCGAAATAGCCAGGTGTTCGACGCGCGCACCGTATAAAGCACCGTCCCCGGGAAACAGCAGTGTAAATTTGCGATTTTGGTGGCGTCTGGTCCGGGATCAAGGACCAAATGGTCTTGATAGGCTTCGCGGATCGTCCATTCGCGGGCGAGTTTAAAGTTGGTTGACGTACCAAAGTACGTTCGGCAGCCGTTGATCCCGCCAACGATTCCCTGACTGTCGCTCTTGGCGCATGCGGAACCGACAGGCGTGCTCCAATAGGGATCACTGTCGGTGAAGTCCGAGGTGACCTGCAGAATATCGGTATGAGTGGATGCAAACGAGGCCAACTGGTTGGCGCTCAACTGTGGATCGGTACTCGCAAATTGTTTGCCCTGTACTGCGGCCGCATCGGAGTCTTGTACACCCTGGTCGCAAAAGCCAACGTCTCTATCGGACAGACTCAGCTCAACGCCAGCGTCGGAATCAGATACAGACAACAACCCCGTTTGACGATCATCGAATAATTTTCCTTCGAATGTGGCGCTGAAGTTTTCTGTGGGAAGGTAAGTTCGAGGTTCTACTTGAGGTAACAGAAGGGAGTTATTGCTAGCTACTGCAGGCTCGACATTCAGGAATGTCGCGTTTCTGAGCGAGCTGGGATTGATGAGATAATACAGTGACGACCCGACGAAAACCTCCGAGGGCTGCTGCTCCTTCAAAGTAGTATTGGGGTAAGGGACGGCCAACATTCGAGGATTGGCCGTTCTCCTGGATGAACTATCGGTCGAAATATTGCCCGTAATCGACGTGAGCGTCGGAAAAGTCTGAAGCGATGGTGCGCTGGTGCCCACGGTAGAGTTGTTGGCGATAAATCTGCCGCTGCGCGCGTAGTGTTGTTCAACTACTTTGCAGGAGGATTCGTCCGATACCGTCCTAGTTCCGGTCGCGTCAGTGTACGGATCTTGGCCGTCACCCTTACAACCACGCCAGTCTGCGGTGGCCGAAGGATTGTTTTCTGTGGGGCGGCGGCAGGGTGCGTCCCAGTCCTCCACGTCGACGACGCCTATTTGTCCGTTGGACAAGGCTGCGATCGCGAATGTGCCGCGAAGCTTTGAGGGGCTGGCTCCCCGAGTGTAATCGCTCGAAGTGCGATATTCATAGTTGGGAACCTGTGGGTCTTTTGGCGTCGGGTCACACAGGAGGCCCGTTTGCGACGTCGATTTACCGGAATCGACAATCGGAACGTCATGCGTGACAAATAAGAGGTCTTTCACGCTTGCGTTTTGGAGGTTGGTTTGGATTCGATCGGGTGAATAGTAAGGCAAATAGGGTGAGCCTTTATGAATAATCGGCGTCTTTTGGGTAGAAGACGGACTTACATCGAAGGCCATTAGGCTTCCGTCGTCATCGTCAACCGCATAGACAAAGCGTTCCCCTGAGGAGGTTAATTCACTTACGGCAACGTTGCTAGTATAGACCGTCTGAGTCGGCTTGTCATACGAAGTAGGTAGCAACGGAGGCAATTCATGCGGATCACAGGGGTTCTTGACGTCGAGTACGTGAACGAGTGGTGTACCCAGATCCGCGACATAGAGCTGCCCGTCCTTGAGTGCTATGCCTGCCGGTCGTGAGAAGAACCCCATGGGTGGCGGACCAAAGGAATAGCGGGGCGTTACCGTGCACAATGGGTCTTCAAGATCTGCGGGTATGTTCTGCGCTTGAGCACCAGTGGGGACGGTAGGTGATAGCGGCAACCAACGTTCGATGGTGCAGTCTTCAAAGGTGCCTGGCGTTCGATCAAAGAGGTTTCTCGCATCAAGAATTGCGATTCCGCCTTTGCCCTGATAGTTGGGCAATGTGACCAAGATTTTTCTTCGGCCTGGCGGTGATGTTCGTTGCTCGGCATCCCAATCTGCCGGACAATCCGTGCGCGTCGTCGGATCGACGTCAGTTAGGCCATCACCATCGCAGGTGCGGCGCAATTCCCCACTTGGACCGAGTGCGCTATCGGCAACGATGGTCATCTTGCCTGGTGTCGACGGGAGTTTGCATGCGCTCCACTGCGTAAGATCGCGTGCCGGCTGATTGGCGGAAGGCGCCACCGCACACGATGTGGGAAGCGCGAAGATGCCCTCCCTTCCCAGCTCCGCGGTCGCAACGAACGTTGACGCGCCTCCGGGTGTCGAGGCAATTGAAACCGGATAGGCTCCAATTGGCAAGAATTCTGTGCCAGGAACCGTCGGATCCTGATCCAAAACGACGCGCGTGGTCATGTCGATTACTGCAACTTCACCGCGTTTGGTCTGCGTCACCATTAGGAGGGTATGTCGACCGTCCCAGGTGGTGGCGTATGCATCGGGACAGCCGTTGATATCTTGCCCTTGGCCAGTCGTCATGTCGCGGCAAATGAGGGACATCTCACCGCTGTTAGCCAATGACCTAAGCACCGGTGGCGTTACCGTTTGCTGGCAGTTCGTGGCAAAGAGCAGACCGATCAGGGCAATTGGGCGAATCAAACGAATCACTTTGAAGTCCTCGGAGGAGTGGCGGACCCAAGGCTCAATATGATGTTGCCGTAGGAACGTCCGCGTCTGCGATCAAGTTCAATAACTCCAATGTATGAGTCAGTGAAATGTCCGATGAATGCGTAAGCATGCCCTTCGTTGACCATACTGGGCGAAGACGGCGCCTGTACATCGAATGTCAATGCCTGCGGTCCCCTGCCCGTAATTACGTATGATTCCACTTCTTGCCTGACGGGATCATAAATTGCCACCGAACGTGAATCGAACGATACGACGAATACCCTCGTTTCGAGGATTCCATCAGTATTGATAATTTTGGCAACTTGAATCCGCGAGGGCCCGGTAGGGAGCGGGAATGCATTATTGAAAAATGGAATATCGAAATTTGGAGTCAGCTGGGTATTGGGTATCGTGCGCCCGATTAATAGACTCGATGGCGAGCGGCTGGACGCATACAAGTCGACTGGCACGTTCGCGCACGTGATCAGCTGACTTTTGTAACTTGCTTGGCAGTTGGATTCACAGTCCGGCGAGCCATTGGTGCAGGTGTCCAGGCATTGGTCCCGAGTCGATGTAGCAGTCGACTCACAGAGCACTCTTTCTGAATCGTCCGCCGCGATTCCGCGTACGTCATACCCACCCGAATTGATAGTTACGCTTGCAATGGCGCTCTGTTCCAAATAAGGCCTAGCCGGCGTTGACTGAGCGTCCGATGCGAACCTGAATAGATCGATTCGGGATGCGGTTTCGTAGGCAACCAGGAAGCCCTGGGCTAAGGTGTAATATCCGGTTTGCACCAAGGCTGGTTGCGGCATCGCGATAGCCGCAATCGGCATCGAAGGTAGCCCGGTATATACGAATTCAAGGTGTGGACCCTCGACCCAGTCATTGACGAGCAGCGAAACTGCTCCCTGTGTCTGATGAGTGACGACTATCGAAGATGCGTCGGCAGATGCAGCGATTGCGTACGGTTCCGGCGGTAATCTTAGACCTCGGGAATTATCGCCGGGATTCTGACCAACGCGGTGTCTTCCGTCGCAAGTCTGTCCAGCGTCTTGCCCACAATCCAACTTGCCTTCTGCAGTGGCGTCAATCCAATTGACGCTCGACTCACCGCGTACTGGAACGAACAATCGCTCGATGAATTTGTCGGAATTCGGAAAGTTGCGGGTGATCACATCGGTGGCAAATGCGCCAATAGCCACAGCGTCGGTAACCAAGGAACTCGCCCCATCTTGCGGATTCTGAAGGTCAACTGAGTTGCATCGGCCGGGCACCATAACTCGTTCATTCGAAGGCCGTTCGCCGAGCACGCCGCAGGGCTGATTGGCATAGGCTCCTTCGCGGTCAACACACCAGAAGCTGTGCTCGAGATGATCGCCAGAGGACGGCGGAATATCGCAATATTGCTCGGCGGGACAATCGGAATCGGAACTACAACCGCGTGGGGTCAATGCGCGAATTCGATTGAGGTCAAGAGACTGTATCGTTCCGGCATTGTATTGAAGATCGAAGTCGCTATTGACGACGTACAGGTGATTCGAATCTCGGCTAGTCACTAGCCCTGTTGGAAAATAGATATTTCCGAGCGGCGGAGCTATTCCCTCGCCAATTGAGTAACAGGCAAAAAGCGCAAAAGCAGCAAAGGCTAAAATGCGACGCATCGGCGGGCCGAGCCTAGTACACTCGACGCAGCTGAGCTTGCCATTACTGTTGCGGATTGAATGAAGCGGTCAGCACTTTGCTGGATCACGGACCGAGTTATGTGTCCGAAAGCAGATCGACTATTACTATTCCTCGGTCCGGCGACTCGCCGTCATCTTCTTTTTCTCGTGGGGAAGCCGGCCTATGAATGTCCATAGGTATTTCAAGCCGCGGCTGATCTTGCAGGTGGCTGCGCCTTTCTTCTTCTTCTCGCTTTCTAATTTGTTCGATAATGAAGGGAGGCAACATGGGGCGCTCGTTCTCGTCTTGGCCGCCTATACTACTAATCTAACCTGACTAGCACGCTGGTCAAGAGAATGTTTGG
>PMCK01000103.1 GCA_003154095.1 Myxococcales bacterium | reverse complement strand
TCTTCATCCATTGCGCGAACACGCCGGAGCAGCTCCATGCCGTCGATTTTTGGCATCCGCAAATCCGTAACGACCATGTCGATATGATGTTCGCCGAGCACGGAAAGCGCCTGCTCGCCGTCCTCGGCCGTGTGTACATCATAGTCGTCACGGGCCAGCAGTGCCGACAGGACGCGTCTCAGGTTGGGTTCATCGTCAACGACGAGAATTTGCTTACGCTCGGGAAGCATATCTTAATTCCTCAGGGACAACGGGCACTCTTCGATTCCGCGGGTAACAGCGAGTTGCAGTAGAATGCCATGACAGAATTATCCCCTGGCGAACCTGCCATAACTGTTTCGACTTTTCCGACGGGCGCCGCCACGAGCGAAGTTCCCAAACGATCACCCGCAGTTGCGGACGACACGTATAGGCCTCCTTTTACACTGAACGTACCGCCCTGCAATTGATAGATGAATACTGCGCCCGCCGCATTTTCACCGCGCACGACACTATTCGGGTCGCCAATGACCAGTTCATCGGGGCCTGTGCCGTCGAGATTTGCAGCGGCGATAGCGGCCGCGAAGGGCTGCCCCGCGCAACCATTGAGATCCGTCAACTCGGAGCATCCCACTTTGGCTATTACCTGGGCCGAGTCAATTGACGTGCACGTCGGTGTACCGTTTGAGGTCTGGGCGACGAGACTTGACCCCGCGATCAAGTAAACCGTCGTTGTATCCGCCACCAATAGGTCGTCGATGTCGTCAGCATCGAATTTCCCCGTGGCAAGCAGTCTACCGAATTGCGACGGGCCCTGAATGCAGCTTGTGAGTACAGGAACCGTTCCCGAATCAATTTGATAGAACCATACGGTATCGGCCGGATTGGATGAACTAGCAGCCACCACGTATCCGGTACCGTACGAGACTATTGCCAAAGCTTGCCCAGCACTTTGACTATTGGGTAACGCGGGCAATTGGACCGGGGTCGCGTCAGTGCCACTATAGAACCATAGTTCGTTTGCATCCGACATTGCTGCGACCAAGGGTTGCGTGCCGCTGTGTCGCGTCGTTGCAAATTCGACGACCGTTTGCGTGCTTACTGGGTGCACCGGGAACCAATCTGCCAACGATTGAGGGAGCTGCAGCGAGCTACGCTTTGAATCCTCGCAATACAACCAAAGCTCGACCCGGGGCTTTGCGTTGGTATCGAGCAACGGATTGCCGCTACTATCCTTTGGAATTCCGAGACCATAGGCTACGCAGCCCAGATTACCCGTCATGGTCTCTGCGCCCAGACCAACCAAATGCCGTGAAAGGATGCACGAATTATCACCAACGCAACTCTGACTATTCGTTGCCGTCTGTGAAGGGTCGGTTCCTGTTCCGAGATCATAAAACACGACGCGATCGGATGCGGCTACCGCCAATATCGTCCCCGTGCCCGACACCGAAGGATAGGTTGCCATTGAGATCCCTAGGCTGGAAGTTCCGTTGGGTGCTTCGAGCCGCTCTACGGGTGGATTGTCCGTGACGTCGTCAAACCTCGTCCAGGTGCACCCCAACACGGTACACATGACTGCAACACATCCGGTAAAACCTAGATGTCGGTTCAAGGCGCGCCTCCGGCAGCAGGCGTCTTGGGTTGGCTGTCGAACTCTCGCAGCTTGCCGATGTCGAATCGTGAGGGCGGCAGAGGGTCTTTGAGAAAGTTGTACGTTGCAAGCCCTCCAAGCACGCCCGATCCCAAAAATGCAATGTCGGCTCCTATGGAATATACTTTTCCCCGCGTTCCACGACTATCGTCGCGCACCAATATTGCGGCATTCCGATCAGTCTTCAATTCGTCATAGAGCCGGTTGGATTCTAGGCCCAGGTAAATGCCTCCCCCGAGGAGCACGCCGCTAATTATTGCCTGAGTCCAAGCGGCGCCGCGAGGTGGCGTGACGACCATATGTGCGCGAACCAATTGCACCTGCCCTCGCGGTACGACTACCATTCCCTGCAGGGGCTTTCTCTTGGGCGACTTCACGGACACTAGATGGGGTCCCGCCTCTAGAGCCTCGACTTCGAGGGGCGGTTTGCCCGTTGACCAGGTCCCGATTGGACGGCCATCGACGGTAACCTGAATCTGGGGCGCGTTTGAATCGATGCGAAGTGTACCAAAGTCGACCCTGACTAATTCGACAGCAATATTCTCCTTCTGACCCTCGGCAAAGGTCAGGCTACGCGTTACGGGTACGTACCCCGGCGCCGTAATCAGTACTTCGTGTTGACCCGTGGGCACGAGTTCGCCATGCGGGACCGTGCCCCATGGCGTCTTTTCGCCTGTTGGATCATCGAGAAATACCCGGGCCTGCTTGGGGGTTGCAGTCACCCGCAAGTAGGCCATGAACGCGCCTTGCGAGAGATTGAGTTTCAACTGGTGAACATGACCCGATACGACTTCCAGGTCCGACTCACTGGCGTTGAAATCGCCCATTTTATCGACCACGATGTGGTACTTGCCCACGTCGAGGGACGCGTTTGCAGGTGCGGTTGCCGAGAATACCAATTTGTAGCCCGAATCATTGCCAGTCGCTCGAAATGGCGCATCGGCGGTAACTTGCCGATAGAAGTGTACCTCGGCTCCCGGGGGTTCGGTCTCGACGACGACCAAGGACTTCGTGGCGCTTTCTTCGATTGAGACGACCTGAGGCTTGGACTTTTTTCCGGCTTTCTCGGCTTGATTCTGATCGGCAATTGCTTGTTCGATTCGGGAGATACGCTTTTGCACGTCAGCGCGGTCGGGTGCATTGGGATCTACCTCGGCGTACTTCTTGAAGCGCGAAAGCGCGTCCGCGAGTCGATCGGCCTTCTCGTATGCAACTCCGGCGTTGAATAGAAACGCGGAATACGGGTGCATTTCGTAGCCGGTTTCGAAAACCTCCGCGCTTTTCGAATACTGGCCTGCGACGAATAGTGCCTGCCCCTTCTCCATGAATCGACGAATCGAATCGACGCTCGTGATCTCGCGTGCTTTTGGAGCAGCGCTAGCGGTCTTTGGAATTGTCAGCGTCAGCAGGCCGATCAGGATCGAGAACACTGCGCCGAGCCACACTGCCTGTTTCCTCATGCAACCTGAACGATGAACCCAATTTACGATCACAGACAAGCACGGATGACCGAGAGCACCACCTTTGGTTTGACTGGTTGACTGGTCGATAAAAGATGACGCTGGGTCCCCACCGAGTCGATCCCTGGCAAAAGAAATCGGATTGTGGTTCGTCCATGCTGAAAGCTGTGCTTCTATAGGCGTTGGGTGACGTTTTGAGGAAATCGTGATGCACAGCCGTTCGGGTATTGGGTTAGCCGCTTGCAGCGTGTTCGCTTTCGCTGGTTCGGCAATGGCCAGTCCTACGCACCCCTACGCCGAGTGCACGGTGCATCCTAGCGAGAGCGATGTAACCGCAGCCAAGGGCGCGTTCCAGGCGGGCACCGTATCTTTCAACGAAGCCGATTACGATCGCGCCGTACTCTATTGGGAAGACGCTTATCGTAGGGATTGCACCGCGACGTTGCTGCTCAATCACCTGAGCCGGGCTTACGAAGGCCTCGGTAATCGGGAGCAAGCGGTCATTGCGCTCAGAACATATCTCGAACGCTCCCCCGATTCACCAGAACGAGCTCAAATTCAGCGACGCATCGAGGTCTTCGAACAGAAGATCGCAGAAGAAAAGCAACAGGCAGCCGCAGCCCAATCCGCGAAGACCTCCCCGACTCAACCCACCGTAGGCGTGCCGTCAAACCAACCCAATGACGGAACGGTTCCACGAACATCGCCAACGCCCGCCACGGAGAGCAAGCCGATTCCCTGGGGCCCTATCGCATTGATGGCTGCTGGCGGCGTTACGACCGTGATCGGTGGCGTCGTCTATCTAAAGGCCAAATCGGATATAAGTGACGTCGAAAGTAAGTGCCCCAATCACGTATGTCAAAAGAATCAACCCACTTTGGTTCAGCAAGGCAATGACGCGCGTTCCAGGGCCACTACCGGCACCATTGTTACGATTAGTGGGCTCGTAATTGCCGGCGGCGGCGTAGTCTGGTTCCTGCTCGACTCCAAGAAGTCGCCACAGACAGCCCAATATCGCGAGCCCGCGGTCAGCCCCTGGCTGGGAGTGGGTACCGCCGGGCTTTCCTGGCAAGGCCATTTCTAGTTGCTGGTTGCTGGTTCATGGTTGATGGGGTCACGTCAAATCGAGCCCCGATAATCGCTATTCGCCAGCGTCAGCGTCAGCGCTGATGGGAACGGCTTTGGTGACTTTGGCTTTGCTGCCCCAGGTCGAAACTGGTGGGCGGCCGCGAGAAATGAATTGTCCCGACGAATTGCGACTCGTCGATTGGGCAGCGGGCGCATTGACTCTGGGGCGTCGTAGGTGCAATTGCCAGGAATCCGGCTGCTCCGGAGGCGGTGTTTCACTGGACGAGCCTCCGCAGGCCGCCAAGAACCAACAGAGAGAACTCGCGATGAATCGCGCTGCTTGCGTCCGAAAGCGCATGGGCAAGTCGGTAGCACGATAATCTAATCGTGGCGATTAGCTGTCAGACGTCAGCCATCAGCTATCAGCCGGTGACTCAGAGATCCTGATAGTGCTAGCGTTCGGCCATGATCGGTCGCCTTTTGGGTCACGTCGTCACGGAAACGCCAGAAGGTTCCCTAATCATCGACGTCGGTGGCGTGGGTTACGAAGTCCTTGCCCCGATCGGAACACTGGGGCGCGCGGCAAAGGACGCTGAAGGCCGCGTCACGCTCTCCATTCACACGGCCTTTCGCCAAGATTCCCTCGAACTCTTCGCGTTTGCTTCGGAACACGAACGGCGCGTATTTCGCCTCTTGGTGGCCGTTCCCAATATTGGTCCCAAAACGGCCGTGACGTTGATTGGCGCCATTCCGCCGCAAGAACTCGCTACGGTAATTCGCAATGGAGACCTTGCTCGCTTGGGTCGGGTGCCCGGCATCGGGAAGAAGATCGCCGAGCGCATTTTGCTCGAGTTGAAGTCCAAGATCGCGGAACTCCAGGGTCCAGGCGAAGCACGAGGCGCGGAAAGCACTTCGACTCCTGACGTTGCCAGCCGGGTCCTTCTCGCATTGACGAGCATGGGCTACAAGCCCGCCGAAGCTCAGGCGGCTGTTCGGTCGCTCGGGGAGCCTCTAGACGGGAAGAACATGTCGGAGCTCATTCGGGAGGCCCTGACGCGTCTTAGTCGATGAAAACTGCGGCCTGCGGTGCCCTGTTGTAGGCCCGCTGCCCAACTCAAACTAAAACTAATTGTGCTCCTGCTTGACCCCGCTATGGCTCCGTGGATAATCGCGGACTTGGCGTGGCAATTTTGACAGAATGCCACGACATGTTCCCGCTCCGAGGAGGCCAAGCGTGATCACCTGTCGCAAATGCGCGAAGGAAAACCAGGACCATTATAAATTCTGCCTCGGATGTGGTGCTGAACTTCCACGGGAAACCGGACCTAAGCCCTTCTCCACGCAGACACCCCCGCATGGCGTCAAAGCCGTTGCAGTGACATCGCCACCAGCGGCGCCCGTAATGAACGCGCCCGTTGCAGCAGTGTCACCCAAAGCTGCAATGGCAGCCACGGCATTGGTAGGCTCGGTGCCACCCATTGCGGCCACTGCGGCTGCTGCGGCCTACGCCCCGCAGCCGCGCCCTGCAGCGCAGTCGCCGTCGTCTCCACCCGGTGCGGCTGACGCGCCTGCAGCCACCGTGAATTGTCCGCAGTGCAGTCACGTGAACCCGCGTTCGAATCGCTTCTGCGCTGCATGCGGCTATAACCTAACAGCTGCGGCACAGATGATTCCCTCTGCACCGCCGATGGCACCTTCACCAGCAACGGCGCCAGTACGCCCAGTAACGATGGTGGCACTTCGCGCCGACGGCAGCGAAGCGGGCAGCTATCCATTACCCGACTCGCCGCAACTAACGGTTGGAAGAGATACCGGCGCTATTTTTGCTGGCGATAGTTACCTGTCGCCGCGCCATGCGACGCTCACGCGCCGTGCAAATGACCTATTGGTTCGCGACGCGGGATCGCTCAATGGCGTCTACCTGAAGCTTAGACCGCATGAACCCTGGCCCCTCGATTTCGGGGATGTTTTCCGAATTGGTCAAGAAATCGTTCGCTACGAAGAGTTGGTGCAGCAGCCACCTACTGCTGACGGCGTGCGCCGATTTGGCAGCCCGGCAAAAGGTTATATTGGCCGACTCGCATTGGTCATTGGTCGCGACACGACGGGTAATGCATTTCCAGTTCCCGAACGTGGCGTGCACTGTGGACGTGAACGAGGCGACATTCTCTTTTCGGAAGATGGTTACGTCTCGGGCCTACATTGCCGAATCGGCAAGTCCAACGACGGCAAGACTACGCTCACGGATGTCGGCAGTTCTAATGGCACGTTCATTCGGCTCAAGACCGAGCACACGCTTCTTTCGGGTGATATTCTCCTGATGGGTCAGCAGCTGTTCCGCGTCGATTTCTAGAAGACGGGCTGCCAAAGATTACTCACCATGTCTCAAGGTCCGACCATTCGAGTCGTAGCAGCCGTTATCGAGCGAGACGGCACGTACCTGATTACGCAACGACGCCCAACGGCCGTGCTTCCCTTGATGTGGGAGTTTCCCGGTGGGCGAGTCGAATCGGGTGAATCCGACTCGGAAGCGCTAAGGAGAGAGGTCCAACATCGGATTAGTGTCGATGTAGAGCCGGGCAAATTGATAAGTTTCGTCAGTCATCCCTATGACAATTACATCGTAGATCTTTATCTTTACGACTGTTCCATCGTGAAGGGCGAACCCAAAGCCAGCAATGTCCAAGCGTATCGTTGGGTCCACAGCGCTGAATTCGATCAATACCCGTTCACGCCGGCTGATGAAGTTTCGATGAGTAAACTGCTGGGATTCGATCTCTGAATCGAAATTGGCGCGCAACTGACGACGGGCAGCGACCGATATCTCTGGCGTGATCGCATCGCTAGCTCACCGACTGCTCGACTTCGTCATTCCTCGTTGCTGCGCTGGGTGCGATTCGCCCGCGAGTCGGGATGCCATCTGGTGTCGCCAATGCTCAGAGTCCGTGGTGACTTTGCCCAATAATATCGAGGAATTTACACCTCAGGGTCATCGAGTACTCGCTCCCTTTGTCTACGAGGGACCCGCCGCCAAAGCCATTCATCGGCTGAAGTTCAGCAACCGGCCTGAACTGGCACAGCCACTGGGTCAAAGTCTTGCAACTGAGGTTCTGTGCGCTCATATCGCCAATGACTCAGTGCTCGTACCCGTTCCCGCGACCCCTGATCGGATTGTCGAACGGGGCTACAACCAATCCGCGCTACTCGCCACGGCATTGGCTCGAAAGGCGGGGCTACGTTGTCTTCCCACCGCGCTCAGGCGAAACCACTTTGCTCCGCACCAGGTTGGTGCAGACAAAGCGCAGCGCGCTCGCCAGGTTGTCGGCGCATTTTCGGCAAATAGCCGATTCATCTCGAACACCAACGTCATCCTCGTCGACGATGTCGTTACCACGGGCGCGACATCAGCGGGCTGTGCCGAGGCAATCGAAGCGGCGGGCGGGCGGCTAATCGCCGTGGTTGCCGTGGCGCGGGTGCTTTAGCGATCGGCGCTGCCATTGGGATATTCACATGTGGGTCCGGTGAATCAGGCCTGGGTGCCTTTGTTTTGAGGTTACTCAATCAAATATCTGCGAGAATCTCCGGTAGTCGCCAAACCAGATAATGCGGCAAGCTCACGAGGCGATACAATACAGAGTCACCTTGTGTCGTCTTTACGGAAACTTCGGAAAGTCTTGGAGGATTTCTGTCGAATCGCACCGCCACGTCAAGTTGCTTATCGAACATGAACTGGTGAAGGCTCTTCATGGCGCCGGCTGCGCCAGCCTTCACCTCCACGGGAACAATGCGAGCAGCGATCTGCAAAAGATAGTCGATCTCACCGGGGCGGCCGCCGTCGCGTTGCCAGTAGTAAAGCGTTGGCTCGTCTCCTAAGTCACTCGCGAGCAGTCGAAGTTCTTGTCCTACTAGTTGTTCTGTCATCTGGCCTCGCACCGATGCAGATAGTGAATCCCAACTGGGGAAGGCCCCGCTCGCAGGAGTGGCTAGCAATGCGTGCAAGAGGCCGACGTCGAGCAAGATCGCCTTGCGAAATGTGTCCTTCGTCTCTCCACCGAGGGGCAACCCATTTGCGGCGGAGTGGCGTACGATATGACAGAGGCGGGCCTGAGCAAGCAATTCGAGAGCATGCTTAGCTTGGTGCTGCTTTACCCCTTGTTCAACATGGGCGTACACGAATTTTCGACCCAATGATGAGGCAACGGCCGTCAATGTCGAGCCGAGAATGTTACGATCCATCCTACCTGAGTATTTGGCAAAATCGTCACGGAAGGTTGCCATCAGTTGGCGCTGCTGAGTCCGACACAATTGAGGATTTTGTTGATTGACGTCGGTCGCAACGACGTCAGGCATGCCTCCAACCATAGAGTAGCGATCGAACCACTCAGCGGCACGACTTTGTACGGTTGCGGAAAGTTCCTTGCTGGGTTGCCAAGCCTTGAGCATATCAATGAGCCGATGTTGACCGTGCGCACGCAGGTATTCGACATAACCCATGGGTTCGACGTGCAGATAACCAATACGACCCACCGGAACGCTAAATGACTTGTCCGTGAGAGTGAATTCCAACAGCGACCCAGCTGCGGCAACCGGCAACGCGGGGAGCTCTTCCGCAAACCACCTGAGGTGCGCGAACATTTCCGGCACCGCTTGGATCTCATCCAAAAAGAGCAGGCTTTTGTCCGGCGCGATGTCGCAATTCATCGCGAGCGAAAGTTCTGCAAGAACACGCTTTGGATCATTCGAAGCGAAACATTGGCTAAGTTGCGGGTCGCGTTCGAAGTTTACTTCCACAAGAGTTCGCCCGAGCCGCGAACTCAGATCGCGAATGAGCCAGGTTTTGCCGACTTGCCTCGCCCCACGAAGAACGACAGGCTGCCGCTTCCGGCTTATCAGCCAACGGTCTAATTCCGAAGAAATGCGGCGATCCATGCTAGCTCTATACAACTTAACGCGTTGTTTGTTAAGTCTGAATAGTATTTCAACGCGTTGTTTTGTAAGTTTAAGTAACGTTTCAACGCGTTGTCACAGGAATGACCACCCGTGTCGAGTCGGCTAGGCGCAGGGTCGCGACACCCGACCGGTATTCTCGCGGCCTCTGTTCGCTCTCATTGCCGTGACATTGCGGAGTCTGGCGAGCGGGTTCATTGTGAGCGGAGCAGGGATGTAGGCAATGCGTCGGTGCTGCAAATTACGTTTCGATCGTCCTGAGCAGCCAAAACGCACGCGTCCTCGCGCGTTCGATGCGCGAGATAGGCAACCGGACAGGACACCTAGGTGCCCCGTTCGCGATCACAGCAGGGCTACGGACCGAATGTGATTCCCGTGAGGCACAGGTTTGATACGGCGATGGTGGCAGTGCCCGGCACGACTTGCAGTTGGACTCCCGTAATGTCCGACCCGGTCCCAGCGTAGGCGGTTCCGTCGGGTGGTGTGTCGTAGCACTTCGTATTGAAGGTGGAGAACGTGGCTGCTGTGCCCGGGGTCGCTGCAGCACAGTAGTCAACCTCCGAGGCGCCACTGCCTACAGCAATTATGTAGCGAAAAGTCGCTCCAGTGGGAGCCCCAGTCGCAGCAATTGTAACATTCGAGAATGTTTGCCCAAGGCCGCCCCCTGCAGGGTCTGTTGAGCCTACGCCTACGTTGATACCCCAGCTGGTATAAGGGGAGGGGTTAGGTGGGACACTGCCCGTGATGCAGATACCCGCGGCTGGCCAATTCGTTGTAGTGGTGCATTTAGCGGCCTCAGTGATGGCTACTGGCGGAGTTCCACATGTAGGCGCGGAGAGAGTGTCGGTCGTGCCCAAGGCAACGAAGGCCCAGCCTGTCATGGCGCCCGATGCTTTCCCGCTGCTACTTATTGCTACTGTTTTGCCCGTGTTCCCGACCGCAGGCGTGCCGCCAGTGGTAGTTGTCACCGGCGAACCCCCAGTAGCCGAAGGCGGGTTGCCACCAGTAGCCGAAGGCGGGTTGCCGCCCGTGGCCGACGGCGGATTACCGCCTGTCGCCGAGGGTGGATTGCCGCCGGTACCAACTCCGATGTGGCCGCCGGTAGCCACTCCGATGTAGCCGCCGGTAGCCACTCCAATGTAGCCGCCGGTAGCTAAGCCCGGAGTTCCGCCAGTGCCTAACCCAGGTGTACCGCCGGTAGCAACTCCGATGTAGCCGCCAGTCGTTGTGGGGTTCGTGCTTGCCGTCGTGCCGCTGCCACCAGTGTTTGCGGCCCCGCCGCCGCCACCGCCGGTGCCCTGATCCCCGCCTGCTTCTTGGTTTGGGATTGGTGCAAGCGTTGATCCCGGGTTACAGCCCTGTAGTGCAATTGCAACAATTGATGCTGTAAGAACTAGGCTCGAAGCCAATTTTAGTTGCTTCATCGATTTTACCTTTCGGCTGCATTCCCCCAGGCTCTGACTGGTTGCTCGCGTCGCGCTGGCAATTGTCTTTCCAGGTATTAAGGGGCGAAGGCATTATAGCGCTTTATTCATGCGGCAACAGGATGAGATCGATGCCAGCTCTATAGCATCTCAATTCTTCCGAATTCGAGATTCGCGAAGAAAATTCGGGTTCGGCCGAAGCCCGGGTGCAGCAGGCGGGTAGCCGAAATACCTGGTCGGGGTGCAACCATGGCGACTTCACAATTGCAGTGCCAGCAAACGAAAATCAGCCAAGTTGCCCTCGAAGCCGTTGCCGGATGCACATGAAGGATGCATATTGATCTGCATGAGAACAACGCTGGTTTTGCGCGAGGACCTTGTCGAGGCCGCATTCAAGGCCACCGGCGTAAGGGAAAAAACCAAGCTCATCCACCTTGGCCTCGAAGCGCTGGTGGAGCGAGCGGCACGCGAAAAGCTGATTCGTCTCGGGGGGACGTTACCTACCGCCAAAGCAGCTCGCCGCCGTCGCCCGGCTACCTCGAAATGAAGACATTGGTTGATTCCTCTCTGTGGATCGATCATTTTCGGCGCAATGATGACAGGCTGATCCAGCTACTTCGCGACGATCAGGTTCTAGTGCATCCATTCGTGGTCGGTGAACTCGCTTGCGGGAGCCTTCCGAGCCGCAACTCCGTCATCTCGAGTCTTCTCAAGCTTCCCGTTGCTCCGAAGCTGGCAGAAGACGAGGTGCTCGCGTTCGTCGAACAGCACCGACTGTACGCGACGGGTATCGGTTGGATCGACGCGCACATTGCAGCTAGCGCGCTTTTTGCGCAAGCCCAACTCTGGACGCGTGATCGCGCATTGTCTCGATGCTGGGCGCAGTTGTCGCGAA
>PMCK01000579.1 GCA_003154095.1 Myxococcales bacterium | reverse complement strand
GCATTTTTATCGAGGCGCGGGCGTTACTTTAGGTCTTGTATTCACAATGTACGCCTGTGCTATGCTTACGGGTTTTCTGGCTTCACACTTTTTGTCACGGCGGCACATGGACACGGTCAACGGCGATGGCGTGCACCTCACAGCCTGGTTCCGCGCCGCAACACGCTCCACCGAGGCTGCGGTCGTCACACTAGCGCGCAACCCGCACGATAAAGTCCTTCTCGTCTCGAATTTGTCTAGGCGCGCGCAGACTGCCACCTTGTTCGACATGTTCCAATAGCGCTAATAACGCCAGCTGAACCGGACGCTTGAACGTCTCGCTATCGTTCTCCCAGCGGGAAACAGTTTCTACCGTAACACCCAATTGTTCAGCCAGTTCGGGCTGCCTCAGACCAAGAGCTTTGCGAGCAAACTTCAGCTCGGTGCCCGAAACCAATTCCATCTCGCGCAGTACAGCAATAGCTGCCCGCCGCTCCAATGATGAAATTTGCTCCGGCGATAGAATTCGACTGCCGTCTGATGAACGCTTGTAACGGGTGGTGGTCCCGCCATCCTTCACAGTAAACCGTCCAACTTTGGTCGTATGCACGTAGTTCATGATGTGACCTAGAATGCCGTAACCACGATGATGAGATTTCGTTCAAATTTCACAATTACGGTAAGCGCTGCGCCGTCATCGTCGCATCCGCCTTCGATTCGCCAACGATCAGTCTCTGGTTGGTAGACCGCGCGAGTTGCAGTAGTGAGTCCGCACTTGATATCGAAGAAGGTCGCATTGTGGCTTTCAAAGGCGTGCTCCGATACATAAAATTGGTTGAGTCTTGCCGCGCGGCTAACATATGAAAGGACCTGCTTCGAGGTCACTTGCGTAGTGTGCCAGAACTTGAGGAAAACGCAAGTTTCAATATTCCGTTTCAGCAGCCCCTTAACTGCATGCTGCGCACGGTGCCGGTGAAGCAGCACCTGGACGGCTGCGTCGCAAATTGGTTTGAGTTTCGCCTAGCGGTTGCCCAAACGCTCACGTAATTTCTGCCATCGCATCCAGACGGGAAGATCGTCTGCAAGCTTTTCGCGCCATCCCATTGCATCGACGGACGCCATCAGGGCAGCCACCTGTCGCAACTTGTGCTCCGGGGAGGCGGCACGCAGCTCTTCCTATTTGAGACAATACCCTTGAGAAAATCCCTTCCCGAATCCATGGGCGTTGCACTGTGGGCAAACTCGAGAAATGATGAGATACCTCAAATTTCACAATTACCGTAAGCTCTGCGCCGTCGCGTCCGCCTTCGAACTTGAGGAAAACGCAAGTTGCAATTTGTGCCCTTGCAGGCGGTGATCCCTCTCAGCCGTACCTGGTGAGCAATCTACGTCGCCTCAACCCAAGCACCGCTGCCATCGCCAGCAGCGCGCCTAACCCCGAGCGACGATTCATGGCCGTTCGACAGGCGCAGCTCCCGCCACTCGGCGGCCCTTGGTCGTACACGCCAGGTCCTAACGTATCGCCTCCAGTTCCAATGGGTGCTCCTCCAACAGCGGTGTCCAAGCTCGTGGCACCGCCACTTGCGCTTTGCGTTGAAGTGGCGCCACCCGTGGATGAATCTCCACCCGTGCCACTAGAGCCGCCAGTTCCGTAAAGACCGGGTTCGGAATTGCCTTCGAGCCAGGGCTCGAAGCCCGCGGCAGCGAAGGCGGGTAACACGATATCGGCGGTAAATGGCGCAACTTCCGTGAACAAGTCCCGCGCGGTGGCCGCCGTGCAATCCCCAACGACTTGAGAATAGACGCCGATGATTGCATTGTGATCGCTGAAAGCGGGGCCACCGCTGTCTCCGATGCACAAGGCTGGACCGTCCGTTTCGAATAGTCGCGGAGGAATTGAGTCTCCGACTGGGCGAAACTGACTGCTGCCGACCTGGGTGATAATGAGCCCCGAGCGCGCATAACGCACACCAAAGCCAGCATCTGCGTCCAAGCCAAAACCAACGACATGCACCTCTTCGCCGGGTTGCGTGCCAGTGTAGAGCCGAATCGGCATGATTGGCAGGTCGTTTATGGCTTGGTTCAACACCACGAGCGCGATGTCGTTTTGGCACATGGTCGATGTTGCTGCAGCAAATATCTGAGTACCCGTTGCCAGCGCTACTGGCTTCTGGAATGTCCCTTTACGTATGACGATGGCGCTTGGGTCCAGCAATGTTCCCATCTGCCCGCCGGGGCCGGAAGTGAGGTTACCATTCGAATCACACGTGAACTTCAGGTCGACATAATTGGAAACGCAGTGGCGCGCCGTGATGACTAGGTTGGGCGCCACCAACGTTCCCGTGCAGTTCTGGTAGCTGTTGGCGGTTTTGCTGTACACCATCAGCACGGCGTCGTCTTCAGCACCGGAGAGTTGACCGTACAAGACGTCCTGATGAACCTTGTCGAGATCGCTTGTGGAGGTATGGCTGCAAGCCGGCATCACCCAAAGCGCGACGCTAATCAGTAGCTTTGAGGACAAGCGGTCACCCCGGCATCGGTGGACATCGGACAGTACACTTGAAGACACGCGGGGACGCCGCTCGAGTTCGGTGAGAATGTCCTGGTCACTGAATCATAGATGATGCCGTCGGACTGATAAGCCCACACGGCTGGCGCCACGTTCTTTTGCACACACCACGCAGAGGTGGGGCTGAAGCGTGTGCCCGTGTTTCGATTGAAATTGGGGGGGCCCATGGTTCCCCACAATGACATGTCGTAAGTCTGTTGGCTAAACAACAGCGGGACGGTTCCGTCTATGGCTGACGGTTGCACGTCAACGCTTGGCGCCGGAGGCGTATCGGAATTATTGATGACGCGGCCGAGGAGCGCGTCACTGATATCCTTACCGTCCGGAATGATCCCGCTGGCGGCCGCGGCAGCGACAGAATAAAGTAGGTAGTACGCGCCGTCGTAGTAGTTCTCAGTGCCGGGCAACTGCGTATAAAGGCCACTCGTGCTTCCGTACGACGCCTGGAGCTGGCTCAGGTATGTGCCATATAGACCTTTGGACTTCGTGTCTTGGGCTTCGGCGTAATTGACGCCCACCAACCGGTTATTCAGCGGCGGCGTAGTTGACACGTACTGCGCCGCGACTGTGAGCAGGTTTGAGTTACTGTTGTTATAGCTCAAGTGCGAAAGTATGTAATAGGGTCGAATCACGCCCGGCGCGTTCGTGGGCCAATTTGCCTCAACCGTCGGGATTACACTCTTTGGAAATTCAGCTGTGGTCATCGCTATTACGATATGCGGCGGATTGTCCCTGATGCTGTTTATGGCACTACTTACGTCAGGTGTAGCTACTACATTCAGCGAATCGATCTGAGCGACATGCCAATTGGCGCTATTACTAGAATCAAGCGCCCATGCGCCGTTGATATTGATCATGTTCTCCGGATGATTAGTCGGGTCGTAAGCTGTCAACACGCTTTCCGCGTCGATCATGGTCGGATGCGTCGAATAGACGAGTGTGACTCTAAGCGGAGCCGATGGATTCTCGTTGCTGTTGTTCGCATCATAGTTCGCCTGCCGCTGCGCATTGACGCGGGGAATGATCTGGTTCAGCAACGAAACAACGGTTCCAGCGAGCAGGTGGGGGTCACCCAGCATGTGCCACATGCGTTTTTGCGTAGGCGTGTGTTCCGTGACTTGGAGTGTGGCACTGCCGGTATTCATAAAGAACACTGGCGTGCGGGTGGGAGCGGGACCGGCGTCGGGTGCTGCAGCAGGCACAGTGAAGTTCCAGGCATCCAGCAAGAAACCAGAAGACAAGGTCGAGAGTATGGCCGTTACCCCAACTTCCTCGGTCAGGTGGTGCATGTTCGCGACCACTTGTGCGGTGGATGTTTGGTAACCATTGCAGATGAGGCCCAAAAAAGGCTGGACATGCCCGCCACTCGCAGGCGTTTGAGGCAACCCATGCGCGGTGTGATTGTAGAACTCGGTGAACGCCAGGTCCCAATTGACAACCGCCAGCGTGTCGGCGGGTTGCGAACTGTTTGTCATGCTGGCAAAGCCGCCAATGATGATGGGCGACTTTGTCGTATCGGTGAGTATTTCGTTGTACTTTGCCTGCGGAATCAGCACCGGGCAATTGACTGGGTCAGTGAGAGCTACACAACTGCCGGCTTTGCATATGTAGGGCGCATTGTGCTTGACCACGCAATCATTGTTCGTTAGGCACTCCCCTTGTGCGCTGGCACCACCGGTTGGCGCGCCGCCAGTATCGCTGCCGCCTGTGGCCTGCGACGATATACCTCCAGCGCTCGTGACGCCACCCGTCATACTATTTTGTCCGCCTGTGCTCGGGCTGCCGCCTGCAGCAATCGTCTGAACGCAAACGTGGTTCTGGCAAACAGAATATTCAAACTGGGGACCTTTGTTCCTACAGTCCGGAGTCGTGTCACACTGTTTCGTGTTGAAATCGTAAAGCAGTGAACATCCGCTCGAGATCAGGAGTGTTCCCGCCGCGGTGAGCCAAAGCGTTTTGCGTGACCAGACTTTGCTTGTGTTCATAAGGCGTTCTGCTGCGCTTCCCAATCTAGAACCTTATCACGGTGTCGGCTC
>PMCK01000073.1 GCA_003154095.1 Myxococcales bacterium | reverse complement strand
GCTCCGATTCCGGACTTAAGCCCAATACTCTGTCAAACCCCTCGCCTTCAGTGATTTCGTTGAATCCAACACATACGATGGCGGCGTCAGCTTCGCGAGCCAGCGCAACGCAGTCTTGTAAGCTGGAAACCGAACGGTCACTTGGTGATATGGCAAATTGCAGACCCGACCAGTACTTAGTTTTTAGCCACTCTATTCTTACTGGGTAGGCTCGATCACACGAAAGTTCCAGCCTGCTCTCATACGTGCCGTGTACCTCACAATTCCAGGAATCCACCAGAAGTCTATCGTCGAACCAGATTCGGTAAGCGTTGTCGAACCCTTTGCAGTGAATTATGTGTTCGCCGTTATGCTTGACCCGGGCCACTCCCGTCCAGCGAGCGCAGAACTGGCCTGTCTTCGATTCCGTAAATGGCGTACTTGGGCCCCACCTGAAGTTGACCTGTTTGTCCAAACAAACATGGGTTGGTTGGGCTGAAAGGGTGTCACCCGAGAAGTATTCCGCACGCAAACCCTTGCCCAAATCNNCGGTCCCCCTGCGTATGAGACGCTCGTTTGACCGTTGAGGGCTTCGAGCAATCCTTCAAGAACGCTGACACTTCGAATTGCATTCGTGTGGGCCGAGCCTCCACCGCTGAATACTGCTGGATGCGCATTGGGTCCCAATACTGCGATTTTGGAAAGGTTGCTTCGCGCGAGTGGCAGGACATTTCTTTCATTCTTGAGCAATACGACGCCAGAGCGAGCGACGTCGAGGGCGACCGCCACGTTTCGCGGGTCGCTCGTACTTTCGCTTGCATCGTGTTGCTCGGACTGCAACCAACCAAAGCGCAGCGCCAAACGGAGTATACGTCTGATTTTGTCATCAATGATTTCAATGTCCAGCTCACCATTGTTCACCGCCGGGACGAGTTTGCCTTCGCACATTTGTTCGGCAGTAGGCATTTCCAGATCCAGGCCTGCTTTTGCTGCTGCCACTGCGTCGTAAGTAGACGTCCAATCCGACATGACCACGCCGTCGAAACCCCAGGCTCCCTTGAGAATATCGCGGATCAAATGCGCATTTTGCGAACAATGAACGCCATTGACGGGGTTATACGCCGTCATTACGGCTCCGCACTTTGCTTCTAGAACTGCGGCCTTGAACGCAGGTAAATAAATCTCATGTAAGGTTCGTTCGTCGAGGTCGGAGCTGACGTGATGCCGGTCATATTCTTGAAAATTGACGGCAAAATGCTTGACCGTGCAGCTGACACCCTGTTCTTGCACGCCCCGAATGAATTCGACTGACACTCGCGAAGCCAGGTGTGGATCCTCACCGCAATATTCGAAATTGCGACCNNCCTCTTGCGCGACAATCTCGCCCTAGGGCACACCCGAGCGAATGCCAGAGTTTGGGATCCCAGGCGGCCGCCGCACAAATGAGCGCAGGATAGGCAATTGCGTGACTGCACCACCAATGCACGCCCATTGGACCATCGGACATCCGAATTGGCGGTAAGCCAATGTGCTCGCACCCGAAGGTTGCGCCGCAGGTGGGCTGCCCACCCAGTAGCCGAATTTTTTCGCTAAGGTCGAGTTGGGCGAGAAGCCGTTCAATCCTAGCGTCGGTTTGATTCAGGTCACTCATGTTTTCCGAGGACTTAGATGACATCAGCCTTTACCAAATTCTTAGGTATCAATAGCGGCCAAGCGAAGCAGCTAGTTTAGAGGTTTTGGGGCGCCACAGGCGCCGGTGCTGAAGTTGAATTCGCTGGCACTCCGGATACCGCGGGTACGCCCAACGTAGCGCTCGCTTGCGGCATTGGTAAGATCAGACCGTCTCTCGATGCATTCTGACCAGTCGTGGTTGCGGAAGAGTAAGTAGCCATAACGGCGAGTGCATAGTACGCGTGCGCGTGCGGCATTGCGGAAAAGTCGGGCTTACCGATTGCGTGCTCTACACATTTCGTCGCCCGGCGTGCCGAGGGACCGTGCCAGTCACCGCTCTTTCCCGGAAACACATGCAGAGTCTTATGGGCGAAGTCCACTTCGAGTACGTAGTTGATTGAACCAACCTTTTCCCCCTTAGGGGCGCAATCAGACGACTGATTTATTGCTTCCACGAATGCATGTTCCAGCGCTGGCAGCGCATCGCAGGTGACCCCCGACGATGCTCGGGTGCGACTAGCCCCGCACCTTACGCGCTGCAGAGGATTGATTCGGGCTCGTTCGGGCTGAAACGGAGTCGGCAAAGATACGGACGCGACAACCTGCGGTGTTGGCGCCGATGCGCTCGGTACTGGTACGCCAGCATCTTGCAGATTCGAATGAATTGACGGGCGTCGCCAGAGGTAGAGCGGAACCGCCAAGAGAATAATCAAAGCCACCAACGCGACAATTAATTGAGCTTTGATGGGTCGGTCGCCGCCTCCTGAGCCAGCAGTGCCTAAGCGACGTAAGCTCGGTTCGCTAGGTGCCGAAGGAAACGGTGGGCGTGACGGTCCAACCATGTTGGGGTGAATCGAATCGGGCTATTTATCTTTCGTCATCAAAAAGCGATGCCGCAGATTGGCCGGGCTGACATTGAGCGACGCTCGAGACAAGTTCCAACGACTCGGGCAAAAGGCCGCGGACTTGCGCCAATACTTGCTCAACGACTTGTCTTGACTCACTTGGGCTGGGGCCAATCATCACTATTGCGAAACCCAAATTTGCCATAGCACCGGCGGTTACCGGTACGATACTGAACAGCATCATTTCCGTCAGTTCGACCACCCTTTGGGCAATCCGACGCATGGCCAACATCTCCAGAATGGTCGGCCTACTGGTGACACTGCGGCCGGGGCCCTGAATGTGATACTTGGCGACGCACATCGGAACAGTCATCCAGCGAGCAAAACCGCATTCGTCGTCAACCGCTTCTAGGAACCTGTCTTTACGCAAGAGACCGGTGAGACCATCATAACGCTCTAGATAGGCGCGGGCGCGCTGGTGCTGAACACTCCCAGCCGCAAAGGTTACGAGTTTTACACGACATTCTCCGAGCTGAACTTCTCCGCCGTGCAGCAATGCCACTTGACGTTTACGTTCGTAGCTGTGATCTGCGTAAGTTCCGTTGGTACTGCCAGCATCTTCAACGAGCCAAGTTCCCGCTTCCCATCTCATCACCCCGTGATTTCCGGAGACGGTCGCCTCGGGTAACACGATATCTTGCCCGCCGCGACGCCCCACCGTAAGCAGAGGTTTTTCGAGGGGGAAGAGCGTGCCGTCAGCATGCGGCGCATTGGTCGCATAGGTGAGCAGTAGCGCCTGCGCACCCGGGATGAATGCCTCCGTTATTGACCGACTCTGCGGCGGCCCCGGCGAGAGCCTTTCCCGCGGAACATGTGCCTGACTCGTGGTCAGCGTCGTCGGATTGAAGAACCGTAGGTGCCTCGCCGCGGGGCGAAGCACTTGATTATCGTTCAGGCAGCGAAATATCTGCCGCACTTCATCGACGCTCAAGCCGCTAGGAACGTCAAACATGATCTGTTCGCGCATCGGCCTCGTGCGAGGCTGATAACCGGGCTCCGGCACCTTGCACGTCCACATTTCCCAAAGCGTGAGCCCGAGTGCATAGATGTCATCCTCCGGACTCGCTCCTCCGTATCGCAGCCGCTCGGGGGACATGTAGTTCGGTGTGCCGCCATCGGGTGGCGCAGCGGGCCTTCTGGAACTCATGCGCGCACGCTCTTGCGCGAAGCCAAAGTCCAGAATGATTGCGCGATCGGGCGTAACCATGACATTGCCCGGTTTCAAGTCGCCGTGAACCAACCCTTGCTGATGAATCGCGGCCAGGCCTGCACTCGACTCGCTGGCAATCTTGCGAAACTCGTCGGAGGTATAGCCCCCTTGAGCCTTCTTTCGCCGAATATGCGTGTGAAGGGTTTGCCCCGCAATGTACTCCATTACGAGAATGGGTCCCCATGGGCTCGGCGCAAGATCATGCACCCGGCATACATTGGGGTGACTTACGGAACGCGCCAAAAGCAGCTCTTGCCGCAGGGCTTCATCGTCACCCGGCATGCGAGATTCTTCGCGAACGACCTTCAGCGCCACCATTTGCTGAGTGCTGCGGTCGTACGCGAGAAACACCTCGCCCATCCCACCCTTGCCAAGGCTCTGCTTTATCTCATAGCGGTCATTCACTAGAGAGCCTTCAGCGAGCGGAGGGGGCTTATTCATCTGCTGAACCATCGTCAACCAGGCGCCTAAGCGCGGGTTATCGGTAGACTCGTCGATTTGAGGCCACTTAGCAACGGCGGCATGATGAGTTCGCGTCTGGTTGACCGGCCGCTCGCTCAGTGCGGATATTGTCGAGGCATTCTCGTAGCCTGAGCCATGGGCGCGTACCAAACTAACCGCCAAATCCGACGAGTATCCGGCCCGCATTGGCGGGCCACTAGCTATGACATTCGATATCGACGCAGCAGAACTTTCCCGATGATTGGCTTTTTCTGGCGTGACGGCACGGAAAAGAAAGCTTGTCAGTCCACGCAAATTTGAAGCCGAACCCAACCGGTTCCGCCTCGCGTGTCATGTGCGACTGCCCAAAGATTCACGGGGCCGGCATCTGCCGGGGGTGTCCACTGATTCGAGAAGTCGGTATCCCAACCTGCGATGCCATCCTCGGACCAATCGGCGCTGCCGTCGCGCACGAGCCGGACCTCGTGTTTCAATGTGCCGCGGTCAGTGTAGTAATCCACCCACATTTGCTCACCGACCTTTCTTGCGATCTGCGTGTTGAAGACACCCGGATCATTGTTCGCCGATGCCACCATCGTCGGGCCAAATTCGTAATTGGCGCATTTGCCCGAGCAACGGGGGACGTGACGCGATTTAGGTACGACATCGCATGGGTCAAGCGCGGGCAGGGGCACACAATCTTCGTCGATGCAAAACGCCTTCGCTCCTGGACTTTGGGCTGCACCTGCATCGGTGCCCGCGTCTGCATCCGCTCCAGAGATTGCGCCTGGTTGAACTCCATCTGTGTCCGGATCTAGGGGCTTGCCGTTGAAACTGACTCCACTGACTACGTTGAAAGTCGGATTGTTGTTGACTGTTCCATCACTCGGCACGAACACCTGAGTGTAACCCGAAACGAAGTCATCAGGACCGAGCGCAGTATTGCTCTCGTCGTCTAAACAAACAAACGGAAACCCAAGAACTGCATTTTGCAGAGCCGCAGCAATATCGACATTCTGCCAGTTTGGCGCGGTGTCAATGTGCCCAATGCAATCTGTAAAGAAGATAAAACTGAGACCATACTGAGGGATATTGGGATCCGAGCTCGCCCGATGACCTTCGACTATACCCAGCGGAACATTATAGGTGAATCGCTCACCCGCCCCGATATGGAATTTAAGAAGAAAGGCCCTAGCTTGATCGGCCGGGACTTGCAAACTTTCGCCGGTGGCAATGTTGGCTATTTCAGTACCGACTTTGACAACTTCATCGTCGGAGAGAGCCCCTGGGTCCCCGGGAGACCAACGGGTACCTTCTTGTAGCTGCGACGCTGGTGCTGGATATCCCGGATGAGCCAAGATGTAGAGCTGCCAAAGCTTTTGCATGTACGCCAGGCACGTGAAATATTGATCGCCCGGCAAATCGTCGCAGCCCGAGAACCATAGTCGTTGTGGGGCAGTAGAACTATGCGTACCGTCATAGTCAAGCATCGTGAGGTGAACGTCGGTCGGATTGGTCGGATCCGTCGTCGGGGGCGCGTACGGCTTATCCTTTCGAACACCCAATACACGCAGCGACTTGACCCAATCGGGCGAGTCAAACCCTGCACCGCAGCCAATCGCAGCTAGCATGGGTGTTAGACACAAGACACGCGCGATGAACCTTTGGGATGCTCCTGTGGTTTTCGTTGCCATTAGAATTCACCTCGTACGCCTATGCTAGGTAGAAAGGGCAGTCCGGTTTGATAGCTCGAGCGCGCATAACGATAGTCGTAGGATATTGCCTCCGGATTTGACCTGTTGTATACGTTATAGACATCTAAGTACGCGCCCAATTGCCAACTCCTGAATTGCCAGCGCTTGTCCACGCGAATGTCGAGNNAGAACCCGCATCGGCGGAGTATATGGCAGGAAGATTCGGGGGACGTATCACCGGGGTTACCGGGTTGCCCGAAATCAATCGGAACCTCGTGCCGAATTCCCAACCACGGCCGAGCCGGTAGCTGCCGAGAACTGTCAAGTTGTGGGTCTGATCATACTGAAACAGATACTGCACGCCCGCTGGATAATCTCTGCGAACACTGCGCGACAGGGTGTAGGCAATCCAGCCAAAGAAGTGCTTGTCGGGTTTGTATTTGACTAGGGTTTCAAGGCCAACAACGTATCCTGTTCCGAGATTCGTATAACGTGGCCCGTTCGAGTCGGCTGAGGGAGCCACCTGCCGCGTGAGATCCTTGTAAAAACCCTCGACGCTCACGTCGATCTCTCGGGTGAATTCTTGTTCAACTCCAACAGAATAGTGCACGGATCGGTTTGCAACTATCCCCGGCGTTCCAAAAACACTATTGGTCTGATAACCCTGAGGGAATTGCGTGTATTCGCCCACACCCCCTTTGACGGTCGTGCGTCGCTTCTGCGAGCCATCAGGAAGTATGCCTCCTTGAACGATGTCATAGCGGGTGTTGATGCGAGGGTTCGGGTCCGTTGTGCGCGTGTCGCTCGAATAGTCCAGGCGAAATCCGGGTACGACGCGCCAACGCTTAGTCGGCTGGAGTTCGGCGTCGACGTATACGGCCTCTTCAATGATGTTGCGAGCTGCGTTGACGGTCAGTGGCTGCTTATTCGTGAAAGGCCCGGAATCGGCCTGCCCAGCCTCCGGTGGGGGTGGACTACTTATGCCGATATCATAGGGAGTAACTCGGGAGTCTAATCCCGCGTTTAGCTTGATTCCAGGAGCAATGTTCCAGCCGAACTCATGCCGATACTGAATGGGATGAAGGATGATATTGAAGTCAAACGTGCTGCCCAATCCAAATCGAAACGATGAGCGACTCACGGAAGCCATTACACGCTCGGAAAGAGTTCGCGCGATTCTTCCTTCGTACAACCCCTGCGCCGTCCAGTTTGTCTGCGAAAAGCTGAGATTGCCCCCAAATCCGGGATCTTCGGCGAGCGGGTCGATGACAGCAGCAAAACGATCGTCGCTGCCAAAAAATCTCAGACTTAGACGTGATTCTCGAGTCGGCTTATTTTCTGCAATGAGCTGCCAATCGTAGTACACCGGCAAAGTGCGAATATTCGCCCCGGCATTCGAGAGTACAGGGCCAAGCCAAGCATCAACCCAGCTCCGCCGCGCGCCTGCGGCAAACGTCCAATCCTTAATTGGAAGTGGTCCCTGCAGCAGAGCTCGACCTTCGATGAGATCAACTGAAGCGATTCCATTGAAGCAACCCTTTTTGTCCGTGGGCTTGCCGTAGTCACCCTTGCAGGATGTATCTGGAGCCCGTAGACCAACATCAATGATGCCGCCCATGCCTCGTCCGTATTGAGCGGAGAAATTACCCGGGTAGAAATCGATCTTTTCGAGTAATTCTGACGGAAATACGCTACGGAGGCCGCCAAAGTGGTAGATGATTGGAATACTGGATCCATCAACGAAGACCTGCGTATCTTCGGGGGCCGATCCACGAATGATGAGCAAACCTGCCAAACCCGGAGGACGGGCAACTCCGGGCATATTCTCTATCGAACGCAGTGCATCTCCACTTGTACCAGGAATACGCTCCATTTCGCGGCGTTCGATGGTGCGGCGCGTGACCTCGCGCGGTGGCCGCTCGCCCGTGACCGTTACCTCGATTTCGTCGCTTGCTTCGGCAAGCCGATAGGTAACGTCGGTTTCTTCACCTACAGCGACCTCTTCGGCGGATTCGAATGTAGCGAAACCACTGGCCGCGACCGTGATCTTATAGTGACCCGGCTTGAGCCCTTCCAACTTCCAGTGCCCTTGGGCATCCGTAGTTCGGCGCTCGGTGAACGAATCCGGACCCGTAATCTTCAGCTCGATGCCCGCAAGCGGAAGCTCGGCCCCCGCAATTCGGACTTGGCCGCTCAAATTCCCGGTAGTGGGGGGCGGCGGCGCAGCTTTACTCGGTTCAACGGGCGTGAGAGTAAACGAGTATTTGTACTTGATTCGCGCCTTGATTGCGACTCCATCGCGCTTGCCGGGTTCAAACGTAAATTGCATAGCAGCAGCCTGAGCTGCTTCGTCAAACCCGTGGCCAGCCGGCTCGAGAACTTCTGCCTCAGTGACATGGCCTGTCTCGTCGATTGTTAAACGCAACACGACATCCGCTTGAAGCCCGGCCTTCTGCGCCTCCGGGGGATAGTCCGCAGAAACGAAATGATTCAATTGAGGCATGACCAGCTGCGGCTTGGCAGCTTCCTCCCCGGTGGGGCCATTGGTATGCGTCTCAGGTGGTCTTTCGAATTGTGAGCGAGCCGCAGGCGCGACTCCCATGAATGCAAAAAACAAGGCAAAGCCAATGCATCGGGTCCCAATTAGGCAATTCGAGGTCATTTTTGATGGCTCATTTGGACTGCTATCGCGGTGTGGAGCCTACGACAAGCCCCAGCGTACTACGGGATTCATTTTTACCCCAGACCTTGTCCGCTTGCATTTTGCCGTCAGGCGCGGTTAGGAACTGAGGCGTGCGATTCGCTACATTTAACGTCAATTCTATTCGCGCCAGGCTTCCAGCGACGATTGCGTGGCTGGACCAATGCAAACCTGATGTGGTCGCGCTCCAGGAAACGAAGGTCGTCGACGCCGATTTTCCGAGCGAAGACTTCGTACGTCGGGGCTACGGTGTCGCCGTGGCCGGACAAAAGACCTATAATGGCGTTGCTCTCCTGTCACGCCTACCGCTAAAGGACGTGAAGATTGGATTGGTTGGCGGGAGCCCTAACGACGACCGGCGTTACATTTCTGCAACTATTGGCAATGTGCGCTGTGTGAGTGTCTACGTCCCCAATGGGAAGGATGTGGGCCACCCGGCCTTTCTGGCAAAGCTGGAGTGGTTAGACCGGCTTAAGTTGACGCTGGCGGCCGAAGCCAACGATACGAAGTTGCCTATCGTGATGGGCGGCGACTTCAACATTGCCGCCGCTGAATTGGACGTCTGGTCCGTTGAAGCTATGCAAGGTCAGATTCACTTTCATCCTGATGAGCGCGAGAAACTCAAGCAATTGGTCGGCGATGAACTGATCGACACCTTCCGAACGACAAATACCGATGTTCAACAGTTTAGCTGGTGGGACTATCGGGGGCCTTCGTTCAGACTCAACCGCGGGCTGCGGATTGACTATGTCTTTATCTCCGCGTCCCTGCTGCCAACGCTAAGGTCAGCAAATATCGATGCTGAAGTTCGCAAAGGGGATCGCCCCTCGGACCACGTCCCCGTCGTCGTCGATTTGGACTAGGGCACCGGCCCCAAACGCGGCCTCGGAAAAGTTGAGTTGAGAACGACATCCAAAACGGATGCCCTCAATGGCGTGGTTGCAGCGTGCCATCGACCAACCGGCGCGCGACATCAATCGAAAGGCGGCCGCGCTGCATCCAACTTTCAAGCTCCGGTGACTCGCTTAGGGCCTTTTTGGCGCGGCAATAGGCGTCTAGGTAGACGATTTCCCTGGCTATGCCTCCACCGCGCCACACTCGGAGCCCCATGTTTATTGCTTTTTCGATTGTCGTATTGAGTTCAATTAGTGACCGAACGGCATCGCTGAACGTAGCGCCCTCGCGGCAGGCTTCGGACACCCAGTGACGCCTCCCAATATCGGCTTTTCGAGTCGAATCGAACAGTCCCGCCGAGTCCTCCAGCCATAATGCTCGTCCCTCCTCGTCGGCGTCCGCTCCGCTGGTCCCACAAGCAAATCCAGCATTCTCGGGACTCTTGACCGCCACTCGGCGTGCGACGTGACCGTNNCGCGAGGCGATTTTCGAGTCTTACTGGATACGAAAAGCCGCAACGCTGCAGTTCGCAACGCATTTGACAAATCAGACTGCGGTCGTCCGATTCGTCATCGCTCCGAATGGTTTCTTTGGAGTCACTCGACTGCTCCAATTGAATCCAAGTTCGAGCCAATTGTATGAGCGATCCAGAATTTGCGCCGTGCACCGAGAATCGACGCCGCGCACGACCTCGTACGGTGGCGTCGCCAATGTGCTCTGCGATTTCGGCTTCGAGCCGCAGTTCCCTGCATCGAGCGGCATATATCTCGCCCCAAGGGCCCTGATCTTCGCTCCATTTCTCAAGTTGATCGAGGGCGTGGCGCAGTTTCGCTAGGTTGGGCGGTGGAGCAAACAGAAATACTGGGTCCTCGGGGTGACCCAACTTCCATTTTTCAATGAGTCGCGTCTGCAACTCCAACCAGTTTGTCGGGTGACTGCGCGCCAGCAGGATGATTTGCGCCTCCGCGACGGTAAGGGCGCTCACTACCTGCGAGAACGCCCCGCTCACAGCCGATTTGCTGACAAATTCGCAAGTTCGCTGCGTTCACCGCGGCTCAAAACGATATGACCGACGATTGAATCTCCTCTCAATCGCTCGGCGGTGACCGTCAGGCCGTTCGTTGACCCGTCCACATACGGATTGTCTATTTGGTATGGGTCCCCGGTCAAAATGATTTTGGTCCCCTCGCCACAGCGGGTCACTATCGTCTTGACCTCGTGCGGTGTTAGGTTTTGGGCCTCGTCCACGATTACATATTGCTGTGGCATGCTGCGACCGCGGATGTAAGTCAAGGGTTCGACGTGAACTGTCCCACTCTGCAGCAGTTCATCGAAGGCACGCATGCCGCGGCGTTTTCCACCACCCGAGAACAGCAAGAACTCCAGATTATCGAAGATGGGTTGCATCCAAGGGTTCAGCTTGTCCTGGACGCTGCCCGGCAAAAAGCCTATATCTTTGCCCAGCGGCATAATCGGACGGCTTACCAAAAGGCGCGAGTATCGACCATCCTCCACGGTTCGCATCATGCCAGCGGCAAGCGCAAGCAACGTCTTTCCGGTGCCAGCCTTCCCTACCAGCGTCACCATCTTGACGGTTTCATCCAACAACAGGTCGAGGGCAAAACTCTGCTCGCGATTGCGCGGGCGAATGCCCATGACGCCATCCTTTGGAGTCTTTACAATCTTCAATTCACCTGAATTTGCGTGAAATCGCCCCAATGCGACGTGCGGCTTGGGCTGAGATTCGTCGTGCAATACGACACAGGTGTTGCCGGTAAGTGTTTCGCCACTCGGGACGGCCATGCTTCCGGCCTCAACGAATTTTTCGATTTCTTCCTTTGCGACACTTATCTCGACTATGCCCGTGTGCATGCGTTCGACATCCACGGCATTGTGCTCGTAGGCTTCTGTCGGTAGGCCAAAAGCATCGGCGCGAATGCGAAGGTTTACGTCCATCGTAACGAAAATCGTGGGCTGACTCGTGTTGGCGTCGCGAACGGCCAAAGCGGTTTGAAGTATCGCGTTGTCCGCCGATAGGGGATTCAATCCGTGCTCGAGGCGGGGACGTTTTTCGGGCACATGGACTCGTACGGTACCCTCACCCACGGGTACTCCTTGTGACAAGGACCCCTTGGTACGCAATTCGTCCAGGACCCGAGCGACTTCGCGTGCGTTGCGACCTCGCTCAGTCGTCTCACGTTTGAATTGGTCCACTTCTTCGATGACGTAAATCGGTAAGACGACGTCGTTGTCCTCGAATTTCAAAATGGCGCGGGGATCATAGATGAGAACATTCGTATCGAGAACGTAGGTCTTTCGCATGCTACCTCGTGTGGGCCACGGGCCAATAGGGCCAAGAAATCACCATTAACCGGATACACGCAAACCGCGGTAGGTCGCAACCGCTTACTGGCACTTCGACCAATTCTGCCTCGTAATGTCTGCTCCCTGGCCAGGAAGGCCTGTCGATATCGACCCCGGACCGCGATATTTCCTTGTCAACGACGTTCTACGAGCCGAAACTCGAAATTCTGTCAATGCTCGGGGCGGCCCCATACGGTACTGTCCCCTGACGTGACAATCCTGTTCGGCAGGGTCTGGATCCCCTTGGTTGCAATTCTGTATGTGGCTTTCGCCGCATTGCAGGTGCACCCGAAGTCCGTGCCGGCACTGGCCATGTTATTGCTGAGTCCGTTGTTGATTCACTTGGTCTGGCGTAGGACTGCCGAGAGTGACAGGCGATCGATATCGACTGACACGTCAACATCGCTTGCAACGCGCGCCGCATTTAGTGGCGCAATGCTCTGGCTAGCGGCACGTGCCGGCCCTACTGGACATTCTTCCTTCGATGCAGCCGCAAATTTGGGGACCGCAACATGCACCCTGGGTGCACTGGTTGCGCTAGCGCGCATTGCTGCACCTGGCGGGCTGCTCGTCCCCGCAAAAATGACACGGTCGCTCGACGCTGCCGTATTTGCAGGATTTCTTTGGTCGGTAGCCACTACGCTGCCGATCATCAGAGCCACTGTCCAAAACTCCGTCCTGCGCGTTGACCCAATTACCGTCGACTATGCGACAATCGCGGCGAGCTTTTCCAGCATCCTATTGATTGTAGCAGTGGTAGTGCGACTACGCTTCACGAGAAGGTATGAGCTGGGAGTTGCAGACCGATGCAATGGGGCCTTGTCCACGGCAGCCGCATCCCTATTGTTTGCCGTACCGGCAGCACTCTTGGACATTGGCGCTCCGGACCGTAGCGTCCCAGCCGTGCTGATTGCGATGGCGCTCATCCAATGCTGGATTGCAACGACGCCGGACGCAACGCGAATTGTGCGTTGGCTGCGCGGGTCAATTGCAACTTTAGCACTGGGCGCTCCAGTCACGCTTCTTGCTTTCATTGTGCTGCGAAGCAATTTTGGCTATGCAGGATGGATAATATCGATAGTAACAGCCTGGTCAATTGCAGTTGGAATAATTGCGCGGACTGCCGCAAAACCACTTGAACCGGAGCAATCACGCTGGCTTACGGCAATTGAGCAGGCAAGTCAGGCAGCCTTGCAACCCGAACCTTCTGATGCACTACGCGCAGCGCTGAGCGAACTATCGCGCCTTAGCACCAATTCCAAATCGCGCTCCGAATTGTGGAACATCGATCCCGCTGAAGTAAGATACGTCGACGTGGCTGGGCAACTTCACGAACGCAGTGCGTCGTTGCCCGAAAGTCTTACCGATCTAGCCGCGGCCGAACCAGAACAAACCTTACGCTTGGAGGTGCTCAGAGCCGTACAGGTTCGGCGCGCCGACGTTCGACCCTTGGTTTCCTGGTTCGAGAATCAAGGCGCATTTTGTGCAACTCTGATGCAAGCCGAAACTGGACCGCTCGGCGTGCTGTGCCTTCCAAGCAGTGGCCGCCGCTCGCCACTCGCGCTCGAAGAAGCCCAAGCCTTGAAACGCTTAGGCGTGAGAGTCGGCGCCTTGCTCTCGGTGAGCGCAGCTCAAGCTCGATCCCGCCAACGGGAACTGAATGCAACGAATCGCTGCGCCGAGGTCGAGGGCCGCCTCGAGCAACTCGAACGGGAAGTATCGCTCGAACTGGATGGACATCGGCAGGTGCCCATCGCTCTCGCCCGCTCGATTCGAGGTAGCTGTTACGCGCCACAAGCACGAATTTCACTCGAGCAAGTAGAGCGCCTGGCTAAGTCCAGTCTAAATCAGGCGCTGGTAATGGCCTTCGGAGGCGACGACCGTGGGTGGGCCGCGGTCGCGCATACTGCCAGCCCTCGAATGAATGGACCGCTAATAATAGTAGACCCAGTCAACGTAGCCGACTATCCGAAGCCTTGGCTCATGCATGGCAGTCACAGCAAACTGTTAGCTGGCGGAAACGTGGTTCTGATCGACCCTTTGGTCATGGATTTCGAGACGCAACAAGCGGTGTCAAATTGGTTAGCAGCGTCGGCAGCGGAGCCCCAACAAAGTGCCGGATGTATACTGATAGTGCGCTCGCCACTCAGCACTCTCGTCGCAAATCGACGGATTCACGAGGCACTGGCCCGACGCTTTGTCAGCGCAGAAACCCAGATACCAACCCTTGCGGAGCGCGGGGATGATTTACGAGCTCTCGTGCTCGACAAGGTAGCCCGATTGGGCATGAGTCTATACGGCGAGCCGCGCGCCGTGGACTCGGCAGTGCTGGCCGAGTTGCTCAACTACGCTTGGCCCGGAAATGAATCGGAGCTGGATACGGTTTTGCTCTTGTTGGTTCAAAAGTCTGTAGCACAGTTGATAACTCTGGACGTACTCGAGCAGGCGAATTTCTACGGGTTACTAAAGCAAGATCAGTCTGGGACACCCTTGCCTTCAATGACCACCGGGCGCCCCCCGAAGCGCGTGATTGGCCAACGACCCCGTTAGTCACCTCAGTCGCAAAAACTATGGCGATTGAGCCAACTGCTTAGATTGCAGTCGTCTGAGCCTGGGTTTGCTCGTCCCGATCGACCCGACCATCCTTCATGTAGACAATCCGTGGCATGCTGTTGGCAAAACCAGGATTATGCGTCACAACGACAATCGTCGTTCCATGTGACTGGTTGATTTGAAAGAACAAATCATGGATTGAATCACTGGTGGCACTATCCAGATTCCCCGTTGGCTCGTCGGCGAGTAACAACTTGGGTTCGAGCGCCAATGCGCGGGCAATCGCCACCCGTTGTTGTTCCCCACCAGAAAGTTCACCGGGTCGGTGCGTAGCCCTGTCGGAGAGACCAACTTCCTCGAGTAAGTATCGGGCCCGGCGATCCATATCCTTACGGGCTCGACCCGCTATCAGACCGGGCAGCATGACGTTCTCTACCGCATTGAACTCGGGAAGGAGGTGGTGAAACTGAAACACGAATCCGACGTCACGATTGCGTACCGCCGCCAGCCGTGACGGGCTCATCGTAGTAAGTTCTTCCGATCCCAGGCGAATCGTACCAGATGTAGGCAGATCGAGCGTTCCGACACAATGTAGCAACGTGCTCTTGCCGGCACCGGAAGGCCCGACGATGGCAAGAATCTGTCTCTGTTCGATAACCAGATCGATGCCCTTGAGCACATCGAGCGAGCGACCCATGTGTAAAAAGGTCTTCTTGAGGTTATTCACGACGACGAGCGGTTCACCCACGACAACACCTTCACTCGTAACGAATGCCCTCCACCGGCCGAAGCCGGCTTGCGGCAATTGCGGGATAGATAGTCGCGATGGCGGTAATCACCAAGGCTGACACTGCTACTGTAACGTAATCAGACCAATTAACCTCAATCGGCAACCGGTCCACATAATAAACATCGGGGCTCAGACGGAAACCAGACAATTGCAGGCCTTTTGCTAATGCCCAGCCCGCAACTACTCCGAACACGGTTCCGATACCCCCAATGATGAGTCCTTCGGCAATGAACAATCGCAAGATGTGATTGTCACTCGCACCAATACTTTTCAGAATTGATATCTCTTTGCTCTTTTCCGTCACCATGAGAAGCAAAGTGCAAACAATGCAAAAGCTCGCCACTGCGATAGCAATCGACAAGATTATGAATGTCGTAATCTTCTCCAACCTCAGCGCGTTGAAAAGATTGCGATTCAATTCTTTCCAATCGCGCACCTTCACATCAGGCCGATCGACGACCGCCTTGATGCGATCGCGAATCGTATGAACGGCTTCGACATCCGCGACTTTGATGTCGATGTGTGTCGCTTTGTCGCCTAGATCGAGAAACCTCTGGGCGACGTCCAGCATCGTGTATGCGTATGTATTGTCGTATTCATACATGCCGCTATAGAAAATCGCTGCCACTCGATAACGCCGACTGCGCGGTAAAATGCCAATGGGCCCGAGGTCACCCAGGGGTGAAACGAGCGTCAGTTCATCTCCCACGTAGACATGAAGCGATTTTGCCAACTCGCGACCGATGACGACTCCCGGGTAAATATCCTCGGGAGGCGGTTTTTCGTCCGGGATATTGTCCCACTTTCCAGTAACGCGACTCCGATAATCAGGCCCTTTCAGATAGACTTCACCGCCAGGCCCAACGCCGACGGGTTCGTCTGCTGGAAGTCTAGCGAGCAGAGCCGGATCAATCATGTAATTGATCTTGCCGACCTCGATGTTCTTGAATAGATCGATGACTTGACCAATTGATGTCGGGTCGATCCCACGAACGATCGCTCCCGCCGTGCTGGACGAACTCGAGGCCATGACCTCACCAGCAGCAATCGGCGTCACGCCGGTTACACCGGGGACACGCCTGATTCGGTCAACGTCGTCTCTCCAATGCTCGAACCCGCGCACCCCGGCTGCCTCGACCCGCACNNAGGCAAAGTACGGCGCAACTCAATGCAACTCCAGATATCGAAAGTACCGAGATGATCGTCAGAAAGCCGCTCTTGTTGGCCCGCACATGCCGAACCGCAACGAAAGGCACGAAGCCCCGCTGTTCGATGCTGTCCAAGACCCTGGGCAGCAGCAGGCCCATTGCGCCAAATAGGCCAATAACACCCGCAACGACCGCGCCGCCTCGCACGAGTTGATGCCAGAGTATGAAGACACCGGTCTTTGGCTGCGGCAGCCGATAGGCCCACCATACGAGTGCCGCGAAGAACAGGCCGGTAGTCCCCGTCAATGTCCAAAGGGCTCGGCGCCTTCCATGACCTAGCCGATTCGAGAATGCAACGAAGGTCCAAACGACTAGCAACGCGAGAAGCACCCCGATCAGAATCCGATCGGTTCGATTCAGCGCCAACCACAGAGCTCGCATGCCGCTCGAGGATCGAAGCCGCGCGGCATTGGCCAATAAGGCAGTCGGCAGCGCCAGCAACCAGGAGAGGTTCATCCCTGGGCCTCGGGTCGTAACAGCGGGAACGCAATTACATCGCGGATTGACGGCTGCCCCGTGAGCATCATTGTCAATCGATCTACACCTAGACCAAAACCGGCGGCTGGCGGCATTCCATGTTCCAGCGCCCGGACGTAGTCCGCGTCGTAGTCCATTGTTTCCTCGGCGCCCCGGGCCTTCTTGCGCACTTGCTCTTGAAAGCGTTCTGCTTGGTCATCGGGATCATTGAGCTCACTAAAAGCGTTGCAGAGCTCACGTCCTTCGACGAACAATTCGAAGCGATCGACGAGCGTCGCATCACCGTCTTTGCGCCTTGCCAATGGGGACGTCTCCGACGGGTAGTCGATGATGAAGACGGGAATGCTCTTCGTCCCATCAGCTGAGCGGTAGTCCGCTGCGAGAAACGGCTCGGCCAGGTATTCGTAGGCGACAAAACTCCGCTCCCCTTCCGAATCGCAATTCCGGAGGCCCTTGCGAAAATTGCCCCAATCAATGGCACGCGAACGCTCGGAAGACTTAGCCCAGGGTCCAACTATTGCGGCACCCGGATCTTGCTCGGAGCCCACTTCTGGAGCAGCAATTTCCTTGAGTCGATTTGCAGCTTCTACTGGAACACCGGCACGCGCCAGAGCCGACTCGATCGCCACCTTCATCGGCACGCGCGCGAATGGTTCGGCGAACGTGAATGCGCGCTCGGTTACCCATTGTTCGTAGACGGCCTGCAGGTTCAACGACTGCATACGCTTGGCCAAATGCTCGTCCACGGCGCGCAAGAGCAATTCAGTCATCGACATCAGCGTCGTGTACGTGGCGTATGCACAATAGAACTCGAGCATCGTGAATTCAGGATTGTGCCGCGTGCTGATGCCTTCGTTCCGATAGCAACGACCGAGCTCGTAGACCCTTTCGAAACCGGCTACCAGCAACCGCTTCAGGTACAGTTCCGGAGCAATCCTGAGAAAGAGGTTGAGGTCGAGGGCATTGTGATGCGTGCTGAATGGCTTGGCCGCGGCACCCCCTACAATCGAATGCAAAGTGGGGGTTTCGACTTCAAGGAACCCTTGTTCGTCCAGGTGAGTTCTAAGGCCTTGAACAATCGCCGAGCGAGCCTGAAATACCGCGGCAACCTCGGGGTTGGCAACGATATCGATGTAGCGCCGCCGATATCGAAGGTCGACGTCGGTCAGCCCGTGCCACTTATCCGGCAGGGGTCGAATCGCCTTGGTCAACAGACGGATGCCACTAACCAATAAACTGAGTTCACCCTTCTGCGTGGCAATGACCGTTCCCGTGCCCTGCACGAAATCCGCGATATCTAAATCCTCTAGTACGGCAAACGCTTCACCCAGAACATCTTGCTTCACGAAGAATTGAACTTCGCCGCTCCCGTCACGGACACGCAAGAACACGACCTTACCGAACCCGCGCCGCGCTATCAGCCTCCCGACGACAACGAAAACCCGATCGCCAAAGAGAGCTTGTACCTTTTCGATGTCATAGCGATGCTCGGACTCTGACCCGACCAAAGCACCTTTGGCCTGCGCGCACAGGTCGGCCACGCGGATTCGATTGTCCGTGTTGACGTCATTCGCAAACGGATTCTCACCTCGCCCACGGACCCGCTCGGCCTTTTGCCGCCGTGAATGAATCATCGCATCTTCGGCTCCGGCCCCTTCGGTCGTGCTCTCACTGGCAGGCTTTGCGTCCTTGGCACTCATTTCGCAAGCTGCCGTCTACCGCGACTTTAGGGGGGCGTCCACCGATAGATGGTAGGATTGACGCTCAAGCTCGACTCTCGCCGGTCCCTCTCGCCGAAACGAGAGAGCGCCCGCTCGAACCAGCACTGCGTCGGTCAGCCGTCAACAGCAGGTAGGCTTCGATGAAATCATCGAGATCGCCATCCAATACCGCATTGATATCACTGGTCTCGAACTCACTGCGCAGATCTTTGACCAATTGATAGGGCTGAACGACGTAGCTCCTGATCTGATTGCCCCAAGCAATTTGGCCCTTCTGGGCCTCGTATTGGGCCTTGTCCTGCTCCCGTTTATCCAGTTCGATTTCGTAAAGCTTGGCCTTCAACATCTTGAGCGCCATATGACGGTTTTGATGTTGGCTGCGCTCGGCCCGACACACGACCATGATGCCGCTCGGGATATGCCGCATGCGCACGGCCGTTTCCACCTTGTTCACATTCTGGCCACCCTTGCCGCCCGCGCGCATCGTGCTGATTTCGAGATCCGTGTCCTTCACTTCGATGTCGATCTCGTCCTCGACATCGGGCGTCACTTCGACTGCCGCAAAGCTCGTGTGTCGGCGAGCATTGGCGTCGAATGGACTGATGCGCACCAGGCGGTGCACCCCCATCTCGGCGCGCAGATAGCCGTAAGCGTTCTGGCCCGTAACCATGAAGCTTGCGCCATCGATACCCGCTTCATCGCCAGCCTGATAGTCGATGACTTCCGTTTGATAGCCGCGCCGCTCACACCAGCGTAGGTACATGCGCAGCAGCATCTCAGCCCAGTCCTTCGCTTCCGCACCGCCGGAGCCGGGGTGAATGCTGACGATTGCATTAGCGTGATCGACGGGTCCCGAGAGCATCCGTTGCAGCTCGGCTTTGCGTACCCGCTTTGCAATGACATCCGCTTGCTCCGTCATCTCACCGATAATGGCTTCGTCATTTTCGGAGACGCCTAACTCGAATAGTTCCTGCGTTTCCGTGACGTCACGCCATAAATTCTCGACAGATGCTATCTTTTCGGACAAGGTCGCGCGTTTGCGAAGGAGCGCTTGCGCCTTTTGCTGGTCATTCCAGAAGTCGGGCGCCGTCGTGAGCGAATCCAATTCCTCGATTTCTCGTTTTAATACCGGGACGTCAAAGAGACCCCCTTAGCGCATCAACACGCCTTTGGAGATCTTCGAGGAGGCTTCGTGTGTCCGACAACATGGCGCGGCTTTTAGCGCTGTTTGCTCGGCATTGCCAGTCTTCGCGTCTTTTTGCAACAATCGGGGGCTAAAAATCAGCGGATTTGCGTTCGATGGGCCGTACGTCGCAACTGGGGCGCTCGTCTTCTTGCGGCACAATACTCGTCGATCTCGAGTCAGCTTTTCAGAAGGTCGCGTGTGGGGCCGGGGCGCCGATGAGCGCCACCAGATGGGAGGAGTCCCGTTAGGTTTTGGGATTATTCGGGAGTCTCGGTGTAACCGGTGGTGACGATTTCGGATCTGGGGTTTTTGACGGCACGCGGGAACCGCTTGGCGGCGGAGGTGGCTGAGGCGATTCGGATTGAGCCGCTGAGCGCGGTTGATCTTCGGTTTTCGAAGTTTGCGGCGTTTGTGCCGCAATCAGCGCTGGCCGGTGTGCAGAAAACCAACCGCCGGTGAGCGCATCCAGATGTAGTTCGGACTGCGTGAGTTCCCAACGCGCGGCACGCGATCGTCGCAGTGTCAAACGTCGGGCTGACGACAACTCGGATTGTGCTCTGAGCCATTGAAAGAGCACTGCCAGTGCTCTTTCAACGACACGCTGGCGTTCGCGAGAGCGAGCCAACTTGAGCCTTTCGATACCCAGATCCTCGGATGAAAAGAGCAACCGCCCGAGGCGCCACGACAGTCTGCCTTCGAGCAAGAGATTGGTGGCACCCGACATGGAATATCGATAGGGATCGGTATCGGTCGGGGTAAGACGCAAGGCCGTATCGCGTTCGCGCCCGGCACGCAGCGCAACTTCGGGCAATAGCGCGCTGGCGCGATTACGAGTACCGAGGTGCTCGAGTCGCGACCAGGCTTCTTCGCAGCCCTGTGCCGTGAGCGCGGCCTGCGTCAAGTCGGTCACGAATTGGCGGTCGATTTGCAAGGGTTCGGGCAACGCGGGATCCTTGGGAATCGCGCCGCCCCACGCGGAAACCTGCGCGTCCTGCTCACTGACGTCGTCGACGTTGTCGCGCTCGAGCTGATCAAGGGGAACGTCCTCCGAAGGCGTGGTTTGTTCGTCTTGAAGCAGCGCGCCGTGCACGGGCGAGGGTCGCTGCGGGTCGAGGGGAACATTTATCTCGAGAAACATCCCAAGGTTCGAGCGGCCGTCGGACGTGGTCATCCAACTGCTGCTCAATTCGACCGACAGCTCAGAGGTAATCATCGCGGCAGCGGGCCGCGCAATCAGGAGACCACCTAGTGCAAGGCAGACAAATCTCAACGGGCGAGCGAACCGGCGCAGGTGCGGGGGCATGTTGAGGTTGTCGGTCGGGCGCTACGCTGAGTTGCTCGATTTCGACTAGCACCCCGTTTTTTACCGAACACTCATTGCCACGCTGGCCAGTCGGGAACTTTAGCTATCAGCCGTCAGCATTCAGCTTTCAGCCGGAATCAGGGAGAATAGCTGATAGCTGATAGCTGATAGCTGTCCTGCTACCAATCGCCCAACCACAACTCCGCGTAAACGCCGTCGCCTGCCGCAGCCGTGCTCGGAGCGGGGTTGACCAGATATACCTTTCTGGGCGGGGCAAAGCGCAGATATACCGATTGCTCGGAGGTCAAATGCACCGAGGGGCCCGCGGTGTTGGTCAGCGTTCTCAGCGTGGGCGGCACGAATGCCTTGGCGAATTGATATGCCGGATTCGATTCAGGCGGATCCGCGCTACGCACGAGCGCCCGCATCAACTTCTCCGATTGCATTTTGAGACCGTCCGGGATGAAGTCAAAACCGGCTTTGACCGGCAAATCGCCTGGACCTACTTGACTCAACGGTACGGTTTTTGCCCAAAGTACCAAGTGTCTAGCCGTCTCAACCTTCTTTTCTACGCTAAAGGCATTCCCAATCCATCGACCTTCGCCTGACGGCGTCTTGGCAGTAAACCGCTGCGCCTGCGCGAATTCCTTGAGGATGCCACAGGCCTTGAGCGGACTTGTCTTGGTGCAGCCGAGATCTCGTTCGAGCGCAGCCACATCCAGGTCGCGTGGGGCAGCGGGGATTGGCTGCGGTGCGGGTGGCAGTACCACTTCTGACGAAGCCACGTTCGAAGGCACTGCTAACTTCTTGGGTTCGGACTTGCTGCAACTGGCCGCCAAAGACGCCATCGAAACGACCCAGCCGCAAACTGCAATTGCCCTCACGGCGCTGCACCGACCATCAGAAACCGCCAATCTCGTCGGGCAAAATCAAGCCAAACCTCTGGTGTCGGCTCGTTCGGACCGGGCAGTGGCAGCCAGGCAATGCTCGCCTCTTGGGGAGAACTCCCCGCCACTTCGATGCCAATTGAAACCGGGACGAAGCGTCCTCCAGTTTCCCAACCGACGGCCATCCGCAACTGTTGCCGCGCCGTAACATCATTGAGTATCGCCTCCCCGGTCATACCAGGTAGGGGTACCACTGTCTCCGCGGGAACTAGTGGACCCGCGGCGGGTGAAACCTGAATAATGCGAAGTACCCACTGGCCATCACGCCGCTCAGACCAACTCTCCCAAGCAGCCGAAGTTATCGACCAATGGCAGACAACGCTGTCGTCGTTGCGCCGGTAAATCAAATAATCGTGCTCGACCTCTCCGCTGACCACAGTTGGCTCCAGACGTAGGACTTCGTTCACGATCGATTTTGAAATGTCGTCAGGTTCGGCCACCGCGACTGGACCAATTTCAATTTGAGGCGCAAGGCTATCCGGCATCGGCGCCCCGGGAACATCGGACACCTTGAAAGCTGCGGGGTGCTGGATGGTGTCAGCTACCGAATATGTCACAGGGGATACGTGGAGATCCACTTGATCTCGGAGTGATTCCGGCGGCTCCGATCCAGTCGCCGATTCCGAGTCGCCCTCGAGATCGTCGTGCGATTCAGGTGGTTCTGACAAAGACGCCGCCTCCGGCGCAACATCCGCGCTCAGTCGTTCGCGCAATTCCCGGGCAGCTTCATGATCGGGTTCACGCGTGAGCACTTCGTCGAGCAGCTTCACCGCTCGAGCCAAATGACCCTGTGCCGCGTAAATCTCCGCGAGAGTCACCGTCGCGACCGGTGGGACATTCCGAGGGAGTCGAACATTGACCCCACGAATCAGATCAGCGGCATCCGGCAAATTGAGTCGCTGCTCGACGACGCTGGCAACCATATCGCGAGCCACGCCGAGCCAGCCCCGTGCGCGCTGTCGTTGTTGTTCGTCGGTCTCCGTCAGCCGCACGATTTCATCGCGCAACTCCACTCGCGTCAGCAGCTCTGGTCGACTGACACCCAGCGACGCTGCCCTGGATATCAATTCATCGCGCGACAACTCATTCAAATTCTTCAAGTCCAATTCGCTCACAGCCAAACCCTAGCCGGCCCAAATGCCGCCTCGCAGGGGACTCTACTCGTTTCCGGTCCCGGGGTCGAGTCCTCATTTGGTGCATGAATTTCAAGGATTTTCAGATTTGGTATTGCCGTCACGCGCAAGACGAGCGCCGGCAGAGCCGCAAATGCGAACGTTTTCTCGATGCCCTTCCTAGGATACTCTGCTGGTACTGTCGCGCCGGGTCCTCCAAGGCCTTAGGCTCATTCACCAGCAACCAGCAACCAGCAACCAGCAACCAGCAACCAGCGCCGACAGGATGATTCATTGAGTAACACGGCATTAATAACCGGTGCCTCGTCGGGCATCGGCGAGCAATTTGCACGACACTTTGCCGACGATGGTTGGAATGTCGTCCTATTGGCGCGCCGCCAAGAGCGCCTCGATGCCTTAGCAACCACTCTGGAATCTAAGTTTGGGATCGAAGCCGCTGTCATTGTGGAAGACCTGAGCGACTCACAGGCGCCCGAGCGGATAGCAGGCGTCCTGAACGCGCGCGGCATCGCGGTCAATGCCCTGGTAAACAACGCGGGATTCGGACACCTCGGTGAATTCATCAGCGCCGATCCCTCGATGCTACAAAGCATGATGACGGTCAACATGCTTTCACTCGTGCATCTGACACGCCTCCTATTGCCGCCCATGGTAACAGAGCGCCGAGGACACATATTGAACGTGGGATCGCTTGCAGGGTACTTGCCCGGACCACATATGGCCGTCTATTACGCCAGCAAAGCCTTCGTTAACTCGTTCAGCGAGGCCTTGGCCGTCGAGCTTCGCGCAACTGGAGTCACTGTCACGGTATGTTGCCCGGGCCCGACAGCTTCTGAATTCGGAAAAATAGCGGGAAGTGATGTAAGGCGACTCACCGCCGTGCGTTCCATGCCCGCCGAACGAGTCGCGCGGCATGCCTATCGAGCCATGCAGGCCGGTCGCGTCATTGCGATCCCTGGATTCGGCAATTTATTGATTTATCACGCATTGCGATTCTTGCCCCGTGCCGTTGCGCGACGACTGACCGGGCTGCTTAATCGAGCAACCCAGGGCAAAAGCTAATGAAGCTCATATCCTGGAACGTCAACGGTTTTCGCTCAGTTTTGAGGCAGAACTTTCTCTCGTACCTGGACCAAGAAAAGCCGGACATCTTGTGCCTGCAAGAAATAAAATGTTGCCCGGATGATGTCGAGCCGGTGTGGCCCGCTAAGTACAAGGCCCACTGGAACCCGGCACTCAAGAAGGGGTATGCGGGAACTGCCATCCTGACCCGGCGGCGGCCGGACAATGTCAAACTTCACATGGGTGTTGTCGAGCACGACCAAGAGGGCCGAGTTCTCATGGTGGAGTATGCTGACTTCTTCTTAGTCAATGTATACGTCCCCAATTCCAAGCGGGACTTAAGCCGTTTACCCTATCGCCAGAAATGGGACCGTGACTTTCTACGCTACCTCAAACGTTTGGAAAAGCAGAAACCGGTCATCTTCTGCGGTGATCTCAA
>PMCK01000175.1 GCA_003154095.1 Myxococcales bacterium | reverse complement strand
CAGGCACAGAAGCAGAAGCCGACACCGAAACAGAAACCGGCACAGGCACCGAAACCGGCACCCCCCAGCCTCGGACACCGGTACAGTCACGGATTCAGCAACATTTCCCGACGATTAACCGCCGTCACGTGGAGGGTAGGGACCATGGATTACCCCATCTGGCGCCGCGGGATCCCTTGATAGTAGGCTTATGCCATGAGTTACGTCGCGGCCATCGATCAAGGGACGACTAGCACGAGGTGCATCCTGTTTGACTCCGATGGCGAAATAGTTGCAATTGACCAATTGGAGCATGCCCAGATTACTCCGCGCCCCGGTTGGGTCGAACATAACGCAGAGCAGATTTGGGTCAATACGCAGGCAGTAATTCAGGGAGTTCTCGCCAGGGCAGAGTTGACGGCGCGCGCCGTCGTGGCGCTCGGCATTACTAACCAGCGCGAGACCACCGTCATTTGGGATCGTCGAACGGGCGCCCCCGTCTATTCGGCAATTGTTTGGCAAGATGTGCGAACCGCAGAAATCTGCGCCCAATTGACTGAGAGTGGGGCTGCGACAACAATAACAAAGAAGACCGGGCTACCCGTTGCCACTTATTTCAGCGGCACGAAGATCCGCTGGATTCTCGACAATGTGCCGGGTGTTCGCGAGCGCGCGCTGCGCGGTGAATTGCTATTTGGCACGATGGACACTTGGCTCATTTGGCAATTAACCGGTGAGCACCTGACCGATGTGACGAACGCCAGTCGGACATTGTTGATGAACATCGACACACTCGATTGGGACAGCGAACTACTCGCCGCGCTTGACATTCCGAAGAGTCTACTGCCCGAAATTCGGCCTTCAATTGGTTCGTTTGGCACGGCCAAGGGGCACTTGAATGGTGTGCCGATTGCCGCTGTGCTCGGTGATCAACAGGCGGCGTTGTTTGGCCAATGTTGCTTCGAGCCCGGAGAAGTGAAGAACACCTACGGCACTGGGTGCTTCTTGTTGATGAACACGGGCAATATCGCGCACCGATCTCAACATGGATTGCTCACGACGGTCGCTTATCAATTACGCTCGGAGCCAGCTGTGTATGCCATCGAGGGCTCGGTGGCCGTTGCGGGATCGTCCGTGCAGTGGCTGCGCGACAATCTGGGTATGATCTCCCAGGCCAGCGATATTGAAGCTCTAGCGGCCACCGTTCCCGATAATGGTGACGTCTATTTCGTGCCGGCCTTCAGTGGCCTATTTGCGCCACACTGGCGCGACGACGCTCGCGGCATGTTGATTGGCCTTACCCGTTACTCGAACAGGGGGCACATCGCGCGCGCCATTCTCGAAGCGACGGCATTTCAATCCTGGGATGTCATCGAAGCGATGCAACGTGACGCGAGCACTCAACTTTGGTCGATTAAAGTCGATGGCAAGATGGTCGAAAATCAGCTCTTGATGCAGTTTCAAGCGGATCTGCTCGGCCTGCCCGTAGTGCGCCCACAAACGTCGGAGACTACGGCGCTCGGTGCCGCCTACGGTGCCGGAATGGGAGTCGGATTCTTCGCGTCGCTTAAGGAATTGCGTCAAAAGTGGAAAAAATCCAAGGTCTGGCAACCCGGGGTCGAGGCTGAGGCACGCCACAATCTCATTGCTCGTTGGCACCAGGCAATCGAGCGATCCTTTGGATGGGTGAAAACCGCCTAGTACTCCCCGCCCAAGATGTGCTAGCCCCGAATTGCTATGGGTTTTCGAAGGATCAGGCGTCCGAATATCGTTACGGTTCTTGGACGATGCCCGTTGGCCTTGGCCTCGATTGCTTTTCTGAGCTCCGAGATTGCTCTGGCCCGAGCGCCCTCGGAATCCGGCGCTGTCGCGACATCGGCGGGCAGCGCTCCGGCTGGCCCGGTTGCAGCCAATCGAGCTCCCAGCGCCTCGGGAGCTGCTGCCACCTCGGGTAGTACCGCGGCGACTCCGCCCGCCGCATCGGCGACCTCCGGCGCAAGCCCCGAGAGCGCGGATACTTCGAATCTAGGTGTGGCGACGGTTCCACCCACTACAGCGGTCGAGAAGAAGGCGGCCAAGCTTTCGAGTGAGGCATTGGGCCCGGACTTCCAAGCGGGCCACTACAACGTCAGCGAAACGAAGCTGCGCGAGGCGATTCGGATTTGCGTGCCACAAGTCTGTTCGGTGGGCTTCATGGCACGCCTGCATCGCGATATCGGATTTGTCTACGTGGGTGGGCTCTTACGCGTTGAGGATGGCAAGGACGAATTTACGGCGGCATTGAGTCTTGATCCCACGGTGGCCTTGACGCCCGCGATGCAATTTCCGGATGTCATGAAAGTTTTTACGGAAGTGAGGACGTACCTGGCCGGCGGCTTTGAGCCACAAGGTCCGGTCGCGCCCGCTGCGCCTGAACCTCCGGCGCCTCCACCTCCTCCTGCTCCCAGTGATTCAGACGACTCCAAGGGTCGGCTCGAAAATTGGGTAAGTCTGTCAATTCAGCAAGATCTCGTTTTTCACTCGAAGACTGCCGAAGCCTGCAGTGCTGGGAGCCGTTACGAGTGTTTTGACGCAACGGGGCAGCGAAAGATCCTGGTGCCCGGTGAATACAACACCGGGGGAAATCAAATATCGGGATCGGGCGCGTTGCCTGGCACTTTGCGAATTCTCGTTGGCTATGAACGAGTCGTNNATGGACACAGACTCTGCCTTCTTGTTCTTTCACGGAGAAGCCCGGGCTGCCTTGTGGATAGGCAAGGATGTCTTCTCCAAGCCTGGGGTGCGTCCGTATCTCTTTATCTCAGGAGGCATAGCCGAAGCAGCCGGTAAAATTCTGGTGGACTTTTCCGTGCCGGGCGATCCAAACACATATAAGTTGGATGCTTGGAAGCGCAGCGGGCACACCTTCCTGGGTCCGGGGTTGGGGGTGATGGCCGCGTTCAGCAAGAACAACGGCCCACTTGCCGAGCTCCGCTATATGCAGTTCATGAGTCCCAACGTGCCTGTCCTTGCATTTCAGCTCGGATATGCGTTCGGGTTTTGACGGCCTGTGCTATCCTGCCGCCGATGGCGCCACGATGCCCTAGGTTCTTGGCCTTAACCGCGGTGCTTTCGCTAAATTTTGGAGTTTCGTTCGCTCGCGCAGCCGCGTCCGAATCAAAGAATGCGCCCGCTGCTTCCGCGAGTGCTGCCCCCAAGAAGTCGGGTGCAGAGGGGACCCACTCGAAAGGGATGGCAAGCTCGAGCGAAACGGGTCTCGCCAATGCTGGTGCTGCAACGGTTCCGCCCATCACTCCGACCGAAAAGAAGGCGGCGCGGCTTTCCAATGAGGCCCTGGGCGGAGACTACTCAGCGGGTCACTTCAAAGCCGGTGAAAAGAAATTGCGCGAAGCGATTCGTATTTGCACAAAACCCGATGCCTGCTCGGAGTCCTTTCAGGCCCGGTTGCACCGCGACCTCGGGTATCTTTTGGTGACCGCTCTGGAGCAGGTTGATGACGGCAAGGATGAGTTCGCAATCGCGCTGCATTTAGATCCCTCAGTCATCCTACCCTTCCTTCAGCAGACGGGTGCGGCTGTGAGAGCCTTCGAGGACGTCAAGGTCCGGCTCGCAAAGGGTGAAGTTCTCCCGAGGCCGCCCCCGCCTCCGCCCCCGCCGCCCCCACCACCGCCGCCCAAGCCCGAGCCACCGCCCAAAGCCGCGCCACCGCCTAAGCCGGAGGCCAAAGCCGCATCAAAACCCGCGCCCAAGAAGGCCAAGGCCGCATCCAAGGCGGAGGCAGCCGAGGAGGAAGTGGCTCCCGAGAATATCGAGCTCGAGGCCGAGCCCGAGCCGACCGCAAAGGCCAAGCCGGAAAAGAAGGAAGAAAAGAAGGAAGAAGAGTCCGAGCCCAAGTCCTCCACCGAGGAACCCAGCGGCGCGAAGGATGACAATGCTCTGGCCCGACTGGTGAATTGGGTGTCGCTGTCGCTGCAGGAAGATTTCGTGATCCACTCGAAGACCGCAGACGCTTGCTCGGCGGCCAGCCCCTATGAATGCTTCGATTCATCAGGTACGCGCACGATACTCAAGCAGACCGATTTTGTGCCAGGCGGCAATCGAATCTCGGGTTTTACAATGTCGCCCGGTTCATTGCGACTCTTGGCGGGCTACGAACGAGTCGTTTATCCGGATGCGTCCGTGGGCGTTCGTGTAGGTACGGTACTATTCGGCAAGGGTCGTCGCATGACTACGGACCCGAAGTTCGTGCCTTACCATATCGAAGGTAGAGTCACGTTGTGGTTGGGCAATGACGTCTTCTCCAAGGCGGGTGTTCGTCCGTACTTCTTGATCTCGGGTGGAGTTGCCGAGTCAGACGGTAAGATCGTCGTGCACTACATTAAGACGGGCGAATCGCAGATCAGTAGCCTTGATGGTTGGAAGCACAGCGGGCACGTATTTCTTGGGTTCGGACTCGGCATCCAAGCCGCAATCAAGAAGAACAATGGCCCGCTCGCGGAGCTTCGATACTTGCAGTTCTTCGGGGGGCCGAGCGTGCCCGTTCTGGCATTCCAATTGGGATGGGCCTATGGGTTTTGACGGCACGTTGCAGGCACTTTGCGGGTTCAAAGACGCGCCTGGGTTTCTTGGCGGCTGGGGCGCGACGGTCGTGTACCTCGCGCCGCTCAGTGAATAGAGGGTACCTCCCGTAAATACCTGTAATCTATTGATATTATGGCAACTATGATGCTCGTTATTGACTCGCTGGCCTATCACAGTCATTATTGCTATTGTTGAATCTCATAAATTAGAACAATAGCGGCAAGCATGATATTTCAACGGCTGCTCGATGTTGGCGCATTAGCGAAGAAGAAGTCGTTCTTCCTGTTAGGCCCTCGGGCAACCGGTAAGACTTTCTTGATTCGCGAACAAATGGGCGCAAATGCGTTCGTCGTGGATTTGCTTAGCTCTGATTTGTTTCTCCGACTGTCGGCAACTCGCGATGGAGCTGAGGGCTTATCTGGGTTATCGGCGGCGACGTGACACACTTGCCTACTGGCGATCCACCGCGAACCACGAGGTCGACTTCGTGGTTGGTGATCACACAGCCATTGAGGTCAAGGCTACCAAAAGAGTGTCCAATTCGGACTTGCGCGGACTCCACGCGCTGGCAGAGGAAAATGTCTTTCGACGCTTCTTCTTGGTTTCCGAGGATCCTGTTGAAGCAAGCCGCGACTCGATTAGCTGCCTGCCTTGGCGAAAATTTCTCGACGAACTCTGGGGCGACAAGCTCATATAGCTCCGGCTAGGCCGCGGCGCTGTCTCATCGTTGGTTCCGCTTCCGCATCGTCGAAGAAAGTCAATGCCTTCAGCCGGTGCATTATGTCGGGGTGCGCGGCACCCGAGCAACGATCACGGCGACAATGTTGGTCCAGCGCCTGTAATTGGGTT
>PMCK01000054.1:2882-3141 GCA_003154095.1 Myxococcales bacterium | reverse complement strand
CTCGTCGTCCCAGGAAAATAACATCCCCGCCTCTGAATCCAAATGGGTTCTATACATGAGACCTCGCTCACGAGTCGCGTCGGACCGTGCAAGCTCCACTTGAATGCTCGGGCGCGACGGCGCGTCATCGAACTTGATTTGTCCTCTCACGAGTGTGACGGTAGGCTCCGGAGCAGGCGGACATGAGGAAGCCGGAGAGGCTTGAGGTAGAGGCTGGTCCGACAGTGGGACAATGCAGGCCGCTCGGTGCGATTCCTGA
>PMCK01000054.1:0-2827 GCA_003154095.1 Myxococcales bacterium | reverse complement strand
GGGGTGGGCGCTATCCGTGGACTTTGGTATGGTTCGGCCATGCGTGTCTGGAGGCTGGGTGGTCTCGGTTTTCTGCTCTTGGGCTGTGGCGGCGCTACGGACGATTCTGCTCCGCAGTCCGTTGGGGGATGGACGTCAATCTTCAGTACAGGAGGTAGCAGTAGCCTGTGGCCTGGGGCTTCCGGGGGAACTGCCACGGGCGGTCAAGCCTACTCCACGTACACGGCAATTGGTTGTCCTGACGCAGCCGCGCCCACCATCACTGCCCAATGCGATTTGTTTTCGGCCGTGTCGGGATGCGCCGACGGACAGGCCTGTTTCCCGACATCGCAAGCAACCGCCGACCCCTGTCAACCGGAGCAATATTATTATGTCTGTGCGAGCGCTGGGAATGGCACTCAAGGGGACTACTGCGCCAGGTCTCCCGACTGCGCTTCGGGTTTCGTTTGTGTCGTGACTCCAAATGCCACCGAATGCCAACAAATGTGCTCCCTTTCCGATCCGAGCATTTGCTCGCCAGGCATGCGTTGCGATCCAATTGACGTGGCAGGAGTAGGAACATGCTCGTAGCAAAAGGGTTCCTTGGGCCCATCGCAATCGGACTGTGCTCACTCCTGTTGATGCATTGCGGCGGACGATCTGCCGTACCGCAGGGGGACGGGACAGGGCCACTAATTGCGTGCAATCAAGATAGTGATTGTTTTGACGGAAACCTCTGCTTTACCAAAGCTTGCATTGAGGGCTATTGCAAAACAGTAGTTACCAAGACTTGTGATGACGGTAATCCATGCACCTCGGACCTATGTGATCCCCCAACGGGTGCATGCGCTTATCCGCTGAAAGTCCAAGACAACGATGGCGACGGGTATTATGGGCCTTTGCCTGGCACTCAACCCGGCGCATCGGGTTCATGCGGAGACGACTGCAATGACTCGAGTGCAACGGTGCATCCCGGTGCCTCCGAAATCTGCGACGGTCTTGACAACAATTGCGATGGCCGGATAGACGAGGGCGTAAACGAATACAGTCCCTCGAGTTACCGGATTCAAGTAACTGACGGTACATTCACCAAAGCAGGCAACGACGGACTCGTATACAATGGCAGCTACTTTGGTATTACATTTNNGGTTATTTTTCAGGCTTCGACAGTTTCGGAAACCGGGTCGTTCCGATTACAAACGTATCACAAACTGCCCAAAACAGTTTCGGCGGACCGCTGATTTGGACTGGGTCTGCGTTTGCGAGCGCATGGGAAGTTCACGGCGATAAGTCCTATGACATTGATCTTAGCCAACTTGACGTCAATGGTCGAAAGCTAGGACCTGATACCCGCATCACGAACAACTCCGGATTTTCAATTCACCCTTCCCTGTTTTGGGACGGCGTCAATTATTGGATTGCGTGGACAGATGACAACGGCGCTGCGGATTCCCCGTTTCGAATCTATGGCCAAATAGTCTCGAAGGAGGGTCAACAAGTAGGCAATAGCCGCGCGTTGACCGACTCGCAATTAGACGCGCGTTCGCCGATGTTGCTTCATAGCCCCAGCTCCAACGTCTTACTCTATCTCACGGGCAACAATCCGAGCCTTCCAAGCCAACTGCAGCGAAGGGTCTCGGTTCAACTACTGGGAGCGGACATGAGTCCCAGTGGTGGACCAATCTACCTCTCAGGCAGCGGCGCTAGCGATTACACTGCCGATTGGGTGGGCGATCGCTACGTTGCAGCCTGGAGCACGGAAGGACCAGGTAGTACTATCCTTGCAGCATCAATCGATGCGTCGGGCAACGTCCTTCAGCCGGCTCAAGCCATCACCTTTGGTGCGAATTTCGCAATAAGTCCCAATCTACTTTCCTTGGGCGATCGCTTTGCCCTCGCCTGGTCCGATGATCGAATAACCTACGATCACTACGGAGTGCGCTTCGCCATATACAGTCCCAATTTCAACGCTCTAGCTGCCGTTCAAACATTGGCTGAAACAACCTATGATTGTGAGTTTCCGGTTTTGGCCAATGGGGGTGTGGGCTTGGCTTTGGTCTACCGAGAACGAATTTTTGAAGAAGTCGGACAACCCTATTTTGTCCCGCTAACTTGCGGCGCTGCCTTTTGACGTCGCTGCTGCACTGAGACACAGGCTTTTCGCCTGAAGCTCATTTGCTGAGATGACAATCTCGATTGCCCCTGCGTCAAAATTGTCACGGGTTCGCCTGCGAAGGTTTTCATGAATCTTTGGGAAGAGCGTGGCATAGAGGCCACTTAGATTAGAGAGGGGCTTCTATGGACAACCGGAGCGTGAAACGTTGTATTCAGGTAGTTCTTGTTTTCGTTGTTAGCACCTGCGGGAGTCGGGCACTAGCTGACCCTCAACCTGCTATGTACCAGGGGCCGCTAAGCGCGGGTGCTCACCACATTTGTGGTATTGATGCTAGTTCAGGCTGGCCTGAATGTTGGGGTTCGTTATCCTGTCCGCAGGAGCCGGCACACACGGACGGCTACTGTCCGCTCCTACTGTTTCCTATGACGCAGATAAGCTCCGGGCTCAACTTCGCGTGTGGCATCGACACCGATTTTAAGAAGATGTATTGTTGGCACGATAGTGCATCCTCACCGAACGACCCAGAATTCGATAACAACATTTTTATTACCACTATACCAGTGCAACCACAGCCCAGGGTTTCAACACTGCAGGTTGCTGCCGGGTGGAAGCACGTTTGCTCCATTGATTCGGATGGGTTCATCCATTGTTTTGGCAATGACGACTATGGTCAAGTGCATTTAGCACCGAGTGATTTCAACCACATCTACTCATACGTAGCTTCTGGGGGGT
>PMCK01000151.1 GCA_003154095.1 Myxococcales bacterium | reverse complement strand
GCGTCACTGCGGCGGGCGGAGCTCCTGTCACGGGCGGCGTCACTGCGGCGGGCGGAGCTCCTGTCACAGGCGGCGTCACTGCGGCAGGCGGCACTCCTGTCACGGGCGGCACGCGCAACGCGGGTGGAGCGTCTATCACCGGTGGCGTCACTGCGGCAGGCGGCACGACAGCCTCAGGCACCACCAAGTCTGGACCCTGCGATATATATGCAGCTGCCAACACTCCATGCGTTGCCGCACACAGCACGGTTCGGGCGCTCTACGGCAATTACAACGGCAAACTCTACCAAGTTAGGCGCACTGACAACACAACGAAGGACATCTTGACTCTTACGGCCGGCGGCATTGCCGACACAGCGCCTCAGGATACGTTCTGCGCTGGTTCGACATGTGTAGTCACCGTTGTCTACGACCAGTCTGCGAAGGGAAACGACCTATGGTACCAGGGGTCGACTCAGGTCCCCGCGTCAACGTCGAGCACTCCCGCTAAGGCGACCACCGAGTCGCTGAACGTGGGTGGCCACAAGGTCTACTCGCTCTATATCAATCCCAACAATTGCTACTGGCACGACGGTTCCAAGTCGGGCATGCCAACCGGGAGCCAACCCGAAGGCATGTACATGGTGACGAGCGGCAAACATGCTAACTCGGGTTGCTGCTTCGACTACGGCAACAGTGAAGCCGACAGAAGTGCGGATGGCGCCGGTGCCATGGATGCAATCAATTTCAGCACGACCACGGCCTGGGGCTCAGGGGCGGGATCGGGTCCTTGGATTATGGCTGATCTCGAATACGGCCTCTTCGCCCAAGGTAACAACGGCAAGAATTCGAACGATCCCACCCAGACAGCCGCCTACGTTACTGCCGTGCTGAAGAACAACGGAACGACGGAATACGCGCTCAGAGGCGCTGATGCCACCGTCGGCAGCCTGAGTACGTACTACAAAGGTGCCCTGCCCGGAGGATGGAGCCCGATGAAGAAGCAAGGCGCGCTTATCCTCGGCTGCGGCGGTGACTGTTGCAAGCCAAGTGGCGGGGCCAACCTCAGCGCGGGAACCTTCTACGAAGGGGCGATTGTCACCGGTTACCCATCGGATGCGACGGAAGAGGCGATTCAGTCGAACATCGTCACTGCTGGGTATGGGAAGTAGTCCGGAATCAATGCAGTGGCCGGGGGCAAGCCTCCGACGTCGCCGAGACGAATGTGCTCTCAGTTGCCACTGCTAGAATCGTGACCAAGCCGCGGGAGCAACGCGCTGCGCGGAAACCGTGCTGCGAATGCCGAAGCCGCTTTGCGTGCTTCCACTTCCCGCCCGGCGCCGATGAGCGCTTTCACGTGCAGGGCCTCTCGCTCTTCGGCGAGGCGGCCATTGGGGAATCTTCGAGCGTGCTCGCTCACCAAGAGCAGGGTCGTTGCGAAGTTTCGATCTGTGTACGCAGCTTGGGCGCGCTGCAGCAGACTAAGCTCCGCGGTATAAGATTCTCGCGCGGTGAGCGAAGGTTCGGGGCGTGCAGTCTTCGTTTCCACGATCGGTTGCGGCGCTACTTGCGATGCCGGCGGTAGAGCGCTTGGGGTTGAACACGATGCTACCTCCTGGTGCGGGCTCGGGGGCAGCGTTACGCGCGGCTCGTTGTGGGCTCGACCTCGAAGCGCGAGAGCTGCGCCAGCAGCGCCGACGACAAATGCAACCGAGGCTGCAAGCGTAATCGCCATCGCGCGGCGGCGTGCAACCGGCAGTACTTCGGCGGGCTCCGCAAAAGCCCCCGCCTCCGTAGAGCGGGCGCGTTCAAGAGATCGAGCGCGCACGCTGCTCGGTATCGGTGGAATAACGCGGCCGTGTTCCAGCAGCACGGCCATGTCGCTCTTTGGGTGAGACTTGCGGAAGTTCATAGGCGTGTTCTTCCCCTCAGCAACCGACGAACGGCGGCTGCCAACTCCCTTCGGCCTTTGCTAAGCCTAGCGTAGGCCCCGAATCGGGTGATGGATAGATGTCGAGCGATATCGGCAATCGGAATCTCGTCGAGGTCATGCATGATGACGACGGCCCGTCGCGAAAGAGGTAACGCCTCGAGGGCTGTCAACAGTAGCTCCACGGCTTGCTTGCTTTGAAGCGCGCTCTCGGGGCCCAACCCGTCGTCGTTGCCATCCAAATTTGCGAAGGGGATCTCGCGGGCCCGCCGCCGACGGTGCGCGCAGACAATGCGAAACGAAATTCCAAACAGATATGGGCGAAGCGGACTGTTGAGATCCACCGAGTTCCAGTTTCGGTGCAGAATGACGAACACGTCCTGGGCGAGATCCTCCACTTCATGCGGGGCTGCTCCGAGCCGGCGCAATGTCGCATAGATATAGTCGAGTTCGCGATCGAAGGCACGGACGCAGGCGCTTTCTGGCGTTGGCACGGGCTGAGGGGTTGAGACGAGACGCAAATGGCCCATGCAATCACCTGTTCATCACAATCCTTACTGTCGCAGCACGGCACTTTGTTCAATGAATTTGCGTCACGAGGAGCAACTAGGGTGCGAAGGTCGCTGGGTTCAGGAGGATCGACCAGAAGCGCTCGGTCGCGGCTGAACCCGAGACTTGGCGGACGAGCCATCCGGTTGCGTTGGGTTGATCAATGAGGGAGGGCCCCTCATTATTTGCGCCGCCGTCCGCCGGACCGACTGGCGCTACACGTTCCACCTCGGTAACGAAAGTGGAGATGCCAACTGCCACCACCGCGACCTGATCGGCCGCTTCAGGAATGCTCCAAATTCCCGATTGTTTGTTCGTGATCCACGTGCCAAAGTCGTTGGTGGGAAGCTCGGACAGGCGCGATGACGGGACGTCGGTAAGTTGGTCATAGCGGGCACTCACCTGGACGTAGCGAAAGCGGGCCGTCACTATCGTGTCAGCCCAAGGGTCCATTTCCCCGTTTGGCGCGCCCATTGCGGCTCCGGATGAGGTTAGGCTTCCAATCGACGCAACGACGACGACTCGTTCCGTGACGGAATGATCGATCAGATAGGCGTCGGCCACGTCGGTTAGCCGTCCGCCCGTCGCTACTACAAGGGGCCGATAGGAAAGTCCGAGGCTCTTAGAGGTATCGACGATAAAGCGCGCACCCTCGGAGCGGTTGGGCTGCGTGTCGTCGATCTCCCCACTTGTCGGCCGTGCGAGGACATCGCCAATGCTCGCGATTGGATCGGGAATGTTCTTGAGGTTGCTCTTGCGTGCCGCTTCAACCAGATCGCGGGCACCAGCCACATTGGCATTGATGTCAGGCCACGGATCGCTGGTTCCGACGATGAGGCCGGCCAGGTGCGACCCTCCGCCGTTGGCAAGCAACACGGCGTATTCAGTGCCCCAGTTGTCGAAAGCACCATCATTGACGAAGACTAGCGGGTTGCGCTCATCGACGGGAAGAAGGCCGTGTGGGCGACTCGAACCTGCGTCGAAAGTCTCGGTGCAACCGGCTGCGAAGAAAAAAACCGCCAGAGCTGCGGAACAGGTCGCCGCGCTCTGTCCGCACATGCCCGAAACAGGGACTGAGCTGTGCTGGTCCAACGATTCGCACCGGGGATCCATCATCTTCTTTTGACTCCTAATGGTCAAGCCGTAAAGCTGCCCTCCGTATCCGTTAACTGTCAACTGTCGTAGGCTCGGTTATGTTGTGATCTTTTTGCCGAGCCGTTTCTCGCCGTACAAAGTCGCTACTGGGATATTCAGCCGAAGTGCTACTCAAACCGGAGCGCGATATCGAGGCCGATCGTTTGGGCGAAGCGCGGCGAGGTCCAAACCACGCTGCGGTCCAGAGTGACCTGCCAGTTGATCGGCAACACGAGGAAATCGGCGTGGGCAGATGCATAGGCGTGCCGGTAGATGTGCTGTGTCCCGCTGGCGCGGACCCCTGTTTCGAGAATAGGCCCCCTAGCTGAAGCTGGAACGTCAATGTCCCTGCCAGAAATCCAGATTTCGCCGGCTTTGGTGAGCAGACACGCGCTCCATGCTTGGAGAGTCCCGCAGCCTGCGACGCTCGCTAACACCTCCTGATGTGAAAAGCCTGCCCCGTCCGCGCGGCGGATGGTCGTTGGCAAGCTGGCCTCGGTGGCAAGCTCCAGGGACCAATGCGCCCGCGCTACGCTTCCGAAAACACGTACCATCGGAACTGCGCTGGGCGAAGTGCCGAAACCAATCAATGCGCCCGCACCGACGGTGAATACTGGGTGGTGACGAGCGTTTGGCGTCGGTTCGCTCACTTCGATCGGCGGCTTTCGCTGGTCGATGTCAGGCGAGTTGCGCACGGGCGGCGCGGGCAGAGAGGCTGGCGCCTGCGATGTCTGGGCGGTTTGCACCGGCGGGGTGCTCGTGCTTGGTGACGCGCTGGAGAGAGCCGAAAGCTGAATCTGAAGCACCAGCGTGAAGGCCATGGCGCGGACGAGATCTTCGCAGTCACTGCTGCGCGCGGGAAACGTGCGCTCTCCCGCCCAGTTTCCCTCGGCATCTAGCCATTCCATGCGGCCTTCAAAGGTCCGATCGCGCGATGTTATCTGCACGAGGACGCGCTTGGGGGCGCTTTCCGCAAATGCGTCGGCACCGAGCCGGTCGACGACAATAGCCTTGAAATAACTGACATCTGGACAATCGGGGACTGCGGAATATTCAAGGGCCACTGTCACCTGGCCTGTGGCAGCTCGGCCTTCAATCGGCAGAAGCATGCCGGCGCACATCCCGGCAGCGAAAGCGTGTGCCCCAAGGCGCCCCGAATTCATAGCTTCATCCCAAACCGACATCAATCCTTGTCAGACTCAGTTTTCGTTACAACAAGAGCTCCTTCAAGACAGTACCAGTTCATGAAGCCCCGTGTACTGAGGATCGGTTTTCGCGTATTACCAACGGGAGCGCTGCTCCTTCTCGCGTGCAGCGGGACGGGAAACCCTGTCAGCGAGTCAGGTGGCAGCAGTTCAACCGTTGACGGAGGCAGCTCGGGGGTAGGTGGAGCATTGGGGACGGGGGGCATCAGTACCCCAGCCCAGACCGGAGGAAGCGGTGCCACAAGCACCAGCACCGGTGGTTCCGGGGTTGGAGGCTCGTCCGTCACCCCGAGTACGGGCGGCACGGTTGGTGCTGGAGGCGCCGGAACGGGTGGACGATTGGAAACGGGAGGAACCGTAGGCAACGCCACGGGCGGCACTCTAGGCAGTACCGGCGGCGCCAATGCGGGTGGCAGTTCAGCCCGCACCGGCGGCACCAATGCGGGTGGCAATTCAGCTCGCACCGGCGGCACCAATGCGGGCGGCAGCTCAGCCAGTACAGGCGGTACTAATGCGGGTGGCGCAACCGGTGTTGGGGGACAAGCAACGGGTGGCCAAGCTTCCACCACAGGGGGATCGACTTCGCTCAACTGCTCGACGCCGCCAACTAGCACTGCGTTTACGGTCGATTCGACTGGTGTGACCTTCACGGTGGGTACCGGCCGCATGCGAGTGCAGGTCTGCAAAGAAGATATATTCAGGGTTCAGTACACGAGCGCTTCCACGATTCCCACCAAGACGTCTCTGTCTGTAGCCGCTACGTGGGGCACGGTACCTTTCTGTGTTACCGAGGCCTCGGGAACGGTAACCATCACCACCGCCCGAATGAAGGCCAAGGTTGTCGAAAGTACGGGTGTGGTCAGCTACACCGACCTGAGCGACAACGTTATCGTCGCGGAATCCAGCAAGTCTACCACGGCCGCGACGGTCGAAGGTACGAGCACCTACGCGATAAAGACGGCGTTCAATTCAGGCGCGAACGAGGCTCTGTACGGTATTGGTCAACACCAAGACAGCAACATGAATCTCAAAGGCAAGTCCGTGCAGCTGCTCAATGCCAACACCCAGATCAACATTCCGATGATGGTCTCCAACAAGGGGTACGGAATCTTCTGGGACAACTACTCAACCTCGAACTTCGCTAGCACTAGCACGACGACCAGCTATTCATCCGAATGTGGCGAGGGGGTAGACTATTACTTCTTCTACGGTCCCNNTCCAAAGATCACTACGCGAGCCAAACCGAAGTCTTGAATGTCGCTAACGGCTACCGCAATGCCAACATTCCGGTCGATGTCGTCGTTCAGGATTGGAACTATTGGGACCCGTATTCCTGGGGTTCNNCACGGGATGATCTCGATCTGGCCCGAGTATCAGTACATGGCCAACCCGCCCACGGGCGTCGCGGGTGACCAGGACAACTACAAGGCGCTCGACGCGATCGGCGCGCTGTTCCCGAGCGGTGCTACACACCACTTTTACGACGTGTTCAACGCGAATGCCAGAACCCTCGTGTATCAGCAAATCTACGACAGGTTACTCGGAAAGTACGGCTGGGACGCGATCTGGGCCGACAATACCGAGCCGCAAGCGTATCCGGATAGTATCAACATGCATTCGGTCGATACCGTGCTTGGCAAAGGGGCGTTCTACATCAACGCTTATCCGTTGCAGCATCTCAAGGCGCTGTACGAGGGCTGGCGCAAAGTCGGGCCAAACACCAAGCGCGTCTACGTGCTCACCCGCAGCGCGTACGCGGGCGAACAGCGCTACAGCGGCGCCGTCTGGTCGGGAGATATCAATAGTGATTTTGCAACCTACGTGAAACAGATCCCCGCCGGGCTCAATTACGCGCTCGCCGGGATGCCCTACTGGACCACCGATATAGGCGGTTATTGGGGGGGGAGTGTGGACTGGTCGTCGGCTGCCAACAGCGAGTTGTTCACGCGTTGGTTCCAATTCGGTGCTTTCTGTTCACAGTTCCGGATCCACGGACAAGGTGCGAGAGAGCTGTACGGCACCATGTGGAATGCCACCACCAAGGCGAATCTTCTCGCCGTCGACAACTTACACTATCGCTTGATGCCATACCTCTACTCGTTGGCGGCCAAGGTGACGAATGAGGGCTACACCATCATGCGGCACCTGATCTTTGATTATCCGAACGACACGAACGTGTTCAATATCAAAGATCAGTTCATGTATGGCCCCGCAATCCTCGTCAATCCGGTGACGGCCGCGGGCGTGACCTCTCGATCCGTCTATCTTCCCGCAGGGACCTGGTACGACTTCTGGACAGGTTCGACTGCAACCGGTGGAACCACAGTTACGGCGAATGCACCTCTGAGCCAGATACCGCTGTATGTGAGAGCCGGCTCGATTGTTCCTATGGGTCCGATGATTCAGTACGCAACTCAGAGCGCCGATCCCCTCGAGATCCGCATCTACAAGGGCCAAAATGGGTCGTTTACCCTTTATGAGGATGAGGGTGATACGTACAACTACGAAACGGGCAAGTACGCCCAAATCACGTTCGACTGGAACGACTCCACCGGGCAGCTAAGCATCGGCGCGAGAACGGGCTCCTTCACAGGGATGCTTGCAAGCAGAACATTCAACATCGTGTGGGTGGGAGCGAGCCATGGCAACGGGTTGGGCGTCACTGCCACGCCGGACAAAGCCGTGACGTACACCGGCGCGGCGGTGGTGGTTAGCGCAAACTAGAGCCTCCTTACGGACCGAGGCATTCGAAGAGTCTTGCTCACTCGGTTCAGCGGCTGTCTTGTCTGCCCCAACAGGTTTCGACTTGTGGACTCAGATTGGGCAGGGGTTGCCTCGCTTCTGTGTTCGGGCCATGTACCCACGAAGCGCTGCTTCCACCTCCTGACGAGCAACACGCAGCCGCGAGTAGACGGTGTTGAGCGGCACATTCGTAACCCTTGCGATTTCGGGAGCAGTCATTTCTTCTAGTTCCGAGAGCACAAAGACCTCGCGCTTTGGCATATCGAGTGTCGATATGAGACTCCAGAGCAGCTCTACTTGCTCCGATCGCTCGGTTAGTTGTTGTGGGGTGGGCAATTGTGGGTGAATTAAGTCAGATTCCAAACGCACAGTTCCCGTTATAATGAGTGCCCTGCGTCGCGTACGGTGGTGAGTGCATGCGACCCGTCGCACAATTCCATAGATCCAACTGCGCAATGCTTCGGGGCGCTGGAGTGTGCAAAGTCGCTCGTACACGATCGCGAAAGTGTCCTGGACGACATCGTCGAGAGCCGTCTCATCGACGCCCATGTAACGGGCCATCGACCACACGAAACCAAAGTACTTCACATAGGTGTCTGCAAACTTCGGCGCGCTATTCGTGTTTACCGCGCCAACCAATGGTGCGCGGGTGTTCGGTAACTCATTGCAAACTGCGGCAGAATTGGATCTTAACACACTTCACCTATGGAGCAGTTGCAGCGGATGCATCGCGTCATCAAGGGTTCTGCAGCCCGCAAAAGTGCCCGCTCACGTCCGCACCGGCGCGCGCTGCCATCGCTTCGGGCTCGGCCGGCATTGCTGAAAGCGATCAAACGCCGGGCAACGCGGAACCACGGCCTGGAAATGGACCGGATCGCCAACGGTCGAGCCATGTCCTTCTATTGTTCGGACCTTGCGAAATTGTTACCGACTGCGACCAAAATCACGCAGTTCTGATGGGATTTCGTCCCAGCCAGTGAAGGATTGTCTTTTTTTGGCATAACGGCACGTGTAGCCACGTGCCGCTGTGCCAGATGGACAAGACTGCACCCATCCGCAGTCGGATTGTCATGATTTCTCGACGGAAGTGGGTCGAGCACCCGCTGCTGCGTTGTTAGCGTTTAGCGGCTCCGGCGAGGCACTGGCGAGAGACTTCGAGCCCTCGGCTGACATGTGGGCATGCGACTTTTTCGCAACAATCACGTTCGACTCGCGACAATTGCTCCGTAAGGAACGTGTATGAGACTGAACTATACCGGCCGCTCGAACGGCTCGAAAGCAGCCCGCGGCTGGCGCACGCGCGACGTCCGGTTCGGTACGTGGTCGGAGGCATGTGTGATGAGGAAGCGATTCTTAGTCGTCCTATCGCTGTCTGCAATGTCGATAATCTCTTGGGCAAGGGTGTGCTTTGCAGACAATCCGATAATACAAACGAACTTCACCGCCGATCCGGCCCCGATGGTATATAACGATACGTTATATCTCTATACAAGCCACGACGAGGATACGGCCGTCAATTTCGTGATGTACAACTGGATGCTGTACACAACGACGGACATGGTCAACTGGACCGATCATGGGATGGTCGGGGGTGTAAGAGCGCCATACAACACATTCCCTTGGGCGGCGGGCAATAACGCTTGGGCTCCGCAAGCCGTCGCGAGGAACGGAAAGTTCTATCTGTACGTTCCCATCGCCGGAGCTGGCGGCGGGATGACGATCGCGGTTGCCGTCGCGGACACCCCATACGGGCCGTTCAAGGATCCCCTCGGGAAAGCGTTAGTCAGCTCCGGCACGAGCGATGACATTGACCCGACCGTCTTCATCGACAACGACGGGCAGGCCTACCTCTATTGGGGCAACCCGCATGTTTACTATGTGAAGCTGAACGCGGACATGATTTCCTATTCAGGTAGTGTCGTGAAGTTAGCCGATATTTCGACCTACCAGGAAGGCCCCTGGTTCTATAGGCGTGGGAACAACTACTATTTGGCCTTTGCCTCCACTTGTTGTCCAGAGGGCATCGGACACGCGATGAGCAGTGGCCCCACCGGACCCTGGACTTTCAAGGGTTCGGTAATGGACGGCATTTCCAATTCTTCCGGGAACCATCCGGGAATTGTCGACTACAAAGGGAACTCTTATGTTTTCGGCTTCAATTATTTCCTGAGCCAAAACTTGACGAACGGCACGCATTCGGAAAGGCGTTCGGTCAACGTGGCTCAATTCACTTACAATGCCGATGGCACGATTCCAAAACTTCCGTGGTGGGACATCGCGGGTGTCGCTCAGATCGGCCATCTAAACCCGTATGTTCAGACGGAAGCCGAGACCATTGCCTACGAATCCGCGGGAGGAACCAGAACCTGCACTTCTCTGAAGGACTACAACAATTGCTGGAAGACTGGGGTGCGAACCGAAGTGTGCAGCGACACCGGCGGTGGAATGGATGTTACGAGCGTTCAGAACGGGTCCTTCATTAAGGTCAAAGGCGTAGATTTTGGCCTAGGTGCCACATCCCTTGATGTCAGAGTTGCCTCGGCGGGCTCTGGCGGGAACATCGAAGTCCGCCTTGAGAGCCAGACAGGTACGCTCGTGGGAACTTGCGCCGTTTCAGGTACTGGCGGCGCACAGACTTGGACTACAAAGTCATGTGCCATCAGCGGCGCCAGCGGCGTGCATGACCTCTTCTTCGTATTCACCGGTGGTTCTGGGAGTTTGTTCAATTTCAATTGGTGGATGTTCCATGGTGATCCAGGAGTTGACGCCGGAGTGGGAACGGGCGGCTCGACGAGCACCGGCGGGAGGTCTTCGACCGCAGCAACAGGCGGAGCGAACGGCGGCAATGGCACTGGCGGGCGCAGCACCGTGGTCAGTTCGGGCGGCGCCACGTCGGTAGTGTCAAGTGCCGTGGGCGGCAGTAACACGGGCGGTGCTCTAGCCACCGGTGGCCGCCCCAGTACCGGAGGGGCAACGTCGGTCGTGGTTGGCGCCGGAGGAATCAACGGCACAGGTGGAATCAACGCCACCGGCGGAGCGACCCTACTTGGGACTGGTAGTGGAGGAATCAACGCGACGGGCGGTACGAGTTCCGCCGCAACGAGCAACCCTGGCATGGGCGGCAGCCCGACTGGTGGCGCAGCAGGCACAACGGTAGCGGCCGCGACGGGCGGGATACTGAACGCAACCGGGGGCTCGACAGCCACGCTCGGCTCGGGAGGCAATCAAGCAACCGACGCGGGCATCGCTAACGGCACCTCAGGGAACTCGGGTAGCTGCGGGTGCACGCTCCCCGGTAGAACCAGAACTGCACAGGGTTGGATTTGGAGCCTCACATCGTTGCTTGCCGTCCGCTTGGCGCGACGGCGATCGACGTCCAAGCGAACTTGGGTCACTTTGCGCCATTGAGTTCGCGGGGTGTCAAATCGAACCTATTTATCAGAATTGATCTTCAGTCGCTGTGTTGGAGGAACAAATGAACGAGATTGGCAAACGACCCGTGAAGTTTTCCGTGAGTTCTCAGAAACACTTGCGAAAAATTGGTATGTGGGCGGGGTGCACAGTGAATATGTTGGTGCTGGCATGCTCTGGGTCGGGGCAGCCAGGTAACGAATCCGGAGGTATCGGTGGGGGTACGGTCGCCACCGGTGGCAACACGGCCACGATTGCTGGTTCGGGTGGTGTCCCGGGGACTGGGGGCAAACAGGGCGCGGGCGGAACGAGTGCAACCGGGGGTCTGTCGAATAGTGGCGGGCAGGTCTCGAGCACGGGTGGCGCTGCGACCGGCGGGGCACCCCCCTCGAGCGGTGGTGCTCCGAGTACCGGAGGAGCCAGGCCGACAGGTGGGAGTGCAGCAACCACGGGCGGCGCTAACGCGACGGGTGGTGCCAACGCAACGGGTGGTGCCAACGCAACGGGTGGTGCCAACGCAACGGGCGGCAAGATTTCCACCGGCGGAGCCGTTGCAACAGGAGGAACTCCGAGCACGGGCGGTTCGAATCGAAGCGGGGGTGCGTCTGCTACCGGCGGTGCGGCCGCGGGCGGATCGGCTACAGGGGGCGCTACCGCAGGAGGCGGCTCGAGTGTAACCGGACCTTGCGATATCTTCGCGACCGGCAACACACCGTGCGTTGCTGCACACAGCACGGTGCGCCAACTGCTCAGTACCTACAGCGGGCCACTTTACCAGGTTCGGCGCGCCTCAGACAGTAAGACTCAGGACATTGCATTTCTCGCAGGCGTGGGCGCGGCCAACGCCGCGGCACAAGACACCTTTTGCACAGGCACGACGTGCACGATTTCGGTCATTTACGACCAGTCTGGCAAGGCGAATCACCTCGTGAGATCGAAGGGAGGTGCGGAGGTGTGCAAGCACCAAGATCTCGAAGCGGTCGCCAATGCTCTGCCGCTGAAGCTCGGGGGTCGTTCGGTGTACGGGATTAAGGTTACTTCGGACGACAACGGCGGCTGCACGCCNNCAAGCCTACAACAGCGGTTGCTGCTTCGACTATGGCAACGTGGAGACGGACGACAAGGATGACGGCGCGGCAACCATGGAGGCCATTTATTTCGGTAACGGTGCGGGCTGGGGCCACGGAGGTGGGAGCGGGCCGTGGGTCATGGCTGACTTGGAAAACGGCATCTTCTCCGGATCAACCAATGCCTACACCGGCAATACGTCAGTGCCCTATCCCTATGTCACGGCTGTTCTCATCGGCAGGTCCGGAGGGACGTACGCGCTTATGGCCGGCAATTCCCAAACTGGCAACCTCACGACCATGTGGGACGGCGCGCGGCCAAGCGGCTACACCACGATGAAAAAGCAAGGGGCCATCGTCTTGGGGACGGGTGGCGACAACAGCGACCATGGTCGTGGATATTTCTTTGAAGGTGTGATGACGACCGGCGCAGCGACCGCAGCCATCATGAACCAGGTTCAAGCCAACATCGTTGCTGCCGGTTA
>PMCK01000427.1:1220-10283 GCA_003154095.1 Myxococcales bacterium | reverse complement strand
GGCCGAGCGGGCGGGCATTCCGAAATCTCAGGCGACAATGCTAGGATGCTTCCGTGTTTCCTTCCGAACCCCTCAGTGTGGCTGACGCCGCCGTGTTCGAGACATTCGTTGTTCCGCGATATTTAAAGCTGTTCGGTGATCTGGCGGCCCAAATGTTTCTAGGTATCGAAGGTGCGCGTGTGGCGCACCTCGGCTGCCGCACGGGTTTTCCTGACTCCGAGTTGGCGCGACAAGTGCCGGGCCTAAGCCTCTACGGCGTGGATAGTTCACCCTCGGTTCTCGAGCTAGCGCGCCACAAGGCGCATGCGCTTCGCATCGAGTCGCTGGAATATTTGCAAGCGAAGGAACTTCCGGCACCGCTGCCGACGGCTGTATTTTCCCACGTATTAGCTCTGCACCCCCATCTCGCGGTGGGTCAACGCGGTGCCCTGCTGGCTGAAATGGCACGCCTACTTTACGTGGGCGGCCAATCACTGCTTTCCTTGCCGCTGCGCGGATCCTTTCAGGAGATAGGCGACATATTCAGAGAATTTGCCTTGAAGACGGACGACGGCGATCTCACTCGGGGCGTCGAGGCTGTCATGGCGAGCCGTCCCACGATCGAGTCTCTTTCAGACGAACTCGAATTGGTGGGGCTCGGGGACGTCGATGTGGAAATTCGACACACTCAACTTACCTTCGACAGTGGTCGCGCACTCATCGAAGATCCGGTTTGGCGGCTTCTCATATTGCCGGACATCCGCGCCGGTCTTCCCGACACCGACCTCGAACGGCCGCTCGAGTACTTGCGTGACGCAGTCGACAAGTACTGGTCAGCGTCTCACTTTGAGCTGACGCTGAACGTCGGCTGCGCCAGCGCACGCCGCGTCGAGTGAATACCGAAGATATTACTTATCTTTTTTCGGCTTGCGCTCGATACCCGGTAGAGTTGCGAGTTCCGGAGCCTCTTCCAAGACTTCGATCTTGGTGTACGTCGCGATGCCCATAATCGGGTCGGCTTCCGCTCCAGTTGAAGCGCCGGTAAACGTTGTCGAGTAGGGCCCGGTGACCCGAACCTTTGCGCCTTTGGATGGAATTGGCACGGGCATCTCTTTGCCCCAGAACTCGTCTTGGTGGGGTTTTGCCTTATCGCCCTTTTCGTCGATTTCCTTAATGGCGTCGAAGATCTGCGCGAAGTTCGATGCCCAACCCATTACGCGAATCGACTCTTGCTTCGACGAAGTCTTCTCATCACCGAGCCAGAACGTCGGAACTGGGGGTTTGCAACTCTCGGGATCGGCCTTGCCACCCTTGTGAACCGAGCACTCAGGTGCCTGAAGCAAGTTCGTGTCGACGATGTAACCTTCGAGCGTCATAGGCTTGTCCGCGATATCTTTGTGCAATACGCGACTTCGGAGCGAGTAGCTTGCGCCCCAAACCGTATAGACGTCACCTCTCTTGATTGGCGTCTGCGGCACGTTTGGAACCGCTGGTAACGTAATCTGATTTTTGGGGGCCTGGCGCGGCTTATACTTAACCTCTTCTCTGCCGCATGCGGCAACGGAAGCAAGTAGGGCAGCAACAAGTATTGGGCTCACGGAACGAGTGCTGAGCGGCATTCGGGGTGTCTCCTCATTCAACCGATTCACGAAGCGACGAGTAACACGCTTGCCGGCAAAGGCTCAAGCACACCGCGCGCTTTCGTCGTCATCTTCGGCTAACTAGGGAGACTTTGCCATCTAACGGGCCGTCTACTCTCCCTTTTGCAGCCCCGAGTCCATGGGGGTGTATGCCAAAAATCAAATATTGTAGTGAACGTGATAATTGGCCAGGAGGCCGTGTTTCGGCGATCGTACGGGCATCGGACTCCGTTCGGGCCATTCTCCACCCGAGCCGCGCAATATCGAATAGGGGACTCGCCCCAAAGCGGGTTGTTGGTTAATGGATGTCGCTCTGGCACGGACCAGGCAGTTTACAAATGCGAACGTTCATCATCGGTGACGTACATGGGTGCCTGGACGAACTTAATGATCTGTTAGCTCGCGCAGCCATTGGAAGTGACGATCAAATCATATTCGTCGGCGATTTGGTCGGACGTGGACCCAATACGTCCGGTGTCTTGGACTTGGTGCAGCGACTGAATGCCGTATCGGTTCAGGGCAATCACGAGCGGAAATTGCTGCAGGCGCATGAGTCCGAGGCTGGCGCAGAAAGGATGAAACTAGGAGCTGGACAGCGACAGCTGCTGCAGTCGCTCGATGCAGAACATTGGACGCAACTCAAGGCGATGCCGCTGCATAAGTTTCTTTCAGCCCATCAAGCCTGCGTAGTGCACGCAGGTGTGATGCCGGGAGTGCCCATTTTGGCGCAAGATCCTTGGGTTTTGACGCATATTCGATCGCTAGACGATACAGGGCAACCCAGTCCCCAAGTGAGGCCTGTTTCTTGGGGCGCCCGGTACAAAGGTCCGCCACACATCGTTTTTGGTCATAGTGCCCAGGTGGGGATTCAAATGCACGAACATGCGACCGGGTTGGATAGTGGCTGCGTTTATGGCGGGCGATTGACGGGACTATTGCTCGAGGATTGTCAACTCGTTCCGGCTTTGGCACAGCGCCAGCAAGCGCTTGTCAGTGTGCCCGCACGCAAAGTCTACTATCAACCGCGTATCTGAGATGGAACTGGCTATCAGCTATCAGCCGTCAGGAATTCTGAATTTCCGGCTGACTGCTGAAGCCTGATAGCTGATAGCTGCGCCTAGGTGGAAACAGCTTGGCGGATTCGGATGTTGAAGTATCAAGGGGAGGATGGCGAGCGACAAATCGAGATTATTGAGAGTGCCCGTTGCGGCGCTTCAACCAGGGCAATTGAATCTCGACAGAGAGGCTACGCACTATCTGATCAATGTGCACCGCGCCGCTGCAGGGACTAGCGTCTTGGTTTTCGATGTCGAGGCGGCAACCGAGGCAATTGCCACGGTGGTCGAGGCCGATGNNATCGTGCGTGATGCGACTGCCCTCGATGTTACGGAGATTTGGGTCGTATCGACGTCGCGCAGTGCTCTGTCGAGCCCTCAAGACATTCGTGGACGCCTCGAGCGATGGCGCAAAATAGCCATTCAAGCGGCTCGCCAAAGTGAACGCGGCAATATTCCCAATATCCTCGGCGTATTGGGGTTCAAAGATGCGCTCACTGCACTTGAGGGTTTCACGGGACAGCGCTGGCTGCTTTCGCCTCGGGCGAATGACGCGCTCGGCGACAAAATGGTCGGGTTGCCCGCAACCGACGCGGCTCTCCTCATTGGGCCTGAAGGTGGTTTCGACGACAAGGAACTCGCACTAGCTCGCGAAGTCGGATTTCGAGAGGTCCGAGTTGGCTTTCGCGTTCTTCGGAGCGAAACGGCCGTGACGGCAATCCTCGGTGCCTTCGCTGCGCTGCGCGATCGAGTTGACCCCGCCTGAGCGGCATCGACTCACGACCTATCGAGGAATTCGATCCCCTTAGGGGCACCCCAATGGGACTGCGGAGGGGAATAGAGCTGAACACACAAGCATGTGTTTAAATAGCGCACATTTTGTGTCCTAGATTCAGCAGATTTCTTGGTCGGGCTTCTGTTCAGGAGTTGACAGGATGGGCCTAGACCCGTACTTTCGGGCAGTGAATGGAATGAAGTGGGATATAATGGATCTAATTCCCAACTGATGAGCCCCATGTTCCGCGGCCAGTTCCTGCATACGATTGACGCCAAAGGACGCGTAAGTTTGCCCGCGCGCTATCGCGAAGCGATTGCGTCGGCCGCATCCCCATGTCTCGTCATCACTCCCGCGCCATTCGAACCCTGCTTGCACGTTTACCCATTGGACGAGTGGGAACGATTCGAAAATAAGATTTCCGAGTTTTCCAATTGGGACGATGACGTAGTCCGATTCCGACGCCTTTACGTTTCAGCTGCCATCGAGTGCGAGGTGGACCGCACAGGTCGTGTCGTGGTGCCTCAGCACTTGAGAGAAAAAGCTGAACTGGAAAAGGACGTGCTCTGGGCGGGCATGGGTCGCATCGCAGAGATGTGGTCCAAAGCCCGATGGGACGAAGCTCTTTCGATGACCAATGAGCAACAGGCGGCCTTTAGACGGGCCGTAATGGAGACGATTCGGATATGACGATGGCAGCACTTTTGCTCGAGGAGCCAGAGCCGATGAATCACGTTACCGTAATGGCCGGCGAAGTGGTGGAGGCCCTGGCGCCCGTTAATGGCGGACACTACGTGGACGCTACGGTGGGCGGTGGAGGTCACAGCGAAGCAATCTTGACGGCGTGTCCTCGCGCGCGTGTCCTCGCATTCGATCGCGATGATGAAGCGCTTGCTACCGCCGGTGCGCGCCTTTCGCGCTTCTCCGATCGCGTCGAGTTCGTACATGCGTCTTTCGATCGAATGCCCGAGGAGCTTCGCGCGCGACACATCGAAAGTATCGATGGTTTGGTGGCAGATCTTGGCATTAGCACCCCGCAATTGGATCAAGCGGAGCGCGGGATGAGCTTTCGACACGCGGGTCCCATCGACATGCGCATGGATAGGCGGGGCGACGAGACGGCGCTCGAATTGATCAGCAGGCTCGACCAAGACGAACTGGCGAACGTAATCTACGAGTACGGCGAAGAGCGCGCTTCAAGAAGGATTGCCAGGTGCATTAAACAGGCACTCGAACGTGGTGAACTGCGGTCCACTGTCGACTTGAGGCGAGCGGTAGTTCGCGCGGTGGGTCCCCGGCGAGTGGGAGGCCTGGACCCAGCCACGCGCACCTTTCAAGCGCTGCGCATCGCAGTAAATGGCGAACTCCAGCAGCTGGATGCGTTGCTCGCAGCGGCAATCACATTGGTAAAAATCGACGGGGTAATTGCCGTAATCAGTTTTCACTCGCTCGAGGACCGGCGTGTAAAAAGGGCACTGTTGAATCGAGCGCAATGGCAACGATTATCCTCGAAGCCAATTGTGCCTAGCGATGAGGAAAAGGCGAATAACCCCCGCTCGCGTAGTGCAAAGCTCCGAATCGCTCGGCGAATCGCGCCTGAAATGATGTTCGACGACGATGTTGATATCTCGACGGATTCGGATTGGCCCCCTGAGCCGGAGAGCGAGCGTTGAAACGGCCGCGCATGTTCCTGACTTTGTGGACGATGGCAGTCGTTGCCACCACCTCCGCATTTGTCGTGCACCTTGCGCTGCGTAACCGGGAATTGGAATTGGGGTATGCACTCGGCCGCTCGCAGGGACGCATCGCTCGCCTGCGTGAGATCAAGCGAGTCATGGAGCTCGAACTCGCGAGCAATGGCACGCCCGGACGCGTTGAATTGGTTGCCAAGGCCCTGTTCAAGATGTCGCCCCCGACGCCCGACCGGATCATCTCGATGGGACCACTGCCGCGGTCCAGCGGAGATGGTGACGGCAACACCGAGGGCCAATCCTCAACACCCACCGGAGGGACGGAGTGACACCGGTGATTACCACCAATGAACTCTCCGGACCGCGTGGGCGGTGGATTCGCCTGAGAATGGGCGTGCTTTGCGGATTTTTGGCCTTGGGCCTGGGCCTAGTCCTTTCTGCCGGTTGGGACCTGATGATTGCGCATGGAGGGCAATGGCGAGAGCTAGCAGAACGACAACGTCAACGTCGGCTTAACGTGCAGCCCAAGCGCGGTTCCGTGTATGACCGAAATGGCACCGCTTTGGCGGTCAGCATCGAGGTGCCCAGTGTCAGTATGGACTCGGTGGAAATGCTCCGGGACGTACCGCCGCCGAGGGTACCTTTCGTGGCACGCGACGCGGCCAACCGAATTGCTGCCGCGCTTGGTCTCGACCCGATCACGGTCGAGCGGAAGATCCTGCAAAAGCGCCGATTCGTGTGGCTCAAGCGCCGAATCGGTGCATCCGAAGTCGAAGCAATACGACTACTGTCGTCTGGAAATGGCGATCCCAATCAGCGCTTGCTCGGACTGAACGTCGAGGGTGAGAGTCATCGCTACTACCCACGTCGTGAGCTTGCGGGATCATTGCTCGGATTCGTGGCTCCCGACGGTCGCGGCAAGGACGGGCTCGAGCTGGCACTAGACCCAGAATTGCAGGGCCACCCCGATCAATTGGCGGGCCTCAGGGATCGCACGGGGCGCCTCCTGTTTGCGGACGCGGTCGAGGATGATGCGGCGCTCGCCGGACACGATGTCGCGTTGACTATCGACCAAGCGATTCAATTCGTCGCCGAACGTGAATTGGCGATGACGATTCAAACGTTCGAGGCCAAAGACGGAGCGGTCGTCGCCCTCGATCCAAAAACGGGCGAAATCCTGGCCATGGCAAGCTTTCCCTCGTACAACCCGAATGACTACGAGACCAGCGACATGCAGGCAAGGCGGGTTCGATCCGTTGCCGATACGTTCGAGCCGGGCTCTTCGATGAAGATCTTTACGATTTCGGCGGGCTTAGCCACTGGCGTTATTACCCCGACGCAACAGATGTATTGCGAAAAGGGCGCAATGCGAATCGACAAGGTTACGATTCGAGATACTCACCCTGCTGAATGGTTGACGATCCCGAAGATCCTTGCGTTATCTTCCAACATTTGCGCCGCAAAGATCGGGATGGAAATCGGCTCGGATCGACTATACGAATACCTTCGCCGATTCGGTTTTGGGCAACCGACGGGCATTCCCGTTACCGGCGAATCGACTGGAACGCTGCGTCCGCGGGGGCGAGGCTGGGTCGAAATCGAGACGGCCGCGGCTTCTTTCGGACAAGGAATCACGGTGACCGCGCTACAGCTGGCCCTGGCCACGGCAGCGATCGCCAACGGCGGTGAATTGATGGAACCGACGTTGATCAAACGCGTGAATGCCGCTACCGGTGAATTGATTCGCGAGGCCGCTCCCACGCTGAGACGGCGCGTAATCCCTCGGCTCGTTGCGTCCCAAGTGACCGAGTTGATGGTTGGCGTTACGGAAGGCGAGGGAACCGGCACCGAAGCCACGATAGCCGGCTATCGTGTGGCGGGAAAAACGGCGACTGCGCAGAAGGCAGATCCACGAACTGGGCGCTATTCGGACGACAAATTCGTGGCTTCCTTCGTAGGCTTCGTTCCGGCAAATAACCCGGCCGTTCTCGTCGCCGTCGTCGTCGATGAGCCTATGGTCGATCATGCTGGAGGTGTCGTTGCGGCCCCGGTTTTTCGAAGGGTTGCTCAAATGGTGCTCGAACACAATGGGATGACACCACCAAGCACTCGGCGAGTCAGCATGGCCGAACTTGCCTCGCGTCCCGATCCCGCCAACGTTGCCTATGAGGTGATTCGCAAATCGCAGGGCGAACATCAACAGGTCCAAGAATCAGTCGTTCGAGGCAAAATTGGTGCTGGCTTCGTGCGGGTTCCTGACATGATTGGTTGGCCAATGCGCGAGGTGTTGCATCAAGTGAGTGACTTGGGGTTGTCTCCGCAAGTTCGGGGCACCGGTTTGTTGTCGAAACAAGATCCAGCGCCAGGTCAAGCGCTCGAGAAAGGGGCGGCGCTATCGCTGCAATTTGAGCCACCCTCATGACCGCGCTCACTTCTCCCATTCCGAGCCCCGCGAGCGGGCTCAACCTGGCGGATCTCGTCCAGGTGCTGTCGCAATTTGAGGCCCAATTGTTCGGCGAAGGCGCGGTGCGCGTTCTCGATGTAGAGCAAGACTCCCGCAAGGCAAAGATCGGGGATTTGTTTGTTGCCCGTACGGGAGGGCACGTTGACGGGCAATCATTTATCGACTCGGCGGTGCAAAGGGGTGCAGTGGCCGTGATGACGAACCAAGACATTGCCAACTTGAGGCAATTGCCAGTGCCAATCATCAGTGTGACTGATCCAAGGCGAGCCGCCGCATTTGCAGCAGAAGCCGTGCAAGGTTATCCGTCACGTCAATTGCCTGTTGTCGGAATTACAGGCACCAACGGCAAGACAACGACTGTAGCGTTGGTCGAACGTGGACTTGTCTCAGTGGGGGCGAAGCCCGCGCGGCTCGGAACGACCGGTTTCACATTTGGCGATATCGACAATGAAAGTAATCTGACGACGCCCGAAGCAGATGAAATTTCGAGGCTCATTGGTAGGGTGGCCCGCAGCGGCGGCAGCCACTTTATCATGGAAGTATCTAGCCATGCGTTGGACCAGGGGCGTGTGGACGCGTTAAGATTTGCGATTGCCGCATTCACCAATTTGACGCAAGACCACCTCGACCACCATGGCAATATGGAACGCTATGCAGCGGCCAAGCAACGATTGTTCGTTGAGCTATTGCCAGGCAGCGCGGTAATAAATATCGACAATTCGGCAGGCGCTCACTTTGCGGAAACGGCGCGAACCGAGCAATTGTGGCGAGTCGGAAGGAATTCGGACTGCAACGTATACCCGTTGGACGTGAAGCTTGATGCACAGGGCATTCGGGGGACGATCAACGCGAACGGTCTAATCATTCCGTTTCAAACCGGCCTCATGGGTGAGCATAATCTCGAGAATCTGCTCGTTGCGATCGGAATTCTACAGGCCTTGGACGTAGACGTGCGCGCCGCGGTGAACGGCTTTTCGGGCTCGTTCGGTGTACCCGGTCGGCTCGAGCGATGCGAAACATCGAACGATGACATCACCGTCCTGGTCGATTATGCCCATACACCGGACGCACTAGAAAGAGTCCTCCAGGCGGTCAAACGGTTCGCCGAAAGAAGCGTCTATTGTGTTTTTGGTTGCGGTGGCGATAGGGACCCCATCAAACGTCCGAAAATGGGCTTTGCCGTCGGAAGCTGGGCAGACTTTGCCATAGTGACTAACGACAATCCGCGCACGGAAAGGCCCGAGGCAATTGCAGCTGCAATAGAACCCGGGCTTCGAGAGGCAGGAGCACGCTACTCAGTGGTGCTTGATCGAGCCGTTGCAATTGAGCAGACAATACTGGACGCGAAACCTGGCGATGTCGTGCTGATAGCGGGCAAAGGCCATGAACCCTACCAAATTGTCGGAACGACCAAGCGCCCCTTCGACGATCGTGACCAGGCGCGCAGAGCTCTCGCCAT
>PMCK01000427.1:0-1177 GCA_003154095.1 Myxococcales bacterium | reverse complement strand
TGCTGGTAAATTGTACGTGGCCCTTCCTGGTGAACGCTTCGATGGTCATTCCTTCTTACGACACGTTGTCGAGGGCGGCGCCAGTGCCGTAGTTGTTGATCAAGACGAATTGCCGGAATTGTCGGTACCCGTTCTAAAGGTGGCATCAACTTCCAACGCGTTGCTAGACATCGCACGCTATCACCGAAACCGATGGCGAGGTCAGCTGGTGGCGGTTGCCGGCTCTGCCGGAAAAACCACTACACGCGTAGCGTGCCAGGCATTGCTCGAGACTATTTGTCCGGGCAAAATTCATGCAACGCCCGGAAACCTCAACAACCAAGTAGGAGTACCGATGACACTACTTGGTTTGACCGAATCGCATACCTTCGCAGTAGTCGAAGTTGGGACCAATTTTCCGGGTGAGGTCGCTAAGTTAGCCGAAATCTGTAAGCCCAATGTGGCTGTTCTGACTTTGATTGGACTCGAGCACACGGAAGGTCTCGGGGACATTGACTGCATCGAACAGGAAGAGGGGGATATCTTTGGCGGGCTGGTTCAGGGAGGTGTAGCCATAGGCAACGGCGACGATTTGCGTGTCAAGCGGCAGATTGCGACTAGGGCATTGCATGCGCGACAAGTGTTGTATGGCACGGAGCTGGGCGTGGATTATCAGGTCGCGCACAAAGCCACTGGCCTATTTGACAGGATATCGATTGTCGTGGAGCGCGGCCAGCGATTGGGCGGCGGGAGTCTGACTTTCGAAAGCAAGTTGTTGGGTAAGCCGGGCGCCATGGCGGTGGCCGCTGCAATTGCCGCGGCCGAATCAATGGGCGCAACAATTGGCAGCAGCAACGTAAGATCCGCCTGGTTGGGTCAAAGCGTCGGTGAGGCAGGACGGCTACAAGTAGTGGTACTCGATCAAGGCATTATTGTTCTCGACGATTGTTACAACGCAAATCCACCTAGCATGGCAAGTTCGATTGCCGTAGCGACGGAGCTGGCCAATAACAACCATTGTCGCCTGGTACTCGTGCTGGGCGAGATGCTCGAGCTTGGCTCGCAAAGCGAACGCGAGCACCGAAATCTCGGGAAGAATCTTGGAAATGCGTCGCTATTGATTTCCGTTGGCGAGCAATCTCGGCCACTATTTGAAAGTGCGAACGCATTCGGGGTTCCATCGGAATATTGTGCAAAC
>PMCK01000264.1 GCA_003154095.1 Myxococcales bacterium | reverse complement strand
CGATGGGCATATCGCCAATTTCGTCGAGCAGTAAGGTGCCACTATGGGCCTCGAGCAAAAGTCCACGTCGCGACTGGGTGGCTCCCGTGAATGACCCGCGCACATGCCCGAACACTTCACTCTCGAGAAGCTGTTCGGGGATGGCTGATGTATTGACTGCCACGAATGGCTGACTGGCACGAGGACCACCAGCGTGAATGGCACGGGCCACGCGTTCCTTTCCCGTGCCGCTTTCGCCAAGAATAAGAACCGCTGCACTGGAGCGAGCCACAAGCGAAATGGACTCAACGAGCTCTCGCATAAGTGGGCTCGCTTGCACGAGTTCACCTTTGGTTAAAACAGGCATGCTTCGAGGTGGGGGCGTTGCCCCCCCCCCTCTCAGATTCGCAGTCGCTTGGACGATGAAGCCAAGCAAGTCACCATTATTGAACGGCTTTTCGAGATATTGAAAAGCACCGCGCCTGACCGCTTCGATAGCCTCCAGAATTGAGGTTTTATCTGATCCAACTATCACGGGCAAACGCGGCTGAAGATTCTTGATTTGATCCAGCAACTCGAATTCGCTCATGCCCGCCATTCGCACATCGCAGATGACGATGTCGCAAGCAAAATGTCGAACGACGTCCAGGACCTTGTCGCCGCTCGGCGCAACCTCACACAAGTAGCGTTCGTGCGTTAGGCTGTTGCCCAACAGGAGTGCCGACTGGACATTGTCGTCAGCAATTAGTATGCGGATCCTATCCATTAGGTGCGTAATCGCAAATCGCGACTGCAGTCTACCCCATTAAGCTGCAGGGGGACGGCCCGTCGGCAGTTAAAGGCAGACTCGTTCAGGTTTCCCGCCCTTTGTGTGCAATTACATCTTTGCGCCGCCGTCGGCACTCGAATAGCCCGCCACCGAGTGCGAGTGGGAGGCAAGGCGAATCTGGATTCGATGCCCCAAGTGGAATGGACTTGGCAAAGTGGCATGTAACGCGGCTGTCATTGAGAATCGAACATGAATTCAATGCGAAACGCATCAGTCATTCTCGATATCCGCCAGTGAGGTGGTGAGGGCACCTTCTATGTTTGCTGTTTTGCAAAGACTCGAGGCAATTTGCAAATTACCGATCTGTTTCCGGCACTGCTTGAAGACAAGCCGAGCGACCAGTTGTGGATGATTGTTGCCAGTTGGCGGTATCCAGCGCTCGAAGTGGAAGAACTTTGGTCCTCCTTCGTCTTTGGATCCGCACGGTTGTGAAACAGGCAGGAACTTGAAGCAATTCCGGCACGAAAGATGCTGCAGTGCTCCGACAACTGCAACACAACCAGCCACTGGGGGGTCCGGACCAAAACAATCAGGAGAAAACTGTTGATCACATTCGCGAATGTATCCTGCCCTTGGTGGAGCCTCGACTCGCTTTTAATGCGCCGACTGATTCTCGCTCTGCCGGCGCTAGCGATTATCACGGTAGTGGTTCGACTAATACAGGTACGAAGGGGTGCGGCATGACGTCCACGAGCCCAGTCAACTTGAACCAGCGATCCTTTGTTCCAGAATCTTTTGGAGCTCTTAGCTGGAACATTGGATCCACCGAGACGGTGACCACGAGCACGGAGACTTTCGCTCGTTCACCGCACCCGATTAAGAAGGAGCATTCTGAATGGTGGATGGACAATCGACGCAAGTATATCTCAATGTCGCTGCCAATCTACGCCCTACGGGACGAACGGCGTCCAGGGATTGGCAAGTTCACGGATCTAGGGCGAATGTATCGCGATGTGTTTGCCAGACAGGGGATCGACACGCTCGCTCTCTTGCCGCCGTTCCAGTCGACCCACATTAGCCCCTATTCGCCCGTGAGCGTTTACGCATTAAATGAGTTGTACATTGATTGGACTCACGTGCCAGAGGCCTGCAACGACAGTCTCATGAAGTTGACATGTACTACCGAAGATCCCCGGTGGGTCCACTACGAAGGTGAATTTGATAGGGCGGAAAAACTGAGGTTGGGGGTCTATCGGGAGTTCATGAAGAACGGTAGTTCCTTCCGCCGCGCTCGTTTTCAAGAGTTTCTCGACAACAATCGTGGCGGAGGCGTGAAGGTGGTGGGTTCAAGGAAGTCCCGACAATCGCCCGATTACACGTGAGTCCAAGTGGAATCGCGGCAGACAGCCAGAATCCTCGATAATTACGACGCAAAGTTGATAGAATGCACCGGTTGTCACCGGTGCGAGCGCAAGCGTATTGCGGATTGAGCCTCGCGCAACGCCATGGATCGGTGAGCGCAGTCTTCGCAGTGGTAGGGACTCCAGTTTCCTTGCAGCAGCAAAATTCGGTCAAGAAGGCTTCGGCTAGGAACGTAGGCTTTGCCGCAATGCCGGCAGTGGATCATCCGGCGCATCGCAAGGGAATGCGGTACGTGGGGCCTACTTTCTTCCGGCATTGGGCAAGGTGACCGATATGCAGCAACGCACGTGCCAACCGCGGTCCACTCAACCCACTGATGCAGTTGGCTTCGTTTTTGGAGCCCTCGGCACGATGTGGCCTGGAACTTGCGAGCCCAAATGTATTCCAGCCCCTCCAGTGGGCGTGCGCGACCCCGATTCGCATCCGCTACTGGATCGGTTGAAATCCGGACCAACCGGAGACGGAGTCGCGATATGCCCCATTACAATCACGAAACGTTCGACATCAACGATGAGTTCGTGCTGCTCAAGTTGGAACTCGAATCAGCCTATCCGCAGGAGCCCCGCTTGGTGCTCCGGATCGATGATGACCAGCAAGAACAACCATTGATTTTTGAACAACAAACAAACGGTCACGACGACTTCTCCATCAGAGTGAACGCATCCGTTTCTTTCGAATACGCTCTGCGCGTCAACAGGCCTGACCAAAGTTGGTGGATTACCCCGAAGGGCGAGGAACACGATGGGCGTCCGCACAACTGGTTTCGCTATGTTCCGCAAGGCGAGATTGCTACTGGCAGGCCGCAACCGGATGACGACTCTTGGCCTCTCGATGATCGGAAGTCGTCCTCGGCGCTGGTGACACCGGACTGGGTGCGCGATGCGGTATTCTATCAGATCTTCATCGACAGATTTGCTCGCAGCGAATTCGATGGGACTTCTCCAAACGCACAACCCTGGGAACCTGCCGACGAAGCTTCAAAAGCACGACTCTAACAGACGGCGCCGATTCGCGCTTGGGGTAAGTCAAAGCACCAATGAGTAACAATGTGGCGGACGCGCCCCATTCGCATGAATCACGCAATTCGTCGCACAGACGGCGATTTGGTGCCGCAGTTCTAGCGCTCGCCGCGTTGGGCGTGGTCTTTGGCGACATCGGAACGAGTCCCCTTTACACGTTGCATGAGTGCACTCTGCCCGAACACGGAGCGGTGCCCACGCCAGCGAATATCCTCGGCGTGCTTTCGCTCATTTTCTGGTCACTGACAATGGTCGTGACGGTGAAGTACCTCATCTTCGTAATGTGCGCCGACAATCATGGGGAAGGGGGTATTTTAGCGCTCTTGGCGCTAATTCCCGACCGTTTGCGCACCACACAGTCGGGGCGCATCGGCTGGGTTGCCCTGCTCGTAATCGCTGGTGCATCGCTGCTCTACGGTGATGGCATCATTACTCCAGCGATATCCGTATTGAGCGCGCTGGAGGGCTTGGAGGTCGGCGCTCCCCTGTTAAGGCCGGCGATTGTGCCTCTCACTTGTGTCATCCTTTTCGCGCTTTTCGCACTGCAACAGCGCGGGACGAAAGCTGTCGGGCGTTTGTTTGGACCCGTGATGGTTGTTTGGTTCCTGACGATTGGAAGCCTGGGTGCCTACCACCTTGCGAAGAATCCGAGCGTGCTATTGGCCCTCTCTCCTCTGCATGCAATCGACTTTTTTACACGGCATGGGTTGCGTGGCGTCCTGGTACTGGGTGCAGTCGTGCTTTCGGTGACAGGTGGCGAAGCGCTGTACGCTGACATGGGACACTTTGGGCCGCGTCCGATTCGGCTTGCTTGGTTTGCGCTCGTCATGCCGGCCCTCGTGCTAAGCTATTTCGGACAAGGTGCATTAATGCTTTCGAACAACTCCGCCCGGAGTAGTCCCTTCTTTTCGATGGTCCCGGCAGGAGGGTGGACTCTGGNNTCGCAGGATACCGAGGGACAGATTTACGTTCCTGCGATCAACTGGGCACTAGCATGCGCGTGCATCACACTGGTTTTGGTGTTCCGAGCATCGAGTCGGCTCGCTGCAGCATACGGTATTGCCGTTACTGGAACCATGGCACTCACATCGGTCGTCTATTTCGAGGTAACGCGGACAACATGGCGGTGGCCAGCGTGGCGATCGATCGCTTTGCTCGTGCTATTTCTTAGCTTCGACATTCCGTTCTTGGTGGCGAACCTATTCAAATTCACCGAGGGCGGCTACGTGCCCGTTGTGGCAGGCGTTATCGTATTTGTATTGATGCTCACTTGGAAGACGGGGCGACGGATTTATCGGGAGCGTGTAGCGACGAGCTGCCCGCCGATGGATCAATTCTTGTCCGAATTGGATGGCAAATTAGCCGCAAGAATTCCCGGTTCCGCGGTCTTCTTGTCGGGCTCTGGTTTGGGTACACCGCTTGCCCTGGCGCACCACGTCGAGCGCATTCGCGTACTGCCTGAGACTGTCGTACTGGTGGCGGTCGAGGTGACGCACGCCCCGCGGGAAGATGAAGGAACCATCCGCTCGCAGTCACTGGACCATGGTTTTTTTCGTGTTGTGATCCCCCGTGGTTTCATGGACATTCCTGACGTTCCGCGCGCGCTCGGGCTTGCAGTCGAGCGTTTCGCGCTGCCGCTCGACTTAGCGAAGACGACTTACTACGTCGGTAGAGAGACGTTTTTGGCGACCTCCGAGGGTAAGATGGGCCAAGTCAGTGAGCAACTCTTCGCGTTCTTGGCGCGCAACGCCGACTCGGCTCCGGTGCATTTCTGTCTTCCGCCAGAGCAAGTGGTAGAAATCGGCCTGCAGATCGATCTATAGGCTCACACTTTACGGAGTCGATCCGTTGCAAGGGCTGGCAACACCGTGCCGAAACAACCCGCACGTTTGCACCCCCAACTAAGGCCTCGCCGAATTCCAAAGCGCCCACCTGGGCGGGGCCGGGGGCAGTCGAACCCGCGTAGGCCGATCGAGGTGGGGTCGAGCTTGAAATGGCCGCGCGCGGTCAGTGGTGCCAGAGAAGTGCTGCGGCTCGCCGGTGTCAATGGCCCCCACGCGCTGGCGCTCGGCGGCGAAGCATATGACGAGCTCACGGCCGGCGGTGACGACGGCTACCCGCTTCGCAAGCACGTTGACAAGACTTTCGCCGACCGGGGTCGATCGTCTGGGCGCCGGCCTTACGGGGAGGCGCTGCGCTTAGTGAACGGGAATGGCCGCGCGAGCCGCTAGTGTTACGCCCACGACGACAAGTGCTCCCCCAGTCGTGCGGATCAGGTGATTTAGCGTTGTCGGCTGTACCCGTTCGCGAAAGCGACATAATAGGCGAACCAGCAACCAAAACCATCCAATGATTCCCAGACCCGCCCCGAGTGCAAAGGGCAGCGCGTCAAAACGCGAATGCGTGAGGGCGAACATTGAGTTGACCGCTGCCACTGCGGCTGCCCACGTAGCTACCAGGGTTGGATTGAATAGTGCAATGGTAAAGCCAAAGAGCAGCCGGCGACCGTCATGATTCTCCAATGGGTGAGACCCCCAAGTATGGGGCTTGATTCGTCGTCGCAGAAAATAGACGCCGAGTAAGACCAAAACGACAGCTCCAAATACCCGCGTCGCAGGGATTATCACCGGGTATCCCGTAAGCAGAGCCGTTAACCCCCAGTATGCAGCTGCGGCGTATATGCTTTCAGCAACGGCAGCTCCAATCGCCACGTTGAGGGCTGCCCGAGGCCGATTGGCGAGTGTGCTGTCCACAACTACGACGGCGGTCGGGCCCGCTATGGGAATTGAACCAAGGAATCCTATCCCGAAGCCCAATAGCAATGCCGTCAACACCGCATCGGTGCAGCAACATTCGTGCCGTTGGTGACGGATCGGGAAACCGATTCGGGCTCTAACCCTCGCTTAACACCGGGGCTCGCGAAAACTGCGCGCCGGATCTACTCGACCGCCAATTCGTCTTCGACCGAGC
>PMCK01000514.1:7390-7925 GCA_003154095.1 Myxococcales bacterium | reverse complement strand
ACTGGGTTGTCGATATTGTTCTTGGAACCTTGTACACACTGCTGGTTGCAACGCTAATGCGCAGGCTTCGCTTCTTTCGTAGCAACGTGTCTGAAGACCCAAAAGTTGCATAACTTATGTCCCATGTCCTAATAACCGGTTCATCGGGTGCCGTTGCACGGGCGATTTACCCGGACCTGGTTGCAGCCGGCTACGTGCTACGTGGCTTTGACCGAGTCGCGACCCCCGGCATAGAGGACATGATAGTGGATAATATTGAAGACCGGGTTGCGGTTGCTCGGGCCATGCAAGGAGTGAGAGCAGTAATTCATCTAGCGGCAGAGCCCAATGACGCGGACTTCCCGCTGCTAGTTGGTCCCAATGTGGTCGGACTCTTCAATGTCATGGATGCAGCGCGAGCAGAAAAGGTCTCGCGCGTCGTGCTGGCCAGCTCCATTCAAGTTCTGTCTCGACGATCGCGAGGAGTTACCGCAGCGAGTGTCTTCGACGCCTCACCCGGCAACCACTATGGTCTTACCAAATTGTGGGCAGAAAA
>PMCK01000514.1:0-7372 GCA_003154095.1 Myxococcales bacterium | reverse complement strand
CGGTTCTTCGTTCGCGCCATCGAGGCGCGGGATATCGACTTTGCAGTCGTGTACGCGGCGAGCAGGGGAGCGGAAATTGCCTTCGATATGGAACCCGCTCGCCGGGTGCTCGGTTACGTCGCGCACGATACGTGGCCGGACGGGCTGGACTTCGAGCTGCCCCCAATCGAAAATCAGAATTAGTTGTGACGCCAGACGGGCTCGGCGGCCGGTCGCGCGTTCTTTGTTCGAGCAGCAAATGTGATGGTAAGGGCGGCGAGGTTGCCAATTGCATTTGGCGGAAATAGTGGTTGGAAATGTATGAAAGGACCAAAATGGTTATGTCTGTCCGAAACTCTGCCACGAGGCGCTTGCGAGTCGTCACGATCTCATTGGGCATCGCGGCCATTGCAGCTTGTACGGCCACGCCACGCGGTGCGTCTGATGCCAGCGTTGCCAACGCATCCGCAAAGGCCGCAGATGGCGGGAAATTATTCGGACAACAATGCGCGAGCTGCCACGGCCAGCGCGGCGAAGGCGTGACCGGGCCAGCCATAATGGGTCCTGGTGCTTTGCCCGTTTATGCAAAGGAATCCAGTCTTGCACGGAACCCCGCATTCACGGATCCGTCTGAATTGGCACTTCGGGAAAATGCACGCCCAGCGGGCGCCCCAAAGAGGGAACCGTTCAATACGGCGAAGGATCTATTTGGCTACATTAGCCAGCGTATGCCAATGAAATCGGCCGGAAGCCTTAAGCCCGACGAATACTGGGCAATTTTGAATTTCATGTTGGTGGCCCACGGAATATCCGTGCCCGATGGTGGCGTCAACGCGTCCAATGCTGATTCTGTTTCGATCGTGTCCAAGTAACTGCAGTCCGAGCCGGCGGTTATGTCGAACATTTAACGTAAATGCCGCCACTGCGTTCGGTGCAAACACAATTGTTGCCGAATGTTTCCTTCAAACATTCACAGTTGGTGTTGCGTCCGCATTTCGAAAGCCATTGACAGTTGGGTTGAGCCGAGGACTCATCGCAGAAAAATCCGGAAATACAGATTCCGGGTCCGCACGCGAAACAAGTTCCGTCCGCGCAATTAGGGCCGGGACTTTCAGTTTTCTCGCTGTCCGATTCGTCTACGGTTTTCGCCTTCAGGTGCGATGCAGGCTTGGCACCCACTGGCTTCGAACCGCCACAACCTACTGACGCGGTAGTCATGGCGAGCAAGAGCGGTGCGAGACGTGGGAGCGAAAACGACATGTCACGAGCAATGCTAGTACGGACTTGGCCGGTCGGGAATTTTTTCTTCCACGCTAGATTCCGTCCGCTGGGTAGGACTTCAAACCCCTCATGGGTCGCGGGTACGCTGATTGCGAAGTACTGGTTCAGCTTAGGTTGACGGTGATTCATTTGTCTGCGACTCGGCATCGAGATTGGGCCGTGGAAGCCCTGCGGCGAGAGCGCCCAAGGCCTGTTCAATTCGCAATCGGTCATCGGGATTGGTCGCCTGGTGGCGAGCACGTGACACGACGTAACGGACCAGGGCGGCTTCCAGTTGCGACAATGCCGATGTACGCGAAAAGTTTAGTTCGGGCACGATGAAACGGATGAGCACTCGCCCGTCGGCCAGGACTTGCTCGCCGACAATTTGCCCCCGCCGACCTGCAATCCCCACGAGTTGCCGAATGATTCCCCGAACCAGCTTTGCCCTACGCCGAGCCTTACGCAAAGCTGGCTGTTCGAACAATTCAAAAAAGCGGTTTCGGGCATAAACCTGTGGCGCAACGACTAGCGCGCAAAGAAGTCCGTCCAGGGACAATGATACAGGGTCCATTACGACGCAGATCCTTGATCGTGCCCTTTCGTGGCTTCAAGGAGCCGGGCTTGATGCCAGGCAACCAACGCGTTGATAATACCGTCAAGTTCACCCTCAATTACGCGGTCGAGCTCGTATAGTGTCAATCCAATTCTGTGATCGGATATGCGATTTTGCGGAAAATTGTAGGTGCGAATCTTTTCGGAGCGTTCCGCACCGCCGACCATCGTGCGCCGCTCGTCGCGCACTGAATCGGCCTGCCGTTGCTGCTCGAGATCGAGCAAGCGACTGCGCAATATCTTTAGGGCACGGGACTTGTTCTTGAGCTGACTTCTCTCATCCTGACACTTGACTATTAGCCCAGTCGGAAGGTGAGTGATCTGCACGGCACTGTTGGTGGTGTTGACACCCTGGCCCCCTGGACCGCCTGCCGCAGCAATGTCAATCCTCAAGTCCTTGTCGTCAATTTCGACTTCGACGTCATCCGCTTCGGGAAGTACCGCTACCGTTGCCGTCGACGTGTGAATGCGGCCTTGAGCTTCCGTTGTGGGCACGCGCTGGACTCGATGCACACCAGCCTCGTGCTTGAGCGACGAAAACACGCGGTCTCCCGTAACCAGTGCGATTGCTTCTTTGAGACCACCCGCACTCGCAGCGCTCGAACTCAAGAGTTCAACCCGCCAGCCACGGCGTTCCGCGTAGCGGCTATACATTCGGAGCAAGTCCGCCGCGAATAGAGCCGCCTCCTCGCCCCCCGTGCCTGCCCTTACTTCCAAAAGGGTGTTTCGATCATCATTGGGGTCTTTTGGCAATAGCAGTAGTGCGATTTGCTCCTCGAGGGTCGCCTGCCGAGATTCGAGCGCCGGCAACTCTTCCTTCGCTAACTCACCCAACTCTGGGTCGTTCAATGCAGCGTGATCGTCCTCGATTTGCTTCGAGACGTCCTGCCAATCGCGAAAGGCGTCAACTACACCCTGAATTGAGCTCCTCTCGCGCCCAAGTTCCCTCAATCGCGCCGGGTTTGACACGACTGCCATGTCGCAGAGGAGCGCCTCCACCTCAAGCAGCCGGCGCGCAAGACTTTGTAATTTTTCTACGGGAACCATTCGTTGCCTCAGCACCCCAGCTAGGGTCGAATCCAGAATAAGCCATTACCTGGCCTACGGCGTACCGCGAGGATCCAACTAGTGCCGCGATTCATCAGAATTGATGGGTCCTTTGGACCGACTCATGAGAATCAACTTACTAGCACGAACCAGCGTGTTGCTTACTTGGCATCCACTCGAACGCAATTCAATGTTCACCGGCGCCCTCATCAGGCACCCGTCATTAATAGCGGCGCTACGCGGTCTTGCTAGGTTGGCCGTACTTCTTGCGGAATCGATCAATTCGACCCGCCGTGTCTACGAGGCGCTGTTTACCCGTGTAGAATGGATGACACTGATTACAAATGTCCACGGATAGATCTTTGCGGGTCGAGCGTGTCTGAAAGCTGTTGCCACAAGCACATTGAACCGTGACAACCTGATACTGAGGGTGAATGCCGTCCTTCATGGCGCCTTTTTGCCCCCGGTACTCTGAACTCAGGGGAGGCGGACCTTAGCGCCCTCACCGGGGTCCAGCAAGGTGCAGCACCCGGCAATTCCGGTTCCTAGGTTGCGGCCTGGATACCCCGAGTTGGGGGCCACAGTCATTTGCGCAAGAAAATGGGGTCTTTAGGCAAAGTTGACGGGACGATACTTTTCGGGCACATCACTCTTGACATGCCCGAAAATGTCAGCCGTCGCGAGCTACTATCGCGGCTCGGAGCAACCGGAGTCGCGCTGGCGGCCGTCGGACTAATTGGCCGAGCGGCTCACGATCGGGGCGGTTATGACGTAAGCCACGCACGCGGGGAACGCCAGATCCGAGATTTTGGCGTTGCCAGTCGGGTGTCCGAACCAAGATTTGCGATCGCAAAGAACAGCCAAGAAGTCGAGCTGCTGGTCAGACGCGCCGTCAACGCTCTGGGCGGCATGAAACGGTTCATAAGCCGCGGCGACATCGTTGCCATAAAGCCGAACATCGGCTGGGATCGCCTGCCGGTTCACGCCGCGAATACCAATCCGCTGGTTGTCGCAGAATTGGTCCGACTCGTATTGGATGCGGGGGCAAAGCAAGTCATCGTCACCGACGCTTCGTGCAATGAACCCAATCGATGCTTCCAGCGCTCCGGGATCTGGCGTGCGGCTCACGCGGTAGGGGCCACGGTCATTTTACCCGCTGCCCACCGGTTTCGCGACTTGCGAATGCGTGGTGACGTCCTCGATATCTGGCCAATCTATACGCCCCTGGTCGAGGCTGACAAGGTCATCAATGTTCCGGTGGCCAAACATCACAATCTATCAAAGTTCACCGGCGGTATGAAGAACTGGTATGGGCTCCTCGGGGGCCGCCGCAATCGTTTGCACCAGAACATCAATGTTTCGATCGCCGATTTAGCCACATTCATGCGGCCCACTTTGACCGTGCTTGACGCTACACGCGTGCTGCTTCGCAATGGTCCACAAGGCGGAAACATCGACGACGCCAAAGACATGTTTCAAGTCATTGCAAGCCTGGACCCAGTTGCGGCGGACGCCTACGGGGCCACACTAATCGGCGTTCAACCGAGTAACGTTGACTACTTGCGATTGGCGATGGAGCGAGGTCTGGGCAGCGCGGATTGGGAGCACGTTGCCCATGTGGAGGTTTGATTGACCTGCGATTGCCATTCGGCAAAGCCCGCGGTTGCAGAGCCCGCTGCCGCTAGTGCGGTGATGGCGATGGGTGGCGATCCCTGGCCACATCCAATTCCTTGGCGGGGTCAATTGGGCAAAATAATGGCAATCGATGCCATCGTTCGTGCTGATGAAGCAATGCCTGAAGTCGTTGCACCGGTCTTATGTCAGCCTTCGACCAATGTCGTAACTTCTCAAGAGACGTCGGTTGCACCCAAAACCGGGGTTCTCAGTGCTTCGAAGTCCGCAGGGATATCGGCAACAACGGGTGGCGGCGTCGAGGCCACGTTTGCGGCAGCTTTCACTCGGATATTCCAGAAAAAATCTACGAAACGACCGGGTAGTGGCAAACCGGCGAGACCTATCATTCGTGCTCTGGTTTGGTTGCGCCGAGCGTCGCAATTCATATTTATTGCGCTTTTCCTGTGGTTGCTGGCGGCCACGGCCTTTCGAGGGACGTTTAGCGCGAGGGCTTCGGAACCTGTGCGCCTGCCATGGCCCGTCGAGGTCTTTCTTCTCGCGGATCCTTATGTCGCAGCGATGACCTTGCTCAGTACACACACGCTGTATCGGGGCCTCGCAATCGCTGGGGTGGTCATGGTACTCACCCTGATTTTTGGTCGCGTGTTTTGCGGGTGGATCTGTCCGTTTGGAACTCTGCACCATTTCTTTGGATGGATATTCCCCAGTCGATACCTGCGAGGCAATAAGCGAGTAAATTCGAACAAGACCCACACCTGGCAAATTACGAAATACTATCTGCTGTTGGCCTTTCTGGGCGCGGCGCTGTTTGGAAGCGCCATCGGGGGCTTGCTAGATCCCATATGCATTTCGGTACGCGCCATAGGTCTCGGCGTAATACCAATTCTGCAGTACATTGGAATTCGAACGACCGACATCGTGGCTACCACGCGGGTTCACGCAATCCAGTCGGCAAGTGATTCGATTCAGGAACAGCTTGCCCGACACGTGTGGACGAGCAATCAAGTATATTATCACCAAACTTGGCTGATAGTCTTTTCTCTGATTGCAATTCTATTCATGAATCGCATCATTCCGCGATTCTGGTGCCGCGCGCTCTGTCCGCTCGGAGCCTTTCTGGGTATCTTTTCCCGCTTTGCGCTATTTGGCATGAAGAAAGACCATGCCAAATGTACGGATTGCAATTTGTGCCTCGTGCATTGCCAGGCCGCTGACAGTCCGCAAGGCGGAGTCAAACACCGCCAAGAAGAATGCCACGTCTGCCTAAATTGCGAATCAGCTTGCCCCGAGGATGTGATCAAGTGGGGCTTTTTGCCCAATCGCAAGTCCACGGCGCAAACGCCCAATTGGCAGCGGCGGACCATGGTTGCATCCGCCGCGGCGGGTGCCATTGCCTTGCCCGGCATGCGAATCGCCAATTGGCCCGACAAGGCCTATAGCGAGAAGGTAATTCGGCCACCGGGGTCCGTCGAGGAGCGAGACTTCTTGAACCGCTGCATACGCTGTTCGGAATGCATGAAAGTCTGCCCGAACAACGCACTGCATCCGGCTTTCTTCGAAGCTGGCATTGAGGGCTTGTGGACGCCCATTTTGATTCCGCGCATCGGATATTGCGAGTTCTCTTGCGTTCTGTGCGGACAGGTTTGTCCTACCGGGGCAATTCAGAAGATAACGGAGAAAGAAAAGTTAGGGATTGGGCAAAAGCCAATTTCAATTGGCACCGCCATGTACGACCAAGGCCGCTGCCTACCCTGGGCGATGGCTACGCCGTGCATAGTGTGCGAGGAATTTTGCCCGACGTCGCCCAAAGCGATCTGGGTCGAGGAAGTTACGGTTCCTAAACGTGACGACCGCTACCAGGGCAAAGGTGAACAGCTGGCGATGACTACGGTCAAGCTGCAACGACCACACGTGGATCCATCACTTTGCATTGGGTGCGGTGCTTGCGAAAAGGCCTGCCCCATCGTCGATAAGCCGGCCGTGTACGTAACGAACGCAGGCGAATCTCGATCGAGAACGAACGTAATCCTGCTCGAAAACACGAGCTACTCCCGCAGCAGCTAGCAACCCAAAGAAAGTTGTCGCGACATTCGCAGCAGGTACTCGGAATCCCACCGGCCCCGACCCTGTGCGCCGTAGATCGTTGACTTTTCTTTTTCGGATGCGTTTGTTGTTCGGCGAATACTAGTTTGACGGCACGAGGGGCCTGGGAAGAATGGATTCCACACTGGGTTCAGTTTGCCGGCGTAAGGAAAGCAACCACCATTGGTCAGGAACCCGCAAACCCAAAAGGCGTGGCTGTTTGTTCAGTATCACTGAAATTTCCGACAGCAATGTCCGGGTTTGGCACATGAAAACGACAATGAAGTTGGCACAATGTTCCAAAATTCATTCAGAATACAGCGAGCCGCGCTCTAGTAGCCGGTGGTGCATTCATTGCTTCTTTTGGAGAGATTATGGCTCGGGACAACGTCGTTAGTTGTTGGGTGAGGCGCGCGCTTCTTCTGGGAACCTTATTGGCTTTGGGGTGTGGGAGGGCGGAACTGGAACAGGGGCAAAATAGCTCCACCGCTTGTGGCGATGGAGTCTGCAGTTCGCAAGAAACTGCGAATTCATGTCCTGCGGATTGCTCCGACTCCAGTTGTGGTGATGGGACGTGTAGTTCGCGCGAATCTGTAACTTCCTGTCCGAAGGATTGTACGAACAGTAGCTGCGGTGACGGGTATTGCAGCGCGCAGGAAAATGCAGCCTCCTGCCCAAAGGATTGCGCCAGCGAGAGTTGTGGCGATGGCACTTGCACTGCAACCGAAAACTCGACGACTTGCCCCAAGGATTG
>PMCK01000364.1:3381-3794 GCA_003154095.1 Myxococcales bacterium | reverse complement strand
TGGGCCTCGACTGCGAACTCCATCGGCAATTCCTTCATCACTTCCTTACAAAAGCCGTTCACGATAAGACCCACCGCGTCCTCTTCACTTAGGCCTCGCTGACGGCAGAAGAACAACTGGTCATCGCGAATCTTCGAGGTCGTTGCCTCATGCTCGACGCTGCTGGATGCATTGCGCACGTCTATATAGGGAATCGTGTGCGCCCCGCAACGACTCCCTATCAACATGGAATCGCAACGTGTAAAATTCTTGGAACCTGATGCTCCTTTGGCGATTCGCACGAGGCCCCGATAAGTTGCCTGACCTCGACCCGCGCTTATCCCCTTTGACAAAATGGTGCTACGGGTGTTCCTCCCGATGTGAATCATTTTGGTGCCGGTATCGGCCTGCTGGAAATTATTGGTTAAGGCGAC
>PMCK01000364.1:3084-3302 GCA_003154095.1 Myxococcales bacterium | reverse complement strand
AAATTGTATATGCCCCCTCGCCCTTCCGCGTCTCCAGGGTACCAATTCTGCACTGTAGAATACTTGATTTCAGCGCGATCGAGCGCAACCAACTCGACGATTGCGGCATGCAGTTGATTTTCGTCACGCTTGGGCGCCGTACAACCCTCGAGATAGCTGACATACGAGTCGTCATCGGCCACGATCAGGGTTCGCTCAAATTGACCGCTGTTAGCGGC
>PMCK01000364.1:0-3073 GCA_003154095.1 Myxococcales bacterium | reverse complement strand
GTTCCCAAGTAACGCCGAACTAATTCGGGATGTTCGCGCACAGCTTCAGAAAAGGAACAAAAAATGATACCCATTTCGGCAAGGCGCGCCTTGAACGTTGTCGCAACGCTGACGCTGTCGAACACCGCATCAACGGCAACGCCAGCCAATACGGCCCGTTCGTGCAGTGGAACGCCCAATTTCTCGTAGGTTCGCAACAATTCAGGATCGACTTCGTCGAGACTCTTGGGACCGTCGCCCTTGCCCTTTGGAGCCGCGAAATACGTAATGGCCTGATAGTCGACCGGTGGATAATGAACCTTGGCCCAGTCAGGCAGCGGCATTGTCAGCCAATGCCTGTAGGATTTGAGTCTAAAATCCACCAACCATTCGGGTTCCTGCTTCTTGGCAGAAATCCGACGCACAACATCTTCATTGAGCCCAGGTGGAAATGAGTCTTGCTCGATTTCTGTCGTCCAACCCGCCGAGTATTCGCGGCGCACCAACTGGTCGATGGATTCACTGGAATTCGTCATAACAACCTACCGAATATCACTAAATTGCGAGGCATCCCTGCGGGCAACAACGCTTCGCTCACTTGCCGCGTCCGACTTCGAAGTACGACGCAACTGAATTAGCCGTTCCGCACGCGGCGGAAGAATCATATCTTCCACGCTCACATTGGAGAGCGCCCGTCTGACAACCTGGTTGATGCGAAGCCAGTTGGCTTGCACGGAGCAATGGCCGACAAACTCACATGACGTGTCCGAATTATCGCCACATTCAGTAAGCGCCACGGGGCCCTCAACGGCCTCGATTACATCAGCAACGCTCACAAGTGACGGATCACGCGCCAACCGATATCCGCCCTGCACGCCTCGATGTGAAGCTACAAGCTTCGACCGCGCCAGGTTTTTCAAAATCTTGCTGACTGCAGGCTGTGGAAGACCGGTCCGCGCCGCCAGCTCCTTGGCCGTGTTGACCGCAGTGTCAGAATTGGCCAACTGGCCCAGTATGGCTACCGCATAGTCTGAAAGTCTTGTAATCCTTAGCATTTTATAATCAGTACCTATTTGGTACCGATTGTTAAATGAGTCAGAAGTCAGCACTTGTCAACCCAAAGATGGGGACAGTGCCTGTAAACCCAGGCTGTCAATCGTCCGCCGGGAGCGCGACCCACCGCAGCAACAAGCCAAATCATTTCAGCTACTTGTAAGAGTCAACGGGGCACCATGATGCCCCCAGTCACCGAAGGTTCGCAGTTCATCGTTTCGTCGCATCCAAAATTAGGTACAGCGGCGGAAAATTACGGGGGCGCACAAACCCCCCAATGCCGCTAGAATCCGCACATGATCGATGCCCTGCCTGAGTACGTAGACGGGATTCTCAACATTTCTGGTAACGAAAAGGCAATTCAATCCGCGATGCAACGAGCTCGCACGCCGCTGCACACGTCTAGCAGAATTGATTTTGGTCGCATTCGCGCAGGCTTTGCTTGTGCGTTGCATATGCACCAACCATTAATACCGGCAGGTGGCGGGGAACTTCATACAGCGCGCATAATCAGCAATTTGAAACATATGATGGACAACCCGCAAATCGGGGACAACCACAATGCTTCGGTGTTTCACTGGTGTTATAAACGAATGGGTGAATTCATCCCAACGTTGGTGAACGAGGGAAAGCAGCCTCGTATTATGTTGGAGTACTCAGGCACGTTGTTTCACGGTCTGCGCGACATGGGATTGAACGATGTATTTGATGCCCTCGTGCCTTTGGCCAAGAATCCTGACTACGCTCGCTGTGTTGAATGGCTCGGAGCACCTTGGGGACACGCAGTTGCCCCATCTACGCCAGTTCAAGATTTCAGACTCCATGTCGCCGCTTTCCAGCAGCACTTTGCGGCGCTATTTGGGACGGAAGCACTGGAGCGTTTGCGCGGCTTCTCGCCATCGGAAATGGCGTTACCCAATCATCCGGACGTCGCCTTTGCATTCGTGAAGACGTTGCGCGACGCCGGATACCGTTGGGTCTTGGTGCAGGAGCATACGGTCGAACGGGTCGATAACGGCGGCGGACTTCAAGAAAAACACATACCACACCGACTCATTGTCCGAAACAGTGATGGCGAAACCACTTCAATCATCGCAATCATAAAGACGCAGGGCAGTGACACTAAACTCGTCGCGCAAATGCAACCCTATTACGAGGCAATGAGCGTTGGTGCAGCCGAGCTCAATGGGACACGAATACCACGCCTCGTGACTCAAATAGCCGACGGCGAAAATGGCGGTGTCATGATGAACGAGTTTCCTCCGAAATTCATGGACGCCATGCGCGAAGCAAGCGGGTCCGACGTGCCCCCATTGAACGTGTCGGAGTACCTCGACTACTTGGAATCCTTGGGGCTGACAGAAGAAAAATTCCCAGCTATTCAACCACTTTTCCAGGGGCGGATTTGGGAACGCTACAAGGCCGGGACTGGTTCGGAAAGGCTCACCCAAGTCATTGATGAGCTCAAGCGAGAGGACCACCGGTTTCATGTCGAAGGGGGTTCATGGACAAATAACATTTCTTGGGTTCGCGGATATGATCACGTACTGCGGCCAATGGAACGAGCCAGCGTGCTTTTCTCGGAGAAATTCCTAAACAAGATCCCGTCAAATGATTCGCGCTACCGAAACGCGCTGTTTCATTTACTAACAGCGGAAACATCATGTTACCGTTATTGGGGGGAAGGCATTTGGACTGACTACGGTCGTGAAATTGCCGAACGTTCGATTCGAATATCGGAGCACGATGTCTAGATTCACTCTATCGTTGTCAGCTCGCCATTCCCCGCCCGTATGAATCGAGGAGCATATTGTTCAAGTGACGACGAAAACAAAAGAATTCATTGAAAGGTCAAATATCCGCGTATTGACACACTGATATCGACCCCACTGCATAATTGGCGACTAGCACTTTGCGATACGCGCAGCGCGATTAGAGAATTTCTCGATACGATGCTTCCGTCTGGTTTGCAATCACGTCCCAGCTAAACCCGTAGGCTGCTTTCACACGACCCCGCTCACCCATTTGCTGGGCCTTCCCA
>PMCK01000282.1 GCA_003154095.1 Myxococcales bacterium | reverse complement strand
GGCGGGATGTGGTTTGCATCAACATTGAGCGCGCGGTCTGGAGAGCCTGCTCACGAGGCGAAAGGGTAGACGAAGTCATCGGCGTGATCCTTTCGCCTTCACCGGGCCAGATTGTTTGATGTCGTCTGGTTGATCGGAAGGACGTTCAGGCTCATCAAAATCTGACAAGTGATCGCCAATAGACTTTCGCATGCTCGACCGAATTTGGTAGTAATTGTCGACTGTAATACCAAGAAAGTCCGCGATTTCACCGGTAGCTTCCATCCCGGCGACCACCGCTCTAAGTATCCCAAGCCCTGGTACATAGTGCTCCCGCAAAATCTTCGTATACATTCGCAATAGGATTTCGTACTCGTGAAGCGCTACGGGGCTATCCCCAGCCGCCATAGCGACTATGTCGTCCAGATCCGCAGGTGAAGTCCGCTTTTCGGACAGAGGGCGCTTTGAGTCGATAATAGCGCGTCGGGCGGTAGTTGTGGTCCAACCATGCAATAAGGCGACACGGTTATCGGCATTGTCCAAATTGTTCGGCGGCGTGCCACGAAATTTTTCAAAAACCTCTTGCGTAACATCATCCGCATCAACCTCCGAGTGTCCCGATGCGTGCCAACGTTCCACTTCATAGCGAACTGCCGTGGCAATTGCATTGCGGATAGTGTCATCGGCGAGCCACAAATCCGCCATCCGAGTAGCCTGCAATCCGGGACTATCCGGCGGCGCGGGAGGACTCTCTTCGTGTCTGGGCATTTGGAAGTTGGAACAATAGACGCTGAGCTGTGAATTGCCAATAGGACAACGCCCAATCGTCGCCCTTGACCAGATCTCGCGGGGCAATCGAAGCTTCCCCTCGTGCCGTAGACGTTGCTGCTACAACGTCCAAAGTCCTGGTCAGAGGTTGCGTTTTGGCTGGGCTCCGGACCTTAAGCACCGGCGGTGCAGTTGCGCATCCGGGCGACAAGATTATTTCTTGTCAGATTTACCCAAGAATGCACGTCCAGACCCCGTGACCGCCAAGGCACCGAATGGTTCGGCTTCCCCGGCGGCCAAATCTACGGAGGTTCAGATGAATTGGATGTTTGCCAAAGTTCCGGCCCTTTTTGCCGGCATCACTGCCGCGTCACTAGGCACCACCGGTTGTGGAGGTGGCGGACCGAGCGATAGCATCGAAGAGAATACAGGATCGGCAGTTCTGCATCTACAGGGTGCCCCGACTAACATTGCCTGCCTGCGTGTTGTTGCCACGGGCACGAGCCGCAGCGAGACACGTGATATCAATCTGCAAATTCCGTCTAGTACGGTGACCGAAGCATTGTCACGCCTTCCAGTTGGTTCCGTGACTTTCACAGGTACCGCATACAGCGTCGCCTGCAGTCAAGTCACACCGACCACGAATGCCGATTACGTTAGCGATCCGGTCACCGTAACCGTCAACTCAACGGTTCCGGCCAATGTCACGTTGGCTATGAAACGCAATGGACAAATTGCTGTCAGCGCCAATTGGGAAGACGCTGGGAACATGCCGCTATGTGTTCCAGTGGACATCGCAATTGGTGCTTCAACAGCCGAATCCGATGCCGGCTGGGGAGGAGGCTCGTACCCTCAAGAGGTCGTCGATGGACTCACTTGCTATAGTGAATGGCCACACGGATTGGCATTTACGGGAGGAATTAATCAATACATGGGCGAGGCTTGCGGCTGGCGGCAATTAACTTTGGATTTCGGGCATGACCGGCAACTCACGGGCATCATCGATATCTATCACCACGGCCTGGAACATGTGCCAAACACTGCCAAAATTGAAGTGTACTCGAAAGGCGTGTGGAGCGAAAAGTTCTCCACCACGACCGAGCACGACTTTATGTTGGCGGACACCTGCCCTGTTGGCTCAACGCCAACCGAGCATGATATTGGTCCCGTCACTGCCAGCAAGGTGCGCTACTCATTAAACAATTGCGATATTACGCATGGATGGATATACGAAGCAATTGTTCAGGGTTGCCCCGAGTAATCAAGGAAATAGCTAAGTCGAATCGACGGCAGGGAGCCACATTTGGCTCCCTGCATTGCCTTGCCAGGAACAAGTCCTTATCGAACGATCCGGTAACCCATGGCGAGGATCGCTTGCAGCGTGGTTCTGACGCTGTTGCGATCATACACCTTTTCCTCCTCGGTCAATTCCGAATAGGCAATGAGATCAGGGTGCTCCTTCTTGCCATCGTCGCGTTTCTTGCCATAGATCCATCCGTCGGCAATCCTTTGAGTGGCCCAAACATCGTGATTGTGCTCGGCAAGACGCTCCAAGAGTTCAAGCAAATCGTCTGTGAGCTTTATACCTTTCGTGTCAAAAGGCCGAGGCAAATAGGTCATTGGAGGCGACTCTTCTTGGAGACCAATTGTAGGTCTGGGTGGCATTTCGTCCAGAAACGTGGCTAAAGTACCGCCGAAATTCAAGGCCGGCAACAGCCAGGTCAGTTGTTCGCGCGTGCTCTCGATGTCGCGGGGTCGATCAGCGTACACAGCCATGGCATTCCGATATTCAATGCGAGCTAAGTCCACGCGACCCAAGAGCAGCATCGCTTCGGCGTGCGTGACACGGTCCCAGTAGTCCGAAAACGGCATTACGGCAACACGAAGCGATAACCGCTGGCGCCCTTCGAAAAGTTGCAAAATGCGCCCTGCAATCTCCCGAGAACGCTTCGTCTTTCCCGTCACCAGAGCTAAACTCGCCGCGTTGATACCCGTATAGGTATGCGATCGCCCCGAACGGCACCAGGCGTCGTAATAAATGCGAGCCGCCTGAATCAGAACGTCTTGCCGGCCCCGAGGCAAATTTTGCCAGCGTTCGTCCACTACCCACAATCGCTTCATCGTGCCTCCCAAAATTCCCAGCGTCTCAGGATCATTGGGTGCCTCACCATTCAACGTCTCGAGCTGCGCAAGCGCCTCGTCGAGCCTTCCTTGGACGCGCAACCCAAGAGCCTGAAGCTGACGCAATCGAATATCACCGGGAAAACTGTCCAGCATTGTAGACAAGATGGAAAGAGCATTGGGCAAATCCCGCACAGCTAACAATCGTTCTGCGTACAGTGCGCCCGGAACCGGAGACACCATCCAAACATTCTGACTCTTCCAATGTTGTGCCAATTCATCGAGCGGGGGGTGGTCGTCATCGAGCAATTGCAGTAATTGGCGTAGCGAGTCGTCCCCCAGCGAAAATTCGACGAGCCGCACGCCAAGGTCCCTCGGTCCCACGAGACAACGCGTGAAATACCAGTTCAACAGCCGTTCGAGCAATACCAGAGCTACTGCCGTATCCGGGGGAGCCAACGACGATGCCGCATGTCGAACGCAGTTGGCAAGCCGACGCAATGCATGCAACAACGCAGCCGTGCCAGGCGCCAGCAATCCCAAATCCGCAAGCCGCGTCAAATTGGAATATGACTGCAGCGCCGATTCTCCTGTCGCCAAGGAAGCCGCATGGGCCGAAACAACATCCAGAATCCGCCCACAATAAATCACCGCAGCCTCATCGGCACCGACGGACAGAACACGCTCCAGTTGCGCCAAATCGCGCGCCAAATCCCATTGTCCCACCCTAAGATTAGGCGCGCTCAGTTGCAGTTCTGGAGCCGTCACGAAGCCGAGCATATCAGTACCTTCACAGAGGTCGACATGCAAACAGGCGATTTTTCGCTTACACATCGACGAAGTGAAGATTTTTATCTGACGCGGCGCTTGCGCTGGAACAGTCGTTTTACCTTCTCAAGGATTCCCGGCAGATCCGGTGCATTGCTCTTGCGTTGGCAGGCCCGACGACACATCACCGAAACGGCTTCTGAAACGATGAAGTCCAACAGCAAGTAAGAATCACCTGCCGAGTGGATATTGTCGAGCAACTTCATTGCCCGAGCATTCAGCGAATCAGACTGATCGAGCCAGCCAACAATCACGTTGGCATCGAGGACCATCTTAGCCATCGTAAAGTGCCTTGCAGTCCTCGTCGGCATTGCCACCCCAAGCGACGATACCTTTCAGCTCGTTCAGCGATTCCCAAGAGACCGTCCGAAGCTCTCGCGGCCGGACCTGTGAACGGGCAGCCCTAATCACAAGGTCCAGATCATCCGCGTTCAACTCTGCGAGTTGCTTCACGAGCGGCTGAAGCGGCTCGGGAACCATGGGGGCGGCTGACGTTGACCTTGGCGGCGTCATAGTCCCTATCATACACCCTCCTTTCTCAGGTCGCTAGGACCCGAAAAGGTGGCAATTGCCGCTCGTAAGTCACTTGCAACCATGTCGCAATACCTCTGAGTCGTTGCAAGATCGGCGTGGCCCAGCAGTTGCTGAACCACGGGTGCGGGCACGCCCTTCCGAAACAACTCCGTTGCGAAGAAGTGCCGGAGGTCGTGAAAGCACCAGCCACTGTGCCCTGCCCGCTTTTGGGCTCGTTTGAATGCCTGGTTGAGGCCGAACTCGCCCCAAGCCTTGCCGTGCGTCGTGAGCGCCACTGACGCCCATGGGTTCTTTTTTGTAGTGGCTGCACTTCCAAGGAGTAACCGAAGGGGTTCGGCTATCGGGATGACACGATGGTCGCCAGACTTGGGGGTTGTTTCCTCACCCCGCGTAATGGCACGGCGCACTGTGATTGTATTCCCTTTCAGGTCTACGCCCGACCACCGAAGGCCGGGCACTTCACTGCGGCGAAGTCCCGCGAACGCGGCAAGCGAGAATGCCAACCGCGAAGTAGGCGAAGCAACTGCAAGAACCGAATCAAGCTCGCCCCTGTGTATTGGGTTCGGTACTTTGCGACCAACTTTTGGAAATCGCGGAAGCTTGGCTTTGATTGCCAATGGCACCCTAGTTCCCTATTCCCGCGATCGATCTGAAGTGTACCACTTAGGATTGCGTATAGTGTCCCGCCCTTCGCATGGCGGTCGGCGGGATGTGGCCTGACCCTCTCGCTTAGGAAACGAGCTTATGTATCATGAAATCGTTCGATATAGTGGACCGCTCGAAAGCGCCGACCACTACTAAGTACACGCCCCGCAAAGTCACGATTGACGCACACGTGTTAGCGGATGCCGCTGTCACTCTGGAGGGCCTTGACGCGGAGCTTGCGTCGTTGGCCCGCGAGGTGCCGCGGGCTCGCTTTTGGGGTTGCCCAATTGCGCTGGGAGTTGAAACACCTGGCCACGACATTGACGGACGAAAGACAGGCTGGATCAAGGACTGGTCCGACGAGGCGTCCGGGCTAATGGTTACATTTCCCGATGAATTCTATAAATTCGGCCCGGCCGTTTCATATCATGACAATTGCGCCTTGCACTAAACTAAAAGGTGCTTTAAGTTTTGAGCATGTTCACTGCGTCACCCCATCGACCGGACTGGAACCACCTCTTTAAGACGGCAGTGGGTCAAGAGGGGCTATTCACTACCCGGCAAGCGGCCGAAGCGGGGTATTCCCCTCAGCTTCTCGTTCATTACGTTCACAGAGGGCGCGTCGCCCGTGTCCTTCACGGAATATATCGACTTGTGCACTTTCCTGCCGTCGATCATGAGGAACTAGTCGCCGCGTGGCTTTGGTCGGATCTGGTTGGCGTCGTCTCGCATCAGACGGCCCTTTCCCTCCACGGACTTTCAGACGCGCTACCTTCCAAGGTGCATCTTACACTTCCGCTTGCGTGGAGAAAACGGCGCCTTCGAGTACCTGAGGGTATCGTGCTGCACTATGCAGACGTGTCACAGCAAGATCGCTCGTGGTTTGAGGCCGTGCCGATAACGAGTCCAGGGCGGTCTCTAGTTGACTGCGCCCATGACGGACTATCCCCGGACCTACTACAGCAAGCCGCACAGCAAGCGGTACGCCGAGGCCTGGTTGCAAAGGCACAGCTAGATGACGTCAATGAAGCGCTAAAGCCTTTTGGTGAGCGCGCAGCGTGACAGTTCACACATATGCAACGCCAGCGGCGTTCAAGGCTGCCCTTGAGGACCGACTACGAACGGCCGCCAAGAGCGGCGCCCTGATTGCGCGCAAGCGCCAACTTCTGGTGTTTGACAGATTCCTTGCGCGTATTGTTGCTGTAATCGGCGACGCGGCAATGCTCAAAGGTGGCCTAGTGTTAGAGCTACGGCTGGGGCACGCGCGGACTACTAAAGATGTGGACCTGCACATGATGGGCTCTCCGAACGAAGTTCTAGAGAGGCTGCAAGAGGCCGGGCGGTTCGATCTTGGGGACTTCATGACTTTTGAGGTCGTTCCCGACAATGACCACCCCGATATTCAAAACGACGGCATGCGATACACAGGGCACCGCTTCCGCGCTGAGTGCAAACTAGCTGGGAAGATATACGGGCAATTTTTTGGTGTAGATGTCACTTTCGGCGATCCAATACTTGGTGAGCCAGAAATAGTACACGCCGAAGACGTTCTTGACTTCGCTGGAATTGCGCCCCCAACGCTTCGACTGTACCCGATCGAAACGCACATAGCCGAGAAACTACACGCATACACAATGCCGCGACCCCACCCAAATTCACGGGTGAAGGACCTTCCAGATATTGCGCTTCTTTCGACTGCGCAGAATTTAGCGGCGAAGCGTCTACGAGAAGCCTTCGATAAAACTTTCAAGTTTCGCAATACACACCTGGTCCCCGAGAGGCTCCCCGAGCCGACACCCACGTGGGAAAAACACTACGTAGCAATGGCCCAAGAAAATGAACTTGCATGGCGCACCCTCGCCGACGTAACTCGCGCGGCACAGGCATTCCTAAATCCGGTGCTCGCGGGGGAACTGGATGCGACGTGGGATTGCGAGACTAATGGCTGGCGGCGGCACTAAACACCACACCACCTGATCACATGCTTTCGGCGGTTGCTCGTCAGGTGCCAATATTCGAATGAGCCAAATTCATGCGGCGTCTCGATAGTAGTAGTTCAGCACTCCACCAAGTCGTTCCCTGCATTTGATCTGAGGAGCCGTCGTACTTCTTGGCGACGAGATTGCGATACCAACGCATCAAAGTATCCGGCGTTACGATGCAGGCGATCCCGTGCAAGGCTGACCGACCTAGAGATTTGGCTTTGACCGCAAGTCTTCGACGTTGTTCATTGGTCAGGCGTAAGCGCCTCTTCCCAAGTTGCTCACGCAGGACACGGTTTTCCTCAATGAGCTAATCGACCACCTGTTGCTGACCGCGGTGAACCCAACCGGCCAGAATGGTGACGATAAACTGAAGTAATATGCCCTGCATCAGGCCGAGCACACTCGCAACTCGGGTCGAAATTTGGGGCTTGCCATTACCTGCTAAATGGCGAGAATCAGAGGTGATTTGGCCAAGCTAAGTTTTGGCACCACACGGGGTCTGCTCGTAGATTACGTTCGGGTGTTCCAGCACTAACTGTGTTGCACCTTTGAACGCCACGGCGCTGCCACGATGATCACCGCTTGCAGTCAACGTATCTACGGAATCGGCGCGGCTACGACTCCAACCGCGTCCACGATCAACGTACCGCTCAGCACATTGACTTGTACCGTATGCGAGCCGTTTGTTAACCCTCGCAAAGTAAACGTCTGGCAAAACTCAGCGGACGCCGAGGTGCTGGCGGAGGCGCTAGTGACTTGGCCATCCACCGTGACCTCGACCTTCGCGGAACCGTCGTTGGGCCCGAGAATGTCGAGGCCTGTGCCCGCAAAGGTATACTTGAGTGTCGCTCCCGCCCCGCCACTCGAGATCGATCGCTGGTAATTGTACATGCCCTGGCCGTTCTTGTGCGACCACGAACCGCCGTAGACCAGCTTGGCGGCGGG
>PMCK01000216.1:5984-9154 GCA_003154095.1 Myxococcales bacterium | reverse complement strand
TCAGCTGTCAGCTGTCAGCCGGAATGTTGAAATCCTGCTAGCTGATAGCTGATAGCTGATAGCTCTTAGTGACTATTCGCCGAACAATTGCGATATCCGTCGGTCATAGATACTTCCGGGAGCGCGAGCACGCAATTGGGTGGCACGCTTCTTAGCTTCTGCGCGTCGTCCGAGCCGAAGTAGTGCGTCAACCGCGAGGAATTCCCGTTCGAGCTGGAGCGCGCCGTTCGGGAACTCGCGTTGATGCTGAGCCAACTCGCTTAAGGCGCGACTTGGGTTGCTGCCCAATGACTGGCGTGCGCGTTCCAGCAACTGAGTCTCCCTTGCAAGATTGGCCGGAGTCGACGAATTTTGAGTCGGTGCGACATACGCCGAGTGAGTTGGCACGGGGACGTTTGCAGACGGGGCCGACGACGGCACGGGTGCCTCAGCGAGTACACCGGCGTCTGCCTTTTCCAGAACTGGGTTTGCAACTACTGCACTTTGCACGGACGATTTGGGCGCTGAGATTTCAGGACTTTTTGCCGTCGATTTTGAATGCAAGCGAGGCAAGTACACAAGAGCAGCTACTGCCCCACCTAGAATGGCACCGAGCGCCGCGCCCTTGATCCAAAACATGACGCTGGCAGCGGCGGGAACCGCAGTTAGAGCGCTCAAGCGAACCCTGGAACGTATCCGAGTTGGCGCGTCTAGAGGTCGCGGGGGCCTTGCATCTTTGAGCAAATCGAGCACGTCCGGCGGGGCGTTGCCCGTGTCGAGCCAGCGACGAAGTTCGGTCATCGGAAACCTCCCACTACTACGCGAGGCTCTTGCCGAGCAATAGCGTCGCTGAATTCGACTCGCGCCCGGTGAAGCCGCGAGTAAACGGTGCCGGGCGCAATGCCCAAGAGTTCTGCAATTGCTCCAGCAGGCAACCCCTCAATCTCGAACATTACGAAGACCGCCCTGCGGTCCAGTCCGAGCGCTTCAAGACCGAGGTTGAGCCGCCTTTCGGCTTCACGTCGCATTGCAACTTGTTCGGGATCAACGCTGGGGCTCGAATCGGGCTCGTCTTGAATCTCGGCCGAGCTTCGCTCGTGCAACAGATAGGGCTTTCGTCGATGTGCTGCCGCCACACGCAGGCAAATCCCAAATAGCCACGTGGACATTTTTGCCGAATGATCGAAAGAGCCTAGCCGTCGATGCACGACCAAGAAAACGTCCTGCAGTGCGTCTTCGAGATTTGCGCCGGCAACTCCTAGGCGCTGCAGATTACGCCACACGAAGTCGGCGTATTCGTCGTGCAATTGACCCACGTCGAGGACGGCGTCGGGCTCAGCCAATTGTCCGGATGTCAAAGCACGCTCCACGAATATTGAATGCGGGATATGCCTAAAACCTTCCAGATATTGCCTCAAGGATGGCCGCAGCTATCGGGTTTCAGCCTTCGGCTATCCGCTCTTAGTCCGGAACTCGCAACTCCGCTGGCTGACGGCTCCAGGCTGGATGACCTTGAAAACATTGCGAAATCTCCTTGCGACAGCGGGTCAAAAACTCACGGCCAAACCAGCTAAGGCGTAGAAACACCCACACCCAAATACCCGATGCCGCCCACCAGGCTACTTTCGAATTTGGGTTGCTCAACGCCACGAATCGCGAATTGCGGGCGCAAAAAATCGATCGCGGCGTTGACCCCAGCCTCTATGAAGAATGAGGAAAATGCGCGCAGGCCCAGTTTCGGACCAACGCCCAGGGCCGCAAATGCACGGTCACCCGGCTGCAGCGGTTCAAGTTTGTAAACGACTGCATGCATGGCTCCCGCGAACAATTCTCCGCATGCACTCACAGAAAAGACTCCCGATCGAAGCGCGTCGGCGCAAAGACCTGCGCTGACAGCCGATAGCCCGAACGCGAAACCATCATCCAGTTTGGTTTCTGGAAGATACGTAAGCCCCAGAGTCAACCTGATCCCCTTCGAACCAAAGGCTCCTGCAACCCCAGCGCCCGGCGCCAAACCGGGAAGTAACCCAGCGGCAACCAATCCGCGCAGTGTCAATTCGTATTCATAACGAGACTTGTCGCAACTGGCATTTTGCGGAGGTGCCGCATACACAGGCAATGGCTGCGCAGATGGCGCTGTCGCTGCGAGCGGCGCCTGGGCTGGGGCAACCGCGCCTGCATTTTTTGATGGCGCTGCGGCACTTGGCAATGGGGGGACCCGGGATTCAAAGGACACATTGGGGTCAATCACCAAGGCCACCGCCAGCCCAACAGCATCTACGACTTGTCCACAATTGTCAGCTTTCACATCCAGCAAGCGCTGGCCAAGCACAGCGCCGGTGTTATCACGAACAATGATTTCAGCGTGCCATGTAGCATCCACGAGTGATACTTTGGCCTCGATCATACGGGCCGCGTCGAGCTGAAAGGGGTCGCGACCCAATCGCCAACGCACTTGCCGCTCTACCTCAAGTTGGCCAGGGCAAGTATCCGCATGAACCCCTCGAATCCATATGAGTCGCACGAATTCATCGGTTTCGGCCGCCCCGCTCTGCTTGGGAAATCCCGTGCATAATGTCCCAAGAACCATCAACGGTTGAACGACTCGTCGCAACCTTGCTCTCGAAAATGGGCGATATTTCAGCAATCCCATCTGAACGTTTGACCAAGGTCAACGTAACTCATATCGGAATTGTCTACAATCGGTCTCGAGTCTGAAGCCAAAGACCTCGCGCAACGATTACCGACAACGCCTGGAACTCGGCCTTGCGCGTGCCGCAGCTTCAAAAAAATCAAAGACCACGAGATCGTGGCTCGTGGTCTCGATTTAGACTAAAGGCCGAACCTCAGAATGGAGGCTCGGCGTTCTTCACCAGCTGAATGAAATAGGGCTGGTACCACTCTCCTGCTTCGGGTGCGCCGTCCATGCTGTCGCCCGACTTACACGAGGGATCCATCCTCGGCGACTTCGGATCGGAGGTACCGTCTGATTCACCGGGGGGCTTGACCCAGAAATACGCATCGATGAGTGGGTCGGGCGAAGCTTGCGGCCTTGGGCCAAGACCAGCCGCCTTTACGTTGCACCAACTACTCCAAGTTGAGCGCGTGGGCCTACCGTTGCGGGAAGTATCGATAACGAACTTCTTGCCCGTAACGCCGACCGCAGCAAACGCCTCCGTCAGCTTCTTGGC
>PMCK01000216.1:0-5944 GCA_003154095.1 Myxococcales bacterium | reverse complement strand
TGACCGATGTCCATGTAGATCGAGACATTCGGCAAGCTGAGCTTCTGGATCGCGTAAGCTGTCGAATCTATGTACACTTTTTCGGCGTCGGCGCATTCCTTCTTGGTCTTGTTGGTAACGAGGTTGGGCAGTGAGTCCGGTTCCAGGAACACGACGATGCGCTGTTTGGGAAATTTCGCAAACTGCGTAGCAATCTTGTCGATGAATTCGGTCTTGTACTTCTCAGCACCGCCGTTTCCGAGGTTGAGTTCGCCGGATGAGGCCTTGGCTGCACAGTCTCGGTTGGGTAGGTTGTACACGACGAACGCGCTGAGCATGGGCTTGCCGTCGCTTGCAGCCGATTGCTTTTCGGCCTCGCCTAGGACCTTGGGCACTTTTTCGACAAAGGAATTCATCACGATCCACGTTGCGGTCGGGTAAGCCGCAACCTTCTTGATGGTCTCGGCCATATCGGGGGCGGCCGCTGCGGCATCCTCGACTTCCTTCACGTATTCGGGGTTAATGTAGAACTTCACTCCCACGAAGGGATTGGTCGCGTCGGGTGGCGCGGTGTTGTTGCTAGCTTCAGGCGCTGGGATAACGATTGTCCCAACGGTGGACTTTTTCATCTTGTAGTGGTGCTGCGCGCCGCCGCAGGCGACAACTGCCAAAGTAGCCAGTGAACCAATAATCCATCGGTAATTCATTGTGTTCCATCCAGGGTGTGGACCTACAAACCGGCCCCGTAGCCCGGCGCAGTATAGGAGACTTCTAGGAAAATTCCTACCCAGTGTTTGCCACGCGCACGAGGATTAGGGAAGCGAACGAAGTCCGCGGATCTCCGCTGGTGTTATTTTACTACTTTCGCGCATTTCTTTGACGATGAGCGCCTGAATTCATCGAAACTTTGTGGCAAGGCCAACACCCGGATGCGTTTCCCTAATGCTGAACCGACGGCAACGAAGCCGCCGATGGTTTGATGCAGGCGTTTGGTCCCGTGATCGATAATCGCCTTGGTCACGAAGGGTGCTGGCGAGCCATCGACTCGAATGTGTCACCCGACTACACGCGTACAGATACTGATTTGACTGTTCGTGCCCCGTCCACTGTTCGATGTCCCCTCAAGTCGCCGTCAAGAGGCACGATAGTAAGCAAGGCCGATGTGTAGCATCGGCGCGTAAACGTGAAGCCCTAGGACTATATAGAATTCGCGTAACGATTCGTTGAAGCCTTACGCGGTTGGGTTGGCATGGTGCCAAAGACCCAATCCCAAAGGGGTGTTGAAACTCCAAACCGCTGACAAGAATCCTTGGCGTGATGCAATAAGTGGTGGCTTCGTACCCTGCGCCCCCAAGCGGTCATTGGCCGAAGGTGATGTGTCGCAAAATGGGTCATATCATACATGAGGTAGCCTGCGACGAATCCGCTGTGGAATGCCCACATCCAAAGGGGTCCGAACACCAGGTCAAACAAACATGCGAACAGGAAATAGAGTGAGATACTGACCGCGGGCGGCATGACGAGGCGATATCTATCCTTGGGCCATTGGTGATGTACCCCATGAATCAAAAAGTGGAGTCGTTTGCCCCGCGGACCATTTGGCTCCATGTGGAACACGGCCCGGTGCAGCCAATACTCAGTGAGCGTCCAGCCAATCAGCCCCAGGACAAACAGACCGAATGATTTGACGATGCCCAACTTTAGGGTGCAAATACCGTAAAAAAGTGGAATTGCCGAACCGGGCACGTACAAGATGGGAACCACGAGCGGGTGGGTCCTCGAAAAGAAGTCAATGAAGTCGCTCTCGAACATCCTTGGAGAATTGGGTGATGCGTGAAGCATGGCCTTTCCTTCATTTGGATTCCTTGTTTCACAAGTGAATTAGGACATTTGGTGATAGCAGCAAGTACCGTAACCCGCCTGGCGAAACTCCAGCTTGGCCGACCGTGGGCAACACTACTCGCTACCGGCGGCCCATCGAGCGGTCCAAAACGAAAGGTGAACAAAGAACCGCCAAAGGGATGTGTCTGATTCTGCCGTAATCATCCGGTGGGGCCCACGCCGGACGAATGGGCTGCCTTCATTGCATTCCAAGCCAGTGTGCCGGATATTACAACCACACCGCACCCAACGGCGAATTTGAGAGCGGCAACGATTAGCTGTCCGCTTCGAAATCCCTCGACGACAATCAACAGGGCGTCGATTGAATCTGAAGCGCAGCGTGCCCACATGAACCAGGGCCAGTCGGAGCTAATCAATAGGCCCGTGCCTATTATGACGTCTCGCACACCGATAATGCGAAGTACCAAGCGCCAGCGTGGCAAACCGTAGAGGGATGCCAGAGCCAATGGCATCCCTATGATTGCAACTCCGGATATTAGGCTCAGAACCCCGAGCGCCACCCACAGCGCTTTGCTCGTGCGATTGGACATTCGAGGTTCCGGTGTACTCACGGCCCTATGCCGGTGAATTGCGCGCTAATCGTTGTAATCTTGAGCCGAGCATTGAACATCGAATAACCCGCATCGAAATTCCAGGCCACCTGCGACTTGTTGTCAGCCGTGAAACGGAAGCGAAAACCGGAGGCGGTGCCGGATTCATTGGCTACGAATCCAATCGCGTCCACTCTCGCCCCCGAGGCTTGCGGCGTACCATCGGCGAAATAGGTAGCGATGTTGTCAACCAAAACACCGTGACCGAATGCATCCGTAAAAATTGGCATATCGGAATAGTAGGCCGAAAATGGAGCATAATAGTCGCTCTTGATCGGATGTGAAGCTACGCCATGGGGATGCTTTACATCCGGCAGCGTATAGACATCACCGACCGCCAGCACGCTCACCGTGTAGTTCTCACCCAAGAAAGGTGGACCCACTTGCTCGCGGTTCTGCAGCGCGCCATCACGACCGATAATCGAGACGTTACCCCTTTCAGGCAACCCTACGACCTCAGCCGTTTTTGCCTGAAGATCGACGTAAAGTGCGGTATATTCGCTCACGCCTAAGCCCGTGCCACCGTTAGCTGCGGCTAGGGCTCGCAGCAGGCGAGGGAAGCGGCCACGTTCCGTGAAATGTTGATCCACGATTACGTTATATATGGGCGGAATATAGCCAAGTCCCCGCGTTACGCAAAGCTGATCGACCCCGTCGCAATTGGGCGTCGTGTCGAGGGGCTGCGTCAATGCGGCCCAAGAAGTCCCGTTACCTATCATCGGGTCGCTCATGATGGCTGCCCCGGCGCTGTATCCGGCGATGATCAAGTTGTTGGCCTGAAGCCGGGCTTTGATGGCAGCCTGAAATGGCGTGTCGTGGCCATTCGAATCTAGCATCAACGGCACCAGTCGATCCTGGTCGCCCCCGTCGAACCAAATTACGTTGGCTGNNCGGCACCAGCCGATCCTGATCGCCCCCGTCGAACCAAATGACGTTAGCTGCCGATAGTTTTGCTAGTTCACTTGCTGCGTATGCGCCGCGAACCCAGGTGCTCTCATCGACATTCGGCGTGTCCGAGTCGTCTTCACTAGCGATGTGCGCCAGCTCGATGTTGCCGAGCGGGACTCCGCGCGACGTGACCAACGCTTGCATATAGGTGTAGAACCACATAGGACTAGCGCTGGCACCTGGCACTACGAGCACGCGCATTTGCTGCGGACCGCCCACATCGGCAGCAATGCGATCGACATACATTGCATCGTCAGTCACGTTGCCGACCAACTCATCGGTCATGTTGCCAATTATCATCAGTTTTCTTCCGACCGGGCGGTAACTTGCAATCCCCTGTGCTACCTCGGCCTGCTGGGACTTCGAAGTCGTAGCTTCGGGTAACACGCCTGTCGTGTCATTTGCCGAATCAAAACCCGAGCAACCGAAAAGCGCACTCACCAATGCTGCCGAAATGAGACCCCTGTAAATCAACATAACATGTCCTTTCCCACAAAATGCCCCCGCATATACGCGCAACGGCAATTTGTGCGCGACTATGCCTGAACCCTCCAACATATAGCAAGAGCAAGTTGATCCAAGTCCACGTCGCAGGCCCCTTGGACCTCGCCTTCTCCTAAATCCTCGCAGAATAATTACACAGCCCGTCTTAGGTCAATGCCTGAACACGCACACATGATCGTTCCATGTGTGGTGACGGATCAGCCACGCTCTGAGCTGCTTAGGTGTGACGTCGGGTTCGTCGAACTGCCACTTTCGGGGACTATTGCCGCTATAGCCGTTGAGCGTTGGGGTTTGCGTTTCAAGCGACGCCCACATTGCATCGATTTGAGTAATGTACGACGGTTCCGTGCCGGTTAACACAAACGCTGCACAGGGCTCTGCAGCAAGTTCGGATATTGTTCGATCAATCCTCGCCTTTTGCTCACGCGCGGAGAAATGGTAGTTGGCCGCGCCCGAATTCTCGACAACAACGAGCACTGCAAATAGGGCTGCAACGACAACGCCCGCTCGTTTCTCGATCCAATTGGCTACCCAGGCCGTGGCGGCCCCTAGCGGAAGCAATTGCAGCAATACGATGCGCGAAACGGCTCGAATCGCCCCTCCGCCGGGAATTACTCGATGCAGCACATTCCACAATGAGCCGTTCACGAATAGAGTCGCGCAAACCGTACCTAGCCAAATTGCGATCCATACGCAATTCCATGCATTGGCGACAATTCTACGCCGCGTAACAATCAAGCTCGCCAACATTGTGCTGGCGCTGAGCATCACCAAGAAGCCGGCGAACATTACGTGCTCATGAGCTACTGGCAGACCTTGCTTTAATTTTAGCATCCAAGGATGATAGACGGCCGTATAGTCTGCAGGCAGCAGGTACGAAGATACTCGCGGTAGCATCAAGCTGATCTCGTCGTAGTTTCGCGGGCCCACTTCCTTTTGGGCGCGCATATAATGAAAGCCTAACGGGATCAGTACGGCCATACCGATAAGCGCTGCTCCGATGACGTGCGCCCACAGTCGTCTCAGACGGACACTGAGTGAGTTGCGAAAATCGCGTGAACATGCCGCAATGACAGCCGTCACGGTTGCACCTATGCCAAGCGCAAGTGCCAAGAACCATCCTACGTAAATGGCTGCATAGAGTTGCAGTACAGCGCAACCAACGGCGCCCCAAGCAGTCCACGGCCGTAGCTCGCGCATTTTCACCAGGCAAAAGAAACAAAGCGGGGTGAAAAATTGTGGGAATAGCTGCAAATGATTCAATTGTTGGCCGCGCGGCATGGCAAAGGCAAACACGAAGCCCCCCAATGCAGCGCTCAGGCGTGACAGCCCTAACTCACGCAGCAGCAGGACCATCGAGGCGAAATTGGCCACGGTCAGGATCACGACCCAAGTATCAAAGGCCGCCAATTCCCCCAGACCGACGCACCTAGCTAGGACGTACAGAGGTAACGTTCCAAACAGGTTATCCGAGTAGGCCAATACGTCCTTGTGCGGAAAAAACGACCATTTGGGGCTCCAAAGGGGACGGTGCCACCCGTCGCCGCCCAGGTAACGATACCCATGCTCCAAAACGATCGCGTTGAAACGGCTATCGCCTAGATCCCCAGGCACAGCGTCGAACTTAGACAGAACGAGCTGACCAAAAAAGAACCACAAACCTGCGAGGAATATGAGCGCAATGATCACCGCGCTCAGTCGGTGCGCCCCGGCGACTCCGATAGATCTCATTTCCAGTTGATGGTCGCCCATCCGTTTGCCGGCATGGCGAATTGCAATTTGGTGCTGCCCACTGCGACTATCGACGTCTTTGCTGCCCCGGAATTGTAAATGACGGCGACGATGGTGCCGTCAGGGTTCTTGAACGCCACTGCATCGCCGCCGGTTGTGCCTACCACCTTGGCGCCTGGGACGACGAACTGTGAGAGGTGGCGAAAGACGTAGTATGCGGGGGTCGGCGTAATGCTGCCCGAATCAGCCACGAGCAGAGCGTTTTGTGGCCACTTGCGCGTGTCGTCGAT
>PMCK01000410.1 GCA_003154095.1 Myxococcales bacterium | reverse complement strand
CAGCTATCAGCCATCTATAATTGGGATTCTGAGTCAGAGCTGAAAGCTGACAGCTGATTGCCAGTCTTCATTGCTCTTGCCCGCATTAAGGCACAGCCACATTGCCTTCAAGTGGCTTGCCGCAGGTCACGCATTCATCCGGCAAATTGTCTTTCAGGTAGACCTGCGTACAGACCGAGCATATTCGAGCATCGCGCTCGTAACGGATGACTTTGCGGCTCTTGGCACACCGGCGCCCCGTGGTCTGCAGCGACATGATGGGACCTAGCGTTCCGTTGGAAGCCTCGGGTTTGGGGAGGCGGTCTGCGTAGCTGGGAGTAACGTCGATGAGCTTTGGCAGGCGCTCCGCGGCTTCTTTTAGAATCCAACTGATTGCCAGTGCTTGCGACGACTCAGCCACGGAAATTGTCGTGCCCGTGCCGCTCAAAACCAAATGATCCTGATCGACACGAATTCGATCCATGTCGCACCAGAGCAAACGTACGAGTTCGCTGCCGCGTTCGACGGCAACGCCGGCGTCGCCCACGCAAACCACTGGGGCCTCACGACTCAATTGCCATGCAAAGTACGCGGCGGTTGCCACGCCAACTACAAGCAACGGCGTCGCCGAACTCGACGGAGGTTGGCTGAGCCAGCGACCGTACGTGCCGACCCCGAGCGCGCCCGCGCCGAGAAAGCCGACGACGATCGGGAGCGGCTTGATGGGCTGCGCGAAACCGACAAGGCGGCGTTCCTGCAAAAATCGCTTACCTTTTTTCGAGTCTAAATTGGCGTCTGCCATGGCTTCGTTGCGAGACTAGCATACTTATGGCGCGCAATTCGTTGATCTTTGATGCTGATATTGTCTGGGCCGGGCCCCAGACAATCAACACAATCAAAACGTCAGAACGGACGAACAGGTAGCGCGTGAAAATCTGAGGTACAGGTCACCGACCTACCACGTTGGATTAGTGAGGTGGACGACACCGGCTGAACGGAGGCCCGTCAATAAATCAAGTAGGTCTAAACTGCCGGCGACCCATTCGCGGGGATGGTAAGGTCTTTCAGGACGAGTAGGGACATGGGAAAAAGCGGCCTTTTTGCGGTTGAACGCTGGACCATTCGGTTGGCGCCTGCACTAGGCATGGCCGCGATTGCCGCAAGCGCACTCGTGATGACTGAGCCCGAGGCACGTTGGGCAAAAATCTACGCAGGACCCACCGACCAACCAGGGCCACTCGTTTGGCGAGTTGCCGCCAAGCGTGGAAGCCCAGATCGACCGCAATCGGCAACGCTCAAGCTGACGCTTTCAGCGCGGTTCGCGGGAGGAACAACCACCGTGCGGGAGTTTTCAACGGACGGCGAAGGGGGTGCCTGGGTCACACTTGAAAGACCGGCTGCGGACTCGCCCGGTCCGATAACGGCTACTTTGCGCGAAGGCTCGTTCATCTTGGCAAGCGGCACCGTGAATGTAACCAAAGAGCGTTGGCTTGCGGGACAACGCAATGACGGCGGTTGGTGTTCGGGGCACAGCGAAGGCACCGTCGCCATCAAGGTTGGCGTAGTCGATGGCGTAATTCTTCATGCAGTGCCAGCTAGCATGGTCGTCGCGCTGTCCAAGGGCGGACGCGCATTGAGTCAGCAACCTTTTTCAGTCGAGGCCGATGGCGCAATCGTAGAAGGCTCTGATGCACACGGACGGGCGGCGCTCGTTAGCGACGACAAGGGCATGGCTCGCTTCTCGGTCCGTTCAACGGACATGGCCGCAATGCTCACCGTGACGGTGCCACAGCCAAACGCGTCGCGCTTCGCAGGCGCCTTGCCCATTCGCGCAGGCGGAGTTCACGTCGATCGTCAAGGCGATAAATTGATAATCGGCAGTTTGGTTGGACAATCCCAGGCAACCGTCGGGCTTTTGACCGAAAATGGTTTGTTTGATGTGCGCACGGTTCAACTGACCGCAAATAGCCTACGAATGAGCGCAACCCTGAATTATTCAAGCTTACCCATGTCACCGTTCTGGGCAATTGTATCGTCAGAAACCGAGCTCGATACCGGCAATACAATTGGCTGGCCCATGCTCAGCGGACGCGAACGCGGAGACGCCCATACCTCGCACGTCGTGCCTAACTTGTTGGTGCTCGACGGGTACCGAACGGTAACGAGACGACTGGAACAACAACGCCATCGCGCCTGGTACACTTCTTCTGCTGCGCTTTTGTTCGTTGCGGCACTGATGGCCTGGGTGATAGTTCGAAGCAACCGCCGTAATCAGGCACAAGTGAGACAATTGAGTCGGCTAATCCAAGAAGCGGGCCCATCCGGAGTCGCCGATCCGGCTCCATACGCATTGATTGCGGTTATCGTGCTAACTGCCGCCAGTGTTGCCCTTGCCTGGTGGCTGGCGTTGGGATTGCGGTAAACTGTGCGATCGACTAGCATATTCGTCAAGCAACCGGCAACCAGCAACCAGCAACCAGCAACCAGCAACCAGCAACCAGCAACCAGCAACCAGCAACCAGCAACCAGCAACCAGCAACCAGCAACCTACGGTGTCATTTCGAGCCAAGCCTTGACCAATTGAATATAGGGGGATATGTCCGCGGCGGCCATCACTTCGCGACATGAGTGCATGCTTAGCATCGGGCTGCCAATGTCGGCCGTGCGAATACCGGTGCGCGCAGCCGAAATCGGTCCAATCGTGCTACCGCAGGGAATATCGTTACGCGATACGAACTTTTGAAGCGTTACGTTGGCGGCCCGCGACGCGTTCTCGACAGCTGCCATCGCTCCAATATCCGTCGAATAGGACTGATTCGCATTCGACTTTAGCACGGGCCCGCCACCGAGCCTTGGCCGATGCTCCTCGTCGTGCTTGTCGGCGTAGTTAGGGTGGATGGCGTGAGCCATGTCCGCCGACAATAGTAGCGAGTGAGCCTCTGCTCGAGCGTAAGCTTCCTTGTCCAGGGGCGAAGCCGCAGTGGCTATTCTGAAAAGGACATCCGATAGAAGCGTCGATTGGGCACCCGTGCTGGAGCGGCTGCCGACTTCTTCGTGGTCGTAGAGCACGACTACCCGAGTTGCGTCTGTAATCGATTGTGCGCTAGTCAGAGCCGTTACTGCTGCGTGACACGACGCAAGATTGTCGATGCGCCCCGAGCTCAGCAGTTCACGACCCGTACCGACGAACCTTGTACCCTGTTCGTCGAACAGCCCCAAATCGAATGCAAGGATTTCTTGGAGCTCCACCGTGCGCGCAAGGCGTTTCGAGACATCCGACAGGATCGAGTCCCACAGCGGCGAACGCTCCACACCAGCGGGCTCGAGCGTGATTGTTGGGCGCAAATGGGACTGCGCATCGAGTTTTAGTCCCTGCTGGTTGACGTCGCGGTTGAGGTGAATCGCCAAGCTCGATATGCGCGCGATAGGTTCCAGACTTCGAAATAGAATGGGTCCAGAACCAGCAATCACCAGCGTCCCGGCCACGCCGAGGTCGCGATCGAGCCAGGTGTGGAGCAAGGGACTCCCGTAGGGTTCCACGCTGAGTAGGCCGTGCCCCTGTGCCCGCACGTCGAAATTGGGCCGCAGACGGAGATTCGGCGAATCCGTGTGCGCACCCACCAGGAGGAAGCCCGATTCGCTGGGCGGAGAATGCCCGGTTTCGAAAGCAATGATACTCCCAGTCCCACGGGTAACGAAGCAACGCTGCCCCGGCTGATACGACCATGCGGAACGTTCATCCAGGGGTTGAAAGTTTGCCTGACGCAGTCGCCGCGTCACTTCATATACGACATGCGCTGGGCTAACGGCTGAATCCAGGAAACTGGCAAGATCTGAGGCCTGGGTGAGCTCGAATGACATTCGACGCTGAGTACCTTACCAGGTACGGCGCCGTCCACCAGCCCCGCCGACCCACCCCGCGCAGCAGCAACCCAAAGCCAGCAATTGGCCCCCGCCACCGGCCTCACCCAGCCGGCAACCAACAATCAGCATGGGGCTTGGGTTTGGCTCGGATATGCCGAGTTTGTACCCATGTGACCCAAAAATTCGGCTCCTTTTGTGCTTTGTTGGGGGATGCTTCGCGGCTCGGGCCTCACAATTCTTTGACGATACCGAGTCCTCAGCGCAACCTTCGGATAATGCAACGTACCGGGAGCATACGCTGGAGGTTGGCCCTCGCTCTTGTGGCCACTTCAGTGGTGCCGTTGCTATTCGCAATACTCGTCGCCAAGAGCATGGTCAAGCAGACCGCAGACAGGTTCTATCTTCCTGAAATAGGATTGCGCCTGGATCAGTCATGGAATCTTTACCAAGAATTGGCTGACACAATCAAGCTTTCGATGCGTAACGCAGCGGACGCGGTGGCGGAGCGGCCGGGATTGCGTCGAGCCGCTCAACTCGGTGACACTTCGACGCTCAAGCTTGAGTTGACTAACGCATTGCACCAATACCCAGGCCTCGCCGAACTCACGGTTCAGAGCGCCGACGACGAAGTCCTGGCTCGCATCGATCGCGGACTGCCCGTGGACGAGGCGCGGGAGAAGCGGCTCGACCTCGAGCGTAGCCTGAGCGACAAGGCCGAGGCCGGTCCGCGCCTGTTGCTAGTGTTCGTCGCTAACCGGGCTCGGTTCGATGAACGTGAAAGCATGGGTAATTTCCTGCAAGCTTACCGTCGAATCGAACAACGCCGGCATCAGGACGAGGTAGCCTATCTTCAGGCTTTTGCCGTCCTGATGGGACTTACGGCCCTCATCGCTTCGGGCCTGGGGCTTTCGCTTGCGCGTAACGTAACGCGTCGGTTGAGCCAATTGGCGACCGCCACACGACAGGTGGGCCTAGGAGATCTCAGCGCCCGCGTCAAGGATGCGAGCGCTGATGAGATTGGCGCACTGGCGAGGGCATTCAACCGCATGGTCAGCGAGGTGGAGACCAGCCGCGCGCGAATCGAGTATTTGCAGCGCATTGGGGCATGGCAGGAGATGGCGCGCCGCCTGGCACATGAAATCAAGAATCCCTTGACTCCCATTCAATTGGCTGTCCAGGAAATACACCAGCGTTGCCCCGACGGCGATCCGGCATACCGCAAGCTCGTTGACACAACGCGCGAGATAGTCGAAGACGAAGTGGGAACGCTGCGCCGGTTGGTTTCGGAGTTCTCGAATTTTGCCCGCTTGCCCCAGGCGCAATTGCAGCTGTCCGATTTGTGTGAGTTCTTGCAATCACAGCAGCATCGCCTGGAAGCCCTCGACGACGAGGACAGCCTGCTCGACTCGACCGGCAATCGCCTCAGCCCCGTGGGAAACGTAAGTGTCGTGCTCGAGCTGCCCCCAACGCCGGCGCTCGCACAGCTTGACGCGCAAATGTTAGGCCGCGCACTATTGAATTTAGTAAGAAACGCGATGCAGGCAATTTTGGCTGACGGACGTGCTGCGGGTCACATAGTCATTAGACTCGAACGTGAAGACGACTACTGGGTTATTAATGTGGACGACAATGGTCCGGGAATTCCAGAAGCAATGCGAGCTAGCATATTCGACCCTTACGTCACTACGAAATCGGAAGGAACCGGGCTGGGGCTTGCGATCGCCAAGAAGATCGTAATTGAGCATGGCGGAACAATTGCAGCGGCTTCAAGCCCGCAGGGGGGTGCAAGGTTGCGAATGACGCTACCCGTGGCAGGTACCGCAGCCGCTGCCATAGCCCTAGAAGCCACGGGCGATCGCAACGCGCCGCTTTCATCTCGTAGCCTACTAAAGCTGCCTATCAAGTAACGTCATGTCCGAATCAACTCTCTCCATGCGACAAATCGGCGTCGTGCTTTTACTGAGCGCCCTGGCCGGGTGGTTTCTGCTCCCGGCGCTGGGGGCCAAACTGCACAACTCAATTGGGGAACCCGTGGCCGATTTCTCGTTGCCGGTAGTAATCGGCGGCGACAAAGGAAGTCGTCAGTCGCTGTCTGCTTTGCGCGGCAAAGTCGTGCTCCTGGACTTCTGGGCCACGTGGTGTGGGCCTTGTCGCGAGAGCCTTCCGCTGATTGAGCGCCTTGCGCGGGAACACAAAAAGCAGAACTTTGTCGTGCTTGGTATCAACCAGGGAGAAAACGCGGAGCTAGTCCAACAATTTTACGCGGGCCATGATCCAGGATACGCAATCTTGTCGGACGGCGACGGCAGTGTTAGCGGCCAGTTAGGCGTCAACGGCCTGCCAACGCTCGTTGTAATCGATGCTGCGGGCAAGTTGCGCGGTACAATTGCAGGAGTCGCCCCCTATGCGCGCTTGGAACGCTTGGTCGCCGAGGCTGGTGCGCCGTGAGCGAGACGGGCGCGCGCCGCCTCTGCAATGAGTTGCTTTGCGTGGGTGCGGGCAGACTCGGTCACCCGCGCACCCCCTAGCATGCGTGCCAGCTCCTCGATACGCTCAGCGTCAGTCAACCGCTGCACTCGCGTCAATGTCCTACCCGATTCATTGTGCTTCTCGACGCGATAATGTAAATCTGCATAAGCCGCGATTTGGGGCAAATGGGTAATGCAAAGGACTTGATTGCGCAGGGCCGCGCGCGCAAGCCGCTGCCCGATTGCCTCCGCAACGGCCCCACCCACGCCCGCATCGATTTCGTCGAATACGTATGTGGCTACCGTTCCCTCGCCGGCTAACGCACCTCGAATTGCCAAGAGCACTCGGGATAGCTCTCCCCCCGAGGCCACCCGTGCCAGCGGTGCCAGGGGTTCTCCGGGGTTGGCTGTGAATAGGAACTCGACGCGATCAAGGCCCCGCGCTGACAATTCCTCTTTGGGGAGGGGTTCGATTCGAGCCTCGAACCGTGCGTGCGGAATGTAAAGGGCCGCCAATTCGGCTTCGACCGTTCGAGCCAGGCCACGCGCCCCCTTGCGCCTGATTTCTCGCAGCTTTTCTGCCATGGCGATGCAACGTTCGGAGACTTCCTTCAGTTCTTCCTCGAGTAGGGTCAGCTGCTGCTCGGCGTGGCCGTACTGGTCAAGCTCGAGTTTCATCGACTGCAGGCGGACTGCCAAGTCGTCAATTTCGGCGCCGTGCTTGCGTTTCAGCTGGGTGAGCTCATGCAGCCTCTCCTCGGCTCGCTCGAGCGCGCCGGGCTCCACGTCGAGATCGGCCGAAAAGTGTTTCACGCTGTCGAGGGCGTCGTCGCATGACGAAAGTGCCGTGGCCAATTGCTCGGCAAGATTGGCCAACTTGGGCGAATCGGCGCTGCCGCGTTGAGCTCGGTCCAAGAGCCGTCGCAGGCGCATCGATATGGAGTCTTCGCCTTCGTACAACAATTGTTCCGCTTCCTCGGAAAACTCCGCCCAGCGCTGCGAGTCTCGCAGGAGCGTCACCTTGGCTTTGAGTGATTCGAGTTCGCCCGGCTCTGGCGCGACGCGCTCCAATTCATCGATTTGAAAGCGCAAGTAGTCCGACTTCTCGGTCGCGTCTCGCACACGCTCGAGTAGGGCCACCCGCTCTGCCAAGAGCTTCTTGTATTGCCCATATTGTTCGCTGTAGGCGCGAAGCGGCTCTTCCGTGCCGGCAAAACCATCCAAGAGTTCAATATGCCGATGCACCTGTGCCAAAGATTGATGCTCGTGCTGGCTGCAAATATCGATGAGCCACGCTCCGATGTTCTCGAGAACCCCACGTGTCGTCAGTTGCGCATTGATGAACTGTCGTCCGCGACCCGAACGCGGCAAAATCCGCTGAAGAATCAACTCTTGCTGTGCAGTTTCGATTCCATGAACGGCCAATTCTTCGTTGACCTCACGGCTCACGCTGTTAGGCAATTCAAACTGGGCATCGACTGTCGTTTGATCCTCACCGGTGCGGATGATATCCGTGCGCGCTTTGGCACCGCGCAGCAATGCAACGGCATCGACGATGATTGATTTACCTGCACCGGTTTCACCGGTCAAAACGTTGAAACCGGATGAAAGTTCCAATGAAACATCGTCGAGCAGGGCAAGACCGCGGATGCGCAAAAAACACAACATGATTCGAGAATGACCCAAGCGAGTGTTAGCAGTTGGGCCGTGCCTGAGCCTGGAAGATAATCGACAAGCCAAAAGCCTCCGGCCCTACGACCCGTCCGCCCCGTGTTCGTGCTTCAGGCAAATCCTCGTGAGATCTCGGAAGTCCCGCTAGCGACGGATGCAAACCCAAAGTAAAAAGAATCGACAATGGCACCAACCCCTAACGCCCGCACGAGACTACGAAGACTGTGTGGGCCACGATCCGATCGCAGCAGTGCTCGAATTTGCACGGGCATCCACTGCCTTGCGTTGAGTTTGGCCTTGATGGGCCTCGGGTGTCGTGGACAACGCAGCCGAGATTGCGAAACCTTCGTTACCTCCGTCAATGGCGTACTTTCAGCAATCGATCGCCATATCTCTCAGGTGGACGGGGGAGAGATGACGAATCTGAGTGACATGCGCGAACTTGCGCGCCTTTATCTATCGCTCGCGGAGAAGATTGACCACATGAGTCTTTCTACCCCTGAACTCATTCGGGAATCACAAGCATACCTAACAATGGTAAGAACGGCCGCCCACGCTGCTAATCAGGTTGCAGACGCGCTGGCAGCCGAAGATCTCGAGAAAGCACTGGCCGCGCAGAATCAGTTTACCACGGTCGTAGCCCAAGAGGACAAGGTCGTTCAACGGATCAATGGGTTTTGCGCGGCACGCTGAAGGTGTGCCTCCGGCGAGATCTACGTAAAAACTACTTACAGGCGGGCGCAGCGGTCATTCACACAGTTACGCCACATTCAGGCTACTTGCAGCTCTTCGGCAACCAGATCGCGATTGGGCAGCGCAAAGATTTCGCGTTTGCGTGCTTGGATAAGCTTGACGCCGTAGTCGACGCCAGTCTTACTTATATTAGGTGCTGTAATCGGTTCGATCGCGGGCTCGATGTCGCGCCGCGAAACCGCCTCTCGGAAAGGCCGGAGGTATGTCATCGTTCAATATTTTACCAAGAGCAAAGTTTGGGGACTGGGTCGCATGGCTCACGCAACGCTACCGCGTTTTCGGGCCGAAGCCCACCGACGGACAGTACACCTTTGGTGTCATCAAGTCGGTAGATGAGATTGATTTCAACTATACGCAGACGCTTCTGTCACCGAAGAAGTGCATTATTCCGCAGCGCGAGCTTTTGTACACTTACGAAACGAGCGGCATGCGGGTGCAGGCGGTCGTCGAATCAGTGCCTACGGTCATTCTAGGTGTACACACCTGCGACCAGCACGCCATTCGATTGTTCGACAGGATATTCTCTCACGGATTTACCGAACAGCATTATCGGACGCAGCGAGAAAACACAATAATCGTTGGCCTCGAATGTCTGCGCACCTGCGGCGAACAGTCCTTCTGTCGCAGTATGGGCACCACCAGCCCTGCCACCGATGTGTTCGACCTGCACATGATTGATTTGGGTGACGAGTACTGCGTGGAAATAGGCTCAGCCCGTGGTCGCCAACTAGTGGCTGAATTTCGTGGAATGTTCGTGGCAAGCGACACTGACCTCGATCACCGAAACGAGGTATTGCGTGACAAGTGGGACAGCTTCCCTTACCGACTGGACTGTGACGTAACGGATTTGCCAGAGTTGGTGGAGGGGGCTTCCGAGAGCAGCCACTGGCAGGATCTCGGCAATAGCTGCCTGGCCTGCGGCATGTGTACTCAAGTATGCCCAACTTGTTACTGTTTCAATATCGAGGATCACGTTGATTTGCGACTCCATCACGGCAGCCGCTACCGGTCGTGGGATTCTTGCCAAATCAATGAATTTGCAATGGTAGCCGGTGGTCACAACTTCCGGCAAAAGCGGGCCGCGCGTCAACGGCACCGATTCATGCGCAAGGCAAAGTACCAATACGACGCAAACGACATGGTCGGCTGTGTAGGCTGCGGCCGCTGCGCCACCGCGTGCCTCGTTCACATCACTCCGATTAAGACGTTCAATGAGCTGTGGCGTCGCAAACAGACTGCCGAAGGTCGCGAGGCGGAAGGAAAGCCGAGCCATGAAGACGTTGCTTGAAGAAGTTCGAAACAAAGAATCTATCTACGTGCCCGTTCCTGCGCGTATCGTAAAGGTCGAAGCCATTACGGAACTCGAGAAACTCTACACGCTCGCGCTTCCCAACGACCTCCGATTAGCCCACGAGCCCGGCCAATTCGTACAACTCACCGTATTCGGTGTGGGGGAAGCTCCAATTAGCATTACGTCGTCCCCCAGCCGCAGCATCGGAACCTTCGAGCTTGCCATTAGNNCCATTTGGAAGGGGCTTTCCGCTGGCGCGATTTCGCGGAAAAGACTTGCTTTTGGTCGCGGGCGGCTGCGGTATGGCACCGTTGCGTTCGCTCATCAATCAAGTGCTGGATGAGCGCGGCAATTACGGAAATGTCCAGATCCTGTATGGGGTCAAGTCGCCCGCAGAGTTCATGTTCAAGGAAGAACTGCGACAATGGGCGCAGCGTAGCGATGTCGAGCTGCACCTGACCGTCGATGCGCCGGACTTAGGTTGGAATGCCTGCGTTGGCTACGTCTCGACGCTTTTTCCGGAAGTCAAGGTTGACCCCCGCAACACGGTGGCCGCCATCATTGGCCCACCCGTTATGTACAAATCCGTAATCGCCCAATGCAAAGTCAAGGGCATTGCAGACGGTAACCTTTGGGTAAGCTTCGAGCGACGCATGCGCTGCGGCGTTGGCAAGTGTGGACATTGCCAAATGAATCACATCTATACGTGTCAGCGAGGGCCCGCGTTCGTGTACACCGAGATAAAGGGTCTCGAGGAGGCGTTTGCATGACTGACGCAAAGAAGCCTCTACCCAAGGTCGGTTTTTTCGACTTTACCAGCTGCGAGGGCTGCCAGTTAACCGTCGTTGACTGCCTTCAAACACATCCAGAATTGCTGGACGTAATCGACATAGTCGAATTTCGCGAAGCCATGACTGGCCACGCCGAGCGGTACGACATAGCGTTTATCGAAGGCTCGTGCACTCGCCCCAGCGATGAAGAAAGGCTTGCTTCGATTCGAGCTCGCGCAACCGTTGTGGTGGCCTTGGGCGCTTGCGCGCACATCGCAGGAATCAATGCGATTCGCAACAACATGTCGCTCGCAGAGGTCCGCAATATCGTCTACGGAACCGAAGGCGACAAGTTCGAAAGCTACCCAGCGCGGCCCATCGGCACCGTAATCAAAGTCGATTTCATGGTTCCTGGGTGTCCGATAAGTAGCGAAGAATTCCTGCAAATTGTTACCGTACTACTGCAGGGCCGCAGCCCCGAATTGCCAGACTATCCAGTTTGCATCGAATGCAAATTGCGAGAAACCGTGTGTGTCTACCACCGCGGCCGAACTTGTCTCGGCCCGGTTACTCGCGCCGGCTGTCGTGCGATTTGCCCCGCAGCTGGCTATGAATGTGTGGGATGCCGCGGCCTCACGTCGAATCCGAATCTCGAATCCCTGGAACAGGTGATGGCCGAGCACGGGCTCAAGTCTGACGCGATGCAAAGCCGCCTCGATATGTTCCTGGCGTGGGAAATGAATGAGCGTCGCGCTAAGGAGGCTAGTCGTGAGTAATCTGCAGGTAAATCTGCACCATGTGACGCGCGTCGAAGGGCACGGCAATATCGTCATTGATGTCAAAGGTGGCAGGCTCGATACTTGTCGCTTCGACGTCGTAGAAACGCCGCGCTTCTTCGAGGCGATGCTGCGGGGCCGTCCTTACCAGGATGCTTCGCATATTACCTCGCGAATATGTGGCATCTGCGCGGTCGGGCACGCAACGACATCGCTCCGGGCTACCGAGAATGCATTGGGCATCGTTCCAAGCGAGCAGACGGTGCTGCTGCGCAAACTCAATTTTTTCGGGGAAATCCTGGATAGTCACGTGCTTCACGTAATGATGCTCGTGGCGCCCGATTTGCTCGGTGTAGGGAGCGTAATTCCATTGGCACGCACGGCCCCTACGGTTGTAGGGCGCGCGCTGCGCATGAAGAAGCTTGCGGGCGACCTGTGTCGGGCAATCTGTGGCAGGCACACGCATCCGCTGTCACTCACGGTCGGGGGTTTTGCCCATTTTCCTACGCTGGATGAGTTATCGGACCTTCGCGCACGTCTCGAAGCGATGCGTGGGGATATCGATGACACGGTCGAGCTACTGAGCAGTCTGACATTCCCGGAGTTCGAGCGCGATACTGAGTACATTGCACTATACAAACCAGACGAGTACGCGTTCATTGACGGGGATTTGCGCAGCAGTGATGGCGGCACCTGGCCGGCCACCGAATACCGTCAGATTACCAATGAGCACGTCGTTGCGCATTCGAGCGCCAAACACACCAGCCATAACCGCGATTCCTACATGGTCGGGGCGCTCGCTAGGTTCAATCTCAACCACGAACAGCTTTGCCCGGCTGCCACTCTAGCGGCCCAAGCACTGGGACTAAAGCCGAAGTGCACAAACCCCTATTTCAACACGGTCGCGCAGTTGGTAGAGATCGTTCACGCCGCGCATGAGTCGATTTGGCTCATAGATTCTTTGTTGGCGAGGGGTATTCAGATTGAGGAGCCGGTTCGGCCCAAGCAGCTGTCCGGCGAGGGCGTGGGCGTCTGCGAGGTGCCCCGCGGAACGCTTTTCCACCGCTATATCATCGAAAACGGCTCCATCGTTGCCGCTGATTGCGTGATCCCAACTGGACAAAACCTGGCCAATATCGAGGCGGATATGCGGGCATTAGTGCCCGAGATCCTCGAGCTGCCCCGGGAAGACATAGTCCTGAAGTTGGAAATGCTGGTGCGGGCGTATGATCCCTGTATTTCGTGTTCGACTCACCTAGTTGATGTAAAATTTCTGGAGTGACACCCACTCTAATCCTGGCCCTAGGCAACCCACTGCGGGGCGACGACGGCATCGGGTCAGCCGCGCTGCAGGCTCTGAAGGAGCGTGCCCTCGGGCCACACGTCGAGCTAATCGACGGCGGCACCGCCGGACTAGAGACAGCGTTGCTACTGGAAGGTCGATCTCGAGTAATCATCGTCGATGCTGCCGATTTTGCAGCGAAGCCCGGCAGCATTCTGAAGCGCGACTTGACCGCACGAGAATTGGAGTTGCGACCCGTGCATTCGGATTCATTGCACGCAGCCGGCCTGCTGGATGCGCTAGCATTGGCTGCAGCACTCGGAACCTTTCCAGCCCGAGTTACGCTCTACGGAGTCCAGCCACTATCGCTCGACTATGAAACAGGGCTAAGTGCCGAAGCACGCGCCGCAATTCCCGTTCTGGTCGACTCCATAATACTCGCACTCGATGAAGCCACTGATTAACTAACCGGTAACCAGCAACCAGCAACCAGCAATGTCAGGCCTGAACAGTGTGAATATTGGTACGGCAGGGAGGCGCGGGTTGGCTCTTGGCCCTTTCGTGCTAGGCCTGCCTCCCGATGCGATACCGAAATGCTCTAATCCCTACGACCAAAGAAGCCCCGGCGGATGCAACCAGCGTCAGCCATGTCCTACTTTTACGTGGAGGGTTCGTGCGCCGCATCGCTGCTGGCATATACAGCTACCTGCCGCTCGGGGCACGCGTCCTTTCGAAAATTGAAGGCATTATTCGTCGAGAAATGACTCGTGCCGGGGCACAAGAAGTGCTTTTACCAGCCCTGCTGCCGGCCGATCTATTTCGAGAGACTGGTCGCTGGGACTTGTTCGGCGACACACTATTCAGACTCAAAGATAGGAAAAGTGGGGACTATCACCTGGGGCCAACTCACGAAGAGATTATCACCGACATGGTGCGTCACGAGGTCAAGAGCTACCGTGACGTGCCGCTGAACTTGTACCAAATTCAGATGAAGTTCCGCGATGAGCCTCGCCCTCGCGGCGGTTTGCTTCGCTGTCGTGAATTCATCATGAAGGACGCCTACTCATTCGATGTCAGTGAGGAAACGGCTCGCAAAAGCTATGAACTGATGCGGCAGGCGTACGTAAGAATTTTCGACGGGCTCGGACTGCGCTACCGAATGGTCAGCGCCGATTCGGGCGCCATGGGCGGCTCGGGGAGCGCGGAATTTCAAGTATTGGTGCAGAGCGGGGAGGACATAATTGCTGCTTGTGAACGCTGTTCTTACGCTGCAAATCTCGAGGTGGCACGAACCCCTGCACCATCAATCGCGCAGAGCGATAGTCCGGCGGTCGCCAGTGTAGCCACTCCAAACCGTCGCAGCATAGAGGAGGTAGCGTCGTTTCTGAATGCTCCCGCCGAACAGTTCTTGAAGAGCCTCGTTTATGTTGCGCACAACGATCTTATTTTGGCCATAGTTCGGGGGGATCATGAGCTCAACGAGATTAAGCTGGCGCGCGCTGCTGGTGTGGCCGACGTTCGACTCGCTAGCGCCGAAGAAGTTCAGAAGGCAACGGGTGCACCGGTTGGCTTTGCGGGTCCCGTGGGTTTTAGCGGTAAAGTCTTGATCGATCCATTTGCCGCAGCGATATCCGACGGCATTAGTGGCGCCAATCAATCGGACACGCACCTAACGCATGTCCGATTCGGTCGAGATTTTCAAGCGACCTTAGCCGAACTAAGGAACGTGAAAGCCGGCGACCCCTGCCCTGATTGCGGCGCGCCGTTATCCCTGTATCGTGGTATCGAGGCGGGTCATATATTCCTCCTCGGAACGCATTATAGCGCAAAGATGGGCGCCACGTTTCTGGATGACAAGGGCGAAAGCCGACCCCTCGTAATGGGATGCTATGGCATCGGCGTGTCGCGTCTCGTGGCAACCGCAGTCGAGCAGCATCACGACGACAATGGCATATGCTGGCCAATGAGTATTGCGCCGTACCAAGTACACGTCGTTCAGCTTGGAACCGAGGCGGAGGTAGTAGCGGCCGTTTCGCAGCTGGAAGGTGAGCTCGTGGAGCGCGGCATCGAGGTCCTGATTGACGATCGAGAAGAGCGACCCGGAGTCAAATTCAAGGATGCCGA
>PMCK01000203.1:8963-18073 GCA_003154095.1 Myxococcales bacterium | reverse complement strand
CCGTCGCGGCAACTCCGCCCGTCGCGATAGCGCCGCCAGTCGATTCAATTCCACCGGTTGCTTGAGAACCGCCTGTCGAATTCATGCCACCGACGGCGGCAACGCCCCCTGTTTGACTGTGTCCACCTGTTGAATTACTTCCACCGCTGACACTTGCTCCACCCGTCGTGCTGCTGCCGCCTGTGGATTTCGCGCCCCCTGTTGCGCTCATACCCCCGCTCAAACTACTGCCCCCCGTTGCTTGGGTTCCTCCGGCTGGCGCCGTGGCGCCGCCTTGTCCCGTTGCTCCGCCGGATGTCGCGGCTATTCTTCCGTCATTGGGGCTATTTTCCGACGCGCAGCCAAATGCAATTACTTCGACTAGTGCAACCATTGCCAACAGGGTCTTACGTTCCTTCATGGGTCTGCTCCAGGTTGGGGGACAATCCAACAAACATAACGGAAGAGCTGGTACACTGTGAAGACTTACAATGAGATTTATTTCATAGTGTGCTGGTGCCAGCCTTTGATTGTAAGTCCAATGTATCCAATGTGTTTTCGACAGGGACCGACGTGAAAATTACGCATACCGTCTGCGGGCGCGAAAGAATTGCACACTGTGGCAACCTTGTGATCCTTGTTCTGTTGTGACGGCACTTGGACGCGAGCGGCCGCGCGCCGGCCGAGTTCGATGAACTCAAGACGACGCATGCGAGCTTTCACCGCGCTGTGAGCGCAATCGTGAGGGATGCTCTTGCGGGACGCCCAGATCTGAGACGGATCGGACCAGGCTCAGAATACGCAGCGCTGTCAATGAGCATCATCACTCAACTGAAACAGATGCAGCGCCAACTCGGTATTGAATAGCCATTTAGTCTTTGGTCGAGTGGTTGGGTCAAGATTGCTCTGGTCTCTGTTCAGTCGCGCCCGTCGAAGCTGAACTCGATTGGTTAGGGCTCGCGACGGAGCCATTGAGCATGTCCGACACGGCGTCTGCTATCTGCGGCCCGAAAATGCCGATTGCACGCCAATCGCTGCAAATGACGGCGTTGTTACTGGCATAACCCTCGGGCTAACTCGCCACTGAGTGTTCTGCCGCCGCATTGTTTCTAATGTTTCGAACCGCTGCATGAGGTACGATCGCTCGACAACAAGGGTGAAATGCCACGGGCTACTTTTCGATGGGCTTCCGTCTAAATTCTCGTCTGAATGGATTACGAGCAATCTTGACGCCCTGTAGCGCCGTGTGTGGTGAGGCTGCGATTGCGATCGAATCCTTGGCCGCACGCCGAGACTCTAACGGAAATACTCTGGATGTCCCAATGAGGGCCGCCTAACGATATTGTTACGGTCCGTTGCTCAGTGCGGTTAGGTCTGACTGGCCCGGAAAGCTGACCGCGCAGGACCTCAACATTGGCGCTAGTTTCGCGCGTAGAGCCCATTATACCGGCTGGGTCTGCGACCGTAAGAGCAACGTCAGTGGAGCACCTCTTGACCCAAGTTGCACAATCGACGCCCAATGTCAGCGATTCGGGCACAGTTGTTTTGGTGGATGACGATCCGCTTATCTTGCGATGTCTAAAGCGCGCACTTGAATCATGTCCCTATCACATAGCCGCATGCAGCACGGCCCACGAGGCGCTTGAATGTATGGCTTACAACCGAGTGATCGCTATCGTCAGCGACATGTCAATGCCCGATATGTCCGGGCTCGATCTATTGCGAACAGCACGAGAACGCGATGCTGATATCCCCGTCGTGCTGCTAACTGGTATGTCATCCTTCGCAATAGCTACCGAAGCATTGGAGCTGGGAGCATACATGTATTTGACGAAGCCGATTGATCCAACCGCGCTTTGCGCAGTCGTGATGCAAGCCGCTCAGTCCTATCGTGCTACGCGAGCAGCGCAGAATGCTGGCGCCGTTGTACCTGACGCATGGAGTTAAGTGCACCGCGAATGCAGAAGTGCTCGACCTTGGCATTGCGGCAACGCTCGGCTATATTTGGAGTCCGCGTCCGGCCGGAATCGCGGCTCGACAATTCTGAAGTCTTGGCGACGGCACTCGAAGGGCTTGCAAGCCCAATCGGCATGCGTTTACGCTGGCGAACTACATCGTCGAATCGGTCGCGGGCGTGGCCACTTGGGAGGGGGGGGGCTAACGACCCCTCAATCAGCGGCAATAATGCCTTCGTGGTATGCACTGTACGCCGATGCTTCGTTCCGATGAACAGATGATCCGTCAGCTATTCGACGACTACCTGCGGATGTATTCATCACGCGATGATCGGCTCACCGCATGCTTCAGCGAGGACTTTTCTGGCTTCACTGGAGGCGGGGATTTTCTGGTCAAAGACAAGGAACAATGGGTTGCGATTACTCGTCAGGATTTCGACCAGATCAAAGAGGCGATTCGAATCGACCTCAAGGACCTGTCCGTCCAGTTACTCGCCGAAACCGTCGCCGTCGCGACCGGCTTTTTTGCTATTCACCTGCCTATCCAAGACCACATCCTGTCAGGCGAGACCGCTCGCCTCGTACTGATTTTCCGCAAGGAAATCTCGGGCTGGAAGATCTCGCACAGCAGCATTTCGATTCCTTACCCCTTGGTCAACAAAGGCGAAGTCTATCCGCTAACGCAACTCGCGGCTCGCAATCATGTGTTAGAGCAGCTGGTCGTTGAGCGAACGAATCAGTATACACGATCCAATGACCACTTGCGAATGATCAATGAGGAACTGGCGCGTGCGAATGTTGAGCACAAAAACACAGAGGATGCTCTGCAAAGGAGCGAGGCGCTGTATCGATCAATCATTCACGCCTCGCCCGACAATATCACGATCACCGACCGAGACGGCCGCGTCCTCTTGGTGTCGCCCACGGCATTTTCGATGTTCGGCCATACACAGGCTGATGTATTTGAGGGTCGTCCACTTACGGATTTCATCGTTCCCGAGGATCGAGCGCGCGCCCTGTCGCAGATTGCACTGAAACGCCAGGGCGCTGTAACGGGACCCACTGAATATCGTGGGCTGCGTCTAGATGGAAGTACTTTCGACATCGAGGTGAACAGTGAATTCATCCGCGACAACGAGTGCTCGCCTGCTGGCATGGTGGTCATCGTTCGAGACATCACGGAGCGCAAGCAGGCCGAGGCGGAGCGTGAAAGGCTCGAGGCACAGAACCGGCAACTTCAAAAGGCCGAAAGCCTAGGCCGAATGGCGGGTGCCATCGCTCATCACTTCAACAACCAGTTGAGTATCGTGATGTTGAATCTCGAATTCGCTATGAACGATCTCGCCGAAAACTTGGGGAACAATGAAGACCTAAGCTCCGCTATGCAGGCGGCGCGCAAGGCGGTCGAAGTCAGCAAATTGATGCTGACCTACCTCGGTGAATCACACGCAAAGCATGAACTGCTAAGTCTTTCCGAGGTTTGCGACCAAAGCCTGTCATTGCTGCGACCGATAATGCCGGAGGGCGTGGTATTTGAAAGCGAATTGCCGAATCCCGGTCCTGCTATCCACGCGAACGCCAACCAGATCCAACACATTCTGACGAACCTTGTTACGAATGCTTGGGAGGCCAGCGGCGACAATGGCGGCCCCATTCGCTTGACCGTGTCCGTCGTTTCCCGAACGGATATTCCCATGATGCGACGATTCCCGATCGATTGCCAACTGCAGGACTCTGTCTATGCGTGTCTAGAAGTTGCGGATACCGGCTGTGGGATTCCGGATGGCGAAGTCGAGAAGATATTCGATCCGTTCTTCTCCACTAAGTTTCCTGGACGCGGTCTCGGGCTCGCCGTGGCTATTGGAGTTGTGCGATCACACAACGGGGCAATCACAGTGCGGAGCGAACTTGGCCAAGGGAGCGTCTTCCGGGTCTTTTTGCCAATGTCGTGTGCCCCTTCGGAAAGTCGGAAGATACATTTAGACTGCCCGAACTGACTCGGCGTCGTTCAATTCGAATCAGGCTGCGGCGCGCCGCTCGAGCAGCGGAATTTCCGCGGTCCACGCGCAAGGCAACACGGTGGGCGCGCGCCGCGCTTAGGTTGAGTCGGGCGAGGCTCGCTAACCCGGTGATTCTTAGGCAATTCCAGGGAGCTAAGAGAAACGCACGCTCCGTATGGGAACGTGCTTTTCCGAAACTCACGTTGCCGGCAACATTTCTCGAATCAGAAGCACCGAACTTCGCAATAGCACGACTAAACGACGACGATCGCCTGTCGTCACTTGTAGTTCTAGAGGATCACGAAGTGTACAGGTGCCGCGGCGCAAGTTCGCAGAGCTCAACTGAGATCGAGCTTCAGCGCCGCTGCTGACCCACGTCTTTTGACGGGTTGGGTGACGCGAAGGTGCGTTCGAAACCAGACATTCGTGCGGACCTGACAGCCTCAAACGTTGGCCTGTCTCCCAAACTCCTCCGCAAGCCGTTCGTCACACCGAAACCTCGCCGTTCCTTCCACCGTCGCTGCACCCACCTCACAGCCAAATGCAGTTGGACCCCCATTTGTTCGGATTACGCGCCCCCCTCGACACGACTGGTGCGGGCGATTCCTTCCGAGGAGCCGTCGCCTACGGCTTGCTGCAAGTAGCTCTTCCTTTTCCGTGCCGCAACGACATAAAAGAGTACGTTGCCCGGCTCGGTTTGACTGGGTCGGGGAATTAAGAGTGTGCTGGGCAGAAGTAACCGCTATAATCTGGACACTGAGTAGCGGAGCCACATCAATGACTACATCATTCAGGACCGCTCAGCGCGCATTTCTTGGCATGGCGCTGTTGGTGGTTGCATCCGTTCACGTTCAAGGTTGCGCAAGCACCGCGGGCACGCCCGATTCGGCCGCAACCGGCGGGGGCATCGCTAGCGGCGGAGCGCACGCAACCGGCGGGAGCATCGCTAGTGGTGGGGTTCACTCAACTGGGGGAGCGCTCGCAACCGGGGGGAGTAATGCCAGCGGCGGAGTCCACTCAACTGGGGGAGCCCACGCAACCGGTGGAGCCACCGGCGGGAGTCAGGGCGGTGCCGACGCAAGTCCGCCGGATGGGGGTCCCCAAACCGGCTTCATCACGTGGACGTACAACGATACGCCGATGGGATTGTACGTGCCCGCGCCCACGGGCAAGCCGCTGCCGGTAGTGATGTTTCTGCACGGTCACGATGGCGACCCGGTCTATCCCGAGTTCTGGCTGATCCCCGCAGTGAACGCGATTGAACCTTGTGCCGTTTTCCTGCCAACCGCACCCCCGCTAGACGATATGGGTGCCGACTGGGGAGGTACGTATGACAACTGGGGCCTTCGACCTGCCATGATTAATGCCCTCGCCGAGTTGGATCGCCTGATTGGGCAATACGGTTTCGACACCAAACGCCAATACTTGTATGGCGAGTCGATGGGAGGAGAGGGCGTGTACAAGTTGCTCGTGGAATTTCCCACGCGTTTTGCAGGCGCAGTCGCCGCGGCTGGTTACACACTAGACATCGGGGCAAGCGAGATGGCACAGACGCCGCTTTGGATATTCCACGGCTCGGGTGACAGCATCAGCCCCGTGGAAAACGACCGCGCCATCTACCAATCGATCCTCGATGCCGGCGGAACCCAAGTCACATACACGGAATATCCGGACCTCGAGCATGTTCCAGGCATCGAACAAGCCCGTGTGGAACCGGGGCTTTTCGAGTGGTTGCTCGCTCAGCACCGCAATTGACGCGCCACATCGGCCCCCCAAGCAGACCGCACGCTCCGGCGGCTTCCTCAACGAGCGCCGACGGCCCGCAACCGTGCGGCGTTCCTGACATTCATGTGGCCGATGTCTTCTTCTTGGTCGTGGCGGCACGGAAACGCAGGTTAACTCCCAATCGCTCCTGCGCGATAGGCGGCCTGTGCAGTTGTGGGTCGCGTTAAGTGAGGCGCTCATGGGTTCTCACCGTGACAATTCACACAACCGCTGTGATGCGGCTTATGACAATTGGCACAGCTAGTATCCTGTTTGGACGCGACGGCGTGCGGAATGGCAGGGGCATCACCACACGCGACCGTCAAGCTGGCTGTGAGCAAGACCGCAACTCCGTTAAGCATCCCTCTTGCTATCAACATACCGTTACCTCCAACGCTAGATCGCGACGAACACGCGGCGCCATTTAGTGCCCTTTATGCCAGTCGGTGTTCAATGAGTTCGCGCAACGAAATCCAACCACCGTCGCGATGCACTGGCGGCAGCTGGCTTACAGGCCACCTCATAGTCGTGGCTACGCGTGCCGTCACTCGAAAATTGCTGGCTAGGTCCTTTGGACCAGGCGACATAAGGTCACGACGCGTTCGGTGTTGAGCGCTTTGCGGATGGCCACCGCTCGGCCGCCAGTGCAACGGGACATCTCGGCAATGCGAATGCAATCAGCGACAGAGTCCACTGGGAAGTTGTTCTGACCGAGAGCCCTCATGGCGGCTTCGGACAGACCGCCGCTGCCGTCGTTGGCGATGTACGCGCAAACCCAGATGACCTGCGATCGTACGCGGCCAATATACTCGGTCGGATGATCGCCGTACGCTACCACGACGATTCGAGATGGATCGCCAGCGGGGTAGAGTGCGCAGCACGGGTACTTGATGAACACTAGGTCGGTGGAGTGAAGGCTGTAGAGTAGCTCGATTGCGCGAGAAGACAGATGCTCCGTTCGCCAGTTGGCAACAAACAGCGTGGCCCGCTTCTCCAGTGAGTAACCAGTAATCTGCGCCACGCCCGCTAGCGCAGACTCAACGATGCGCAGGCCGCGCTCGAACGAGCGATAAAAGATCACCGAACCTGCGATCAAGGCCGCGACAAACAAGCTTAGACCCAATGGATCAGAGAAAAGGAACGGCGACGAGTGCCGAGGCATGTTGCTCAATTGCCCGAAAGTGATCGCCTTCCAAGCCCGATCCAAGACTACCAACACCAAAGACGCACCGACCCCTGCGAACAAGACCGAAGTGATGACCTGCGCAATCTTGCCAAAAATTCGTCCCATCAAGACCTGGGCGACCGAGGGTAGGTTACTTCCTGATGACGACACGTGAAGCCACGTTTTCTCATACCACTAGTTCGACCTGGCGCACAGGTATTCGAAAGCAGCTTCCCGATAGTCCCCCGAGTGTAGTCGCGTGGTGGCCGCTGCCCAAGTTGTCCAACACGGGCTCAAGGCCCACGGCAATTGGGATATTCACGGCCACATAGGTTAGCTCCGCAACGGACGCAAGTTGACTGACCACCACGTACGCGCCTGGCTGCCGTGCGCGCCCGCATCACTCCTCGGATCCGCAGCCATCGTCGGCGTGGGCCTCTCGCGCATCTACTTGGGCGCTCACTATCCGTCCGACGTGCTCGGAGGCTTCCTCGCGGCCGCTGCCTGGGTGAGCGCGGTCACCGGCTCGATGTACCCGCGCCTCTTGCCAGTACGACTGGCTCATTCACGTGCGTCGCAAGACCCCTTGCGTTCGGTGTGATCGTCGATCCTATCCTCCGGCCCCGGCATTGTGTCCGCCGACGGCACTCATCACTCCGCCCGGGGGCTGGCGCTGAGCCCAAGAAATAGTAATTCTCGATTACCCCCATTAATTAATGGCTCAAAAACTCTTCAAGACCTTTTCCACACAGTGCCGGCGCGTCCACAGATTATCCACACACCGAATGACCGGAAAAATACCTAACTGGGGCGGTAAATTGGTCTATAGTTAATGGGCATTCGTGCCACATGTGTAGCCCGAGCACGAAGTTATGTTGGGGAGCAGCACTTCATGGCAGAAATTTTAGTAGTCGAGGATTATCCACCCATGGCGTCGTTGGTTACAATGATGCTGCGCAGAGGCGGCCATAGCGTCGCGCGAGAACTTTCCGTAGCTGGTGCGTTGCGACATAGCCGCGTATTTCAACATGCTATTTTCGACATCGACCTTCCTGACGGTAACGGGGTACTTTTGGCCGAGCGGCTGCTGGACGAAGGGCGCATCGCTAGTTGCGTATTCTTTACAGCAACGAACGACGCGGAGACTTTGGCACATGCCTCCCGGCTCGGCGTCGTCGTACGGAAGTCTGATGGTCCGAGTCGCCTCTTGGATGCAATTCGACAGTTGGGAAGACCCGCCGCCCCGCATCTGTGCTGCTCAAGCCTATTCCAGTGTCGCTCACTTTCACCGAAATAGCGGGAGTCCCGTGTAAGTCGTCTGACTCCGAAAAGATTCGCAAGATCTTTCGGCGATTCGCGTTACCGCAGGGCATGCTCGCAACTCGCGTTTCCGTGCCGCTGCGACATCAAGGCGAACGCCGAGGAGTGCTTGAAGAACCACACGAAGTTGCCATTGACCTGGACCCGTTGTCCCTGCGTTGTCGCCTAACCGCGTCGGTGCCACCCCCTGGATTTCACCTTCACATTACGCAGGAGTTCTCGGGTTCACGTAGCCTTGAATCCGTCGAGCGGATCTTCAGGCCCGTGAAGAATCGAGTCGCTGTCGGGTGCATCCGCTGCTGGGCAACTGCATTCGGCCCGTGGCTCGAGAGTCAACTTGCCATTTGCACTACAGTAAGCCCTAACATTTGCCTCCCCTTTACTGTCTGAAGTATCGAAAAAGGTCAATCGAGCGAGCTGCCATTTATGATTGGCACTGTATGGAGCTCGACTATTCGCGGGCCTGAGGCATGTTGCCGAAACTAAGCATGTTGGATTATCGGAAATGAACTCCTCGCCGGACCAGGAAGTGGTCGCGGTTCTCGGGCTAAACAAGAACAAGTCTGGGCGTCGCTTGGTCAAGTGGTTGATCGGACTGTTGTTGCTTGGCGCGGTTGCCTTTGGCCTAACTAGCCTCATGCGCAAACGAGCGTCTGATGCAATACCACGCTATCGCACGGAAAGGGTGGAGAGAAAGGACCTGCGCGTCACTGTCTCGGCTACGGGTACCTTGCAGACATTGAAGTCCGTCGAGGTAGGCGCGGAAGTGACGGGACGACTCCTTCATGTATGGGTCGACTTCAACGACAAGGTGAAGCAGGGCCAGATTCTCGCGGAGATCGACCCCGAGCAGCTTCGCGCTGCTGAGGAGCAGGCGCGTGCTCAAGTGCTATCGGCCGAGAGCAGCATCAAGACCGCGCAAGCGAC
>PMCK01000203.1:0-8929 GCA_003154095.1 Myxococcales bacterium | reverse complement strand
TCGAAGCTCGAAAAGACCAAGATATATGCCCCGATCGACGGCATCGTTCTCTCGCGCGCCGTTCAGTCCGGGCAGACGGTAACAGCCGGGTTTACGACGCCCATCCTTTTTACCTTGGCCGAGGATCTGAGCAAACTCGTACTGCACGTGAACGTCGACGAAGCCGATGTGGGTCGGGTCCGGGAGGGCTTCGAGGCTACCTTCACGGTCGATGCTTACCCCCAACGAACGTTTGTCTCGCGAGTATTATCATTTCGCAATGAGCCGAAGACTTCTCAGAATGTCGTTACCTACGAGGCGTTGCTCTCCGTCGACAATGCGGATGGGGCACTGCGGCCCGGAATGACCGCGACTGCCACCATTACGAGCGAACTGCACAAGAACGTCGTTGTCGTGCCCAACGCCGCGCTCCGCTTTACGCCGCCTGTCGAAGCCAAATTGGGCCCGCCCCAAGCGCAAAGTCGTTCCGAAGTTAAACAGGTGTACGTGCCGCGCGCGGGCAAAGCGAGCCCCGTTGTCGTCAACCCGGGTTCGAGCGACGGTCGCATGACGGAGCTTCTCGGTGAAACGCTCAAGGTAGGTGACGAGGTCATCGTCGATGTCATCGAAAAGTCCTGAAAAGCAAGGGCTCCCGCCGCTCATCGAGCTCTCGAATCTGGTCAAGAGCTACGGCCAAGGCGACGCAGAAGTGCGGGCCCTCGGCGGTGTGAATTTGCGCATCAATGCGGGCGAATTCGTGGCCGTGATCGGTGCCAGCGGTTCTGGAAAATCGACGTGTATGAACGTGATTGGTTGTCTCGACCGCCCGACGTCGGGTTCATTCCGCTTCCTGGGCGTCGAGGTCACAGCGTTGGACAACAACGCGCTCGCGTTGCTGCGGCGCCATTACCTGGGCTTCGTCTTTCAAGGCTTCAACTTGCTCTCGCGAACGTCGGCGCTCGAGAACGTCGAGTTGCCACTCGTGTATCGCCGAATCCCCGCCAAGGAGCGACGACGTCGAGCCCTGCTTGCACTCCAGCAAGTCGGCCTCGAGGATCGCGTGCAACATATGCCAAGCGAACTTTCGGGCGGTCAGCAGCAGCGGGTCGCGATTGCTCGCGCCATCGTTTCGGAACCCTCATTGCTCTTGGCGGACGAACCCACCGGCAATCTCGACTCGGCGCGAAAGGGAGAAATCGTGCGGCTCCTCGGCGACTTCAGTAGAACCCGGGGCATTACTGTCGTAATTGTCACTCACGAGTCAGACGTTGCCCGCTGGGCTCGGCGGATTATCCAATTCGAAGACGGGCTCGTATCCCGTGACGAGCCCAATACGCCAACGGAGTCGTGACATGTGGCTAGCAACCTTGCTCATGGCCTTGCGGGCCCTTCGTCGGAACGTCCTCCGCTCCGCTCTAACCACACTTGGTATCGTGATTGGCGTGGCTTCTGTGATTGCCATGGTAACGCTTGGGCAATCCGCGACCGCCAGCGTTCGTAAAAGCATCTCCAGCCTCGGCACGAATATGCTCATCATCATGCCGGGCTCCGATCGACGCGGCCCGGTCAGCTCGAGCGCCACTGCCTTCAAGATGGACGACCTGCACGCGCTGCGTCAGGAACTCGGCGAATCGACCTCACTCGCGCCGACAACGAATAAGAGCATCTTGTTCGTCTACGGCAACAATAACTACAGCACGACCGTGCAGGGTTCGTCGAACGACTTCTTTCGGGTGCGCAACTACAAGGTTTCGCGGGGGCGTGAGTTTTCGGACACAGAACTCTCTGGAGGCACTCCCGTCTGCGTGCTCGGCGAAACGGTACGCCGCAAAGTCTTCGGCGCCCAGGACCCGCTTGGAGCCGTTGCGCGCGCGGGCAAGCTTGCGTGCACCGTGATCGGCCTACTCGAGGCCAAGGGTCAGTCGTCATTCGGCATGGACCAGGACGACCTCGTGATAATGCCGCTCGCCGCCGTCCAACGCAGGCTCGTAGGAAACAGCGACATCAACGCTATTTACCTGACGGTCGAGCGGGAATCGGCACTCAATCGAACCAAACTTCAAGTTCAGGCGCTCCTACGTGAACGCCGTCACATTCAACCCGGGCAAAATGANNACGGCACTGCTCGGGGCGGTTGCCGGCGTGAGCCTGCTTGTGGGCGGTATTGGCATCATGAACATTATGCTCGTATCAGTAACCGAGCGGACGCGCGAGATCGGCACCAGGCTCGCGATTGGGGCGCTAGCGAATGAAGTGTTGCTCCAATTCTTGGTTGAAGCGGTGCTCCTTTGCGTTCTGGGCGGCGCAATTGGTATTGGGCTTGGCCTATTGGGTTCCTGGGCAGCCGCTCGCGTGCTCACGATGCCGTTTGCCGTCGATTATACGGTTGTTTTCATTGCCTTCGTGTTCTCGGGTGTAATTGGTATTCTGTTTGGCTACGTCCCCGCGCGCAGGGCCGCGCGGCTCAACCCGATTGAGGCGCTTCGTCATGAGTAGTGCGAAAAGGTCAAGCTGTGCCTGGGTACTGTCACTCGCCATTCTCGCCTATTCGAGCCGCGGGCTGGCAGAGGAGGCGCCGCCTGCGAATGTTTTCACGGAACGATCCATCGTCGCTGCCGCGCTCTCGCACAACCCGACGCTCGCGGCTTCTGCCGGTGATTGGCGTCGCGCGCAGCTGCTCGAGCAGGCCGAGGAACACCGCCATTCCTACGTGCTTGGGCTCGATGCCTCGGCCACGCGCACGCGCTCACCGAGCCTTGGACCGACGGGAATCACGACGCCCGACTCGAAGAATTACACGGGTGGGGTAGATTTAAGCCGCCATACGGCGCTTGGAACGGACCTCAAGCTCCGGCTCGAAGGCTCGCGGCAAACGAACCAATCGACGTTCTTCGACAGTTCGACGACGCCCCCTTCGCTACTGACTTATAGCTTGGGCCCTGCCTATGGCACGACCGTCAAGTTCAGTCTGACCCAACCGTTGCTTCGCGGTGCGGGGCGCGACGTCTACTATGCGGAGCTCGATGCAGCTCGTGCCAGCCGCGCTTCGGCCCGTAGCGCCCGCGATCAAACCGCAAGTCAGGTCTTGTTGGATGTCTTGACGGCCTACTGGGAGCTGAATTACGACACGAGAGCCGTCGAGATTCAATTGCGCAGCCTCGATCTCGCTAGAGCGCAACGCGACGAGACGGCGATGCGCGCCGCGACCGGGAGCGTACCTCCCGTCGACGTCCTCAGCTTCGAAACCACTATAGCAACCATCGAAGAAGATCTCGCGACTGCACGCGCCGAGGCACAAAAGCAGGTTGCAGAGTTGACTCGCTTGATTGGCGACCCTGATTTGACACTGAGCGGTGCGGCAGATACCTCGAGTGCCATGCCAGAGCCGGCAGAGCCGGCGCAAGACGTCAAGCAGCGAACACTCGCGGTTTCATTCGAGATCGCGCAACAACGAGCCGCGGTAGAGCTTGCAACCGTGCAGGCCCGCACGGCCGATGAAACTTACCGCCCGAGGTTGGACGTCGATGCATACGTTCAAGCGCAAGGCTTGGGGAACAAGTCGCTCGGGCCCATGTACGACCAATTGGGTGGGCTTTCAGCCGTGAGTGCCCACGTTGGCCTCACCTATCAAGCGCCTCTCGACGGCACGCAACGAAACCGTGAACGTGAGCGAGCCTTGATGGCCATTCAAACAGCGAAACTGCGATTGACAGCCATCGAACAGCGCCTCTCAGCGGACGTCGATAAGGCGCTCACTCGGGAACAATCGAGCCGCAATCGTATCAAGCTAGCCGACTCGACACTCGCGATTGCCAAACGACAATTCGAGGCCGAAACCGAGCGCTTCCGTACCGGCAGTGCGACGGCCCTCCAGGTCCGCGAAGCCGAAAACACGGTAAGAAGCACTGAACTACGCGCCAGCCGCGCCCGCGCCGACTGGATCGAAGCCTCACTCACGCTCGAACACCTCTCGGGGAGCCTCCTCGAGCGCTGGACTAGGGCCGACGCGGACTAAGGTTCTTAGGGGTTGCGAAATGATCCGAAAGACCCATCAATTCTGATGAATCGCGGCACTAGCGGCATTTGCGGAGGTTTCGGGTGACCCCTCCGCGCTCGAAGATGAGGAACTCGACGACGGGTGCGTGAGTTCGTATAGCAACTTCTCCGTGGCTGAAACAACTCCGTCCTCGTTCGTGTCGGCAGGGTCGGTACTCGAGGAACTCGAACCAGTACTACCACCGTCCTGAGTGCTCGAACCTGACTTGCTTGCTGCGGCGCCGCCCATGCCGCCGGGCGCTCCGCCCATACCTGGCGGTGGCGCGCCGCCGGATGGCCCACCCGCTGAACCAGGACCACCCGAGCCACCCTGTGCGTTGCCATTGCCTTGTGCAGCGCGCGCGTGGGTTTCGCCTTGTGCCAACATCGACGAAAGTTCGTCCACGCTGAGCGACTGGTCGCCATTTTGATCCGCCGCGGCAAATAGCTTGTCCGCGGAAGGAGGTGCTGGTGCGTTCGCCCCCGACAACGGCTTCGTCGCATTGGCCCGCTGCGTTGCGGGGCCTTGCGCGCTCAGCTTTTGCCCGAAGGCAACGAATTCCTCCTTGGAGACCGAACCGNNTCTAAACAATCGGTAACAACTGGCTCGGCGATTGGCACCGAGAAGTCCACATTGGGCTCGATGTGTGCGGCCTGCGCCGATCAGGGGCCGCCAAGTGCTACGGCTGCACTTCGTGCTCCCTCCCAGGCGTCGATGCGACCCTTTCCCGATTCGAACACGCTGGCGGCTCGCCAATAGTTGAGCCCCTCGGGTTCGGGTTGGGGCCCGAGGGGCTCATGGCAAACGCGACGGCGACTCAGGCACGTGCGTTGCCGCAGTTGGACGTTTTCGAGGCTANNGACTGGAGATTGTCGAGCAGCGCGGTCAGCTCGTTCATACTCAGGGAACCGTCGCCGTCCGCATCGGCACTTGAGAACAGCGAACCTAGCGTCGTTGTTCGGTTGCTCGTCGAACCGCTGTTCGATGAGGAAACGGAAGTCGTCCCGCTCGTCGTGCTGTCAGCCGGTGGCGGCGGACCTTGAGTTCGGGCCATACGAGCGGCACCCTGCGCGAGCATGGACGAAAGCTCCTCCAAACTCAACGAACCGTCGGCGTTCGTGTCGACCTGACTGAACAAATCGGCAGAGCTTGCTGTCTGAGTGCTGGACGTGTTGCTCGTGCTTCCAGTGCCGCCTACGGAACCCACCATCGTGCCATCGGGCGCTGGGGGCGGCGGCGGACCCATTGGCCCCTGCGTCTTCATGAGCTCGCCGAACGCGCTGAATTCCGATTGGGACACCTTGCCATCTTGGTCCGTGTCCATTTGCTTCAGAAGCTGTGACGCTCTGTCTGTATTCGAAGTCGACTGAGTATCGATAGAGTAATTAGAGTAGGAACTTCCAATTGAGATCGCCATGATCTTGCCTCGCGGTGTTGCTGCTCCGGACGATGCGTCGGGCAGCCTGCACACTGCATGTGCAACGCGAGTGCCATCGCACCCTCGTGAACCAAGCGTCATGTTTCTGAAACAAAATGCGATGCAGCGCCGCGCTGCTTCGGACGGGGCACGCAACTTCGGCGCCATTTGCGGCCCATTTTGCGAACGTTGCGTCCTTCGCCGTCGATACACAGTAGTTCACGATTGTCGGCTGGACGACAGTTTCCGACGCGCACAGCGCCATATTCCTGGCTCTCCTCGAGCGCTCACACATCGGCGATTCGCTTGATGGCGATGATGCCGCCATCAAGTAAGCTCGTCATGGCATTGTGTCGGCGCTAGGACCGCCGGCAGCGAAAAATTGCAGAGCAAACCCGGTCCGCACAATCGAAACGTGCGAAGAAGCCTCTCGCGCGTTCATACCCCGGACCTCTGGCGAGGGACCAATGGCTCTTGCTGCTTCACTTAACTTAAAGCAACTCTTCGTTGACAATTCGAACCGCGAGCATTCGAGCGGACTTGTTAGAGAGATCGGCCAAGTCGAAGGTGCCATTCATCGTGAGTCCATCGGGCGCCATTGATGGACTTGCAACACCGGCGGGTGCTGATTCGATCTCTTTGCCGCTTGGCCGTTGCACTTTGGCCGAGACGCTGAACGTAATTCGCAGCCCTGCCGTACCGCTCGGAACGCGAACGCGCTTGTTGCGGGCTGCTTGCCCGAAGGTTCGAAGAACCGCACTCCAATCATCATCCTCGCCACGAATCAACTCAACGCCGGTCACCTCTCCTGAAGCATTGACGGTCACTCGAATAATTGCTTGCCCTCGAGTAGGCCCTGAGTGACGTACCGCCGAATCGAGCGCTCCCAGAAGTACATTACCGCGTGCGTGGCCGTGGCGAAGATCCTCCGTCAGAATGGCTGCAGTGAGCCTGCGTGTAAGCTCAGCCCCCGCGTCGATCCTTCGAGCGCGCTTCTGCGCAAGGTCCACCGGATTGGCGGCCCTTTGAGCATCGAGCATGCGCAGAAGATCTCCATTGAGGCCCAAGTTGATCTTCTGTTCCGTTGCCAGAGTGGAAGGCCTATTCAGTCCGTCTGAAACCGTCGCCCCGGGTCCACTGAGTTCACTCGGTGGGTTCGGGTCCACTCGTGTTGGTGGATCTGCTTGCTCGACTCTTGGAACGGGAGCTGTTGCTGCCCGCGCAACTGGTCCCGAGCGGTTCCATGAGTTCGGTGGAGCAACGGGATCGAGCGCGGTCGCTGTGTTGCGAAGCGCGTCATTCGTTGCCGCGGCGCCGAACTCCAATTCGACGTGAAATTCGTGACGAGGGTCGGGGGGCCGCATTCTGCGCGGCTGGCAACGCCTCATCCGAAGTTGCCCGAAAATAGCAAAGTGAACGCACGCAGCAATGAGAAGCGCTCTCGAGAATGGCGACGCTCCCATGAGCCACAGCCCCCGAATGCCTGGCCGAAGAGGGGGTGGTTTTGAAGTGTCGAACCATTGAACTTGTGGCGTAAGTGTCAGACAGTTGTTTGCATGCTTTCGTTATTCGACAAACTCGACGAGGCGCCGAACACGCCGATTTCACCTCACGAAGGCGCAATGCATATTTTTGTCTTGACGGCGCGCGGCACAACCTAGCGAGTATTTCTCGAGTCCGCCTGCTGTTTGCTCGGCATTTGCGTTGCGCGTCGTCGACGATAATTACCCACTCCAGCTATCGGGAACCAGTAAGTACCCTACGCCTCGTACGGTTTTGAGCAGGCGAGGGTGACGCGGATCGTCTCCCAGTTTGCTTCGAAGCCGGGACACCTGCACGTCGATCGAGCGATCAAAGGCATCTTCCGCAGACCCTTTGGCGAGATCGAGCAATTGCTCGCGCGTCAGGACCTTCCCACTATTGCGCGCGAGCGCCCAAAGCAATGCGAACTCGTAGGTGGTCAACTCGAGCCTCGAACCATTAATTTCCGCGCACATGCTCTCGAGTGAGAGGCTTAGCCTTCCAACCTGCAGGGTACGGTGCCTGTGAAAATGGTCCCGGTGCGCACAGCGTACGGTTGCTCGCAACCTCGCCATAAGCTCCTGCGATTCACAAGGAAGCGTAATGCATTCGTCAGCGCCGGCTTCCAACCAACGGACACGCTCGAAGGCATCATCACTGGTCGTCAGCGCAATCATGCACAGGTTCGGGATTGCGCGAAATGACGTAAACCGTGGGCCAACCTCACGCCCCAGCAGTTCTACGTCGAGCACGGCGACATCGAATGACTTAGAGCGTGCCGTTTCAAGTGCAGCGTGCGGGTCCGCAGAGGTTGCTACGTAGATGCAGCAAGGCTCGAGTGCGCGCACTGCGCTCCTAGCTGGCGACAGTTCGTTTGCAACGACGAGCGCGCGAATGAATTCGCAATCGAAGAGCATGCGTGCCGGGCTACTTTTCAGGCTTGGGTCCCGGTCCTGGGCCTGCCGGGGGGGGACCGCCTGACGGCCTGCACGACAACCGAGTGTCGTTCGCGCCAGCGGGTGGGCTATCACAGGTGCCCTTCATTTCGCGTTCCCCGTGTTTCATCGCGCACGCATCGCCCGGCTGCTTGCCGTTGCACGCTTCGAACGACTCGGGAGGCGGCCCGCCTGGGCGCGGCTGCCCTGGAGGTGGCCTATCGCCCGAGCCTGGCGGCATCGTGTTGCCATCTTGCTGCGGTGGCTTGGAACAGGCGAAAGATACGTATAGAAGCCCCGCTAGGCAGAACGACCTGAGAACCACTGTTGCACTTTCCATTCTTGTAACCTTCGACGAGTATTGGGTTGTGGGTGATAGTTTCCCTGGTTGCGTGGCAATGGCACCGCTTGGCGCCGTAGGCGTGGGAATAGCGATAGTACGGACAGCCACCCTCGCTCAGATGTTAGTCAGGTAACGTCAATAAGAGTCATTCTGCCGAACCTGAGGGTGCGGGTGCCGAAGGCGGGAACCGCTGCGGGGGGCCCGGGGGGCCATCGAACGGCCCTCGCAGGCCTTCGCCAGGAGGGGGTGGGCGCATACCGGGTGGCAGTGGTGGTGGCCTATTGCGGCGGTCTGCGAGGATGCGGTCGAATCGAACGCGCTGTTCAGGTGTCAGTATTTCACGAATTTCGCGATCGACTTGATCGATGATCGCCCTCACCTTTGGGAAGGTCTCGCCAAGAAGCTCGTCTATCTTTGGCCGGTACCGCTCGAGAATGGCGTGGGCTTTGTCTCTTTGCGCCTCGGTCAAATCGAGGCCTTCCCAAGGCATGGGGCCCATCGGATGCACCGCCAACCCGGGCGGACCCGGCTTGACGAAGGCGTGCACCAAGGCGCCGCCCGTGACCGTACCCGCGGCGAACGTGGCAAGAAGAAGTAGCGCCGTTACGAGGCGGATTGTCCTGGGCGATGGTTCACTCGTTGACATTGGGCTCTCCAAGGACTTGCAAGACGTTGGAAGGTTCGGGGTGCTCTTCATT
>PMCK01000602.1 GCA_003154095.1 Myxococcales bacterium | reverse complement strand
TTGCTTGGTCGCACCAGCTGTCAGCCTTCAGCTGTCAGCCAGAAATCAGAAATTCTGATAGCTGATAGCTGATCAGGCGGCGTGGCGTTGCGGCGGTGGCACCGACGTCTTTCCGCCGCGCAGCACGCGACGGGCGCCGTCGCTGTCTCTAACGCATTCGAAGACGGGGCGTAGGTCTGGACCCGTGTCGGGTTCGCCGAAGGCACCGCTGGTGGCTACCGCGCGTGCCCTCGGGCCGTCAATCACGAGAAATAGGTTGCGAGTTCCTTCACCCGCCGGCGCGTCGATGACATCCACGATGCGGTTGCGCTCGAGGTGGAGCTCCTCTCGACCCCGTTGAATGAGTACTCGCTTGTTGCTGATAACGTAGCGCGTGTCGTGCAGGGCACGCGCCCGCCGCACCAAGGTGCTCTTGGCGATAAAAATGGCTGTTCCGAGGACTACGGCAATTGCGACGCTCATCCCGCAGGTAAGGGCCCAGAAGGGAACCGATCTTAGGGCAAAACCGCCCTGGTGGAGCACGCGACGCTCGAGAATGACCGTACGACAGCCCAGGGTAATCGAAACGACCAGCAGACCCAGAGCCGTCGCGGCTAGAGACCATTCTTCTACGCTGCGGGGCAAATACGCTCGCAAGGACGGCAGCGGGCGCGCGGACCACAGCACTCGCTCATCGTGGTCTAGGCGTTGAGCGATGGGGAGTGTGCCATGCCCAGGCGAAGCCACTGCGGCCGCGCCTCGAATGATCGCAAGCACTCCATCAGGTGATTCCAGTCCGTCGAGTCGCAAAGCCAGCCGGCGTCGAAGCGCACCCGTCGGTACCGCACGAATGAGCTCCAGAGTTCCCACGTGCGCCGAGCGCGCACTCCAGGTAATTCGCGCGTAACTGATGGCAGCTCGATCCAAGGTGCGCCTAAATGGGCCCCTTTGCCAAATGACGGAACGCTCCGTAACAGTGAACCTTGCGCCCGCAATCCACCATGCTGGTAGCGTACGGGACAGCAAACCGACCGTCACGGCCCACACGGCAAACAGGAGCGATCCCGCAGGTGATTGTCCGAGACCAATCGAACGAACAAAGGCGAACGCGACGGCTACGGTTGCTATGCCGAAGCCAACCCAGGCGGTCACTTCGAACAATGGCGGAGTGAGAGCCTCTCGCGGACCACCCGTCCACAGAATCTCCTCACCATTTAGGCCGTCCCTAGGCATTCAAAGTCCTTGTTAAATCTGACGCACCATTCAAAGATAAGTTGCCAGCCCCATCTCAAATTCGCACATTTTTTCAGTTACTTACGCGTAGTCAACCGCATTTCCACTACCACTGTCGAAAGCACCCTTTCGACTCGTGGTTTCCGTTGGGAGTAAATCCACACAACGGTCAAGACCACACCTATCGGTTGAGTGTCGCCATGGTGCTCAGACGTCTCACGTAACCGCGCGCTATTCGAGTGGACCGCGAGCGGAATTAGTGCCCTGTTCCGTTGCTGGTAAAACTCAATTTCGATCACGCTATTTTGATCAGGCAGGCAAATAGGTAACCGTGCGGGGTCCAGAGCCCGTACATGCCTTTGGCAAGGCTGTTCCGGCGGTTACGTGGCTGGAATGACGAACACGATCTCTAGGCGCTCGTTGCGTTGAGCCGCACCGGGAGCGGTTCGCTCGAGCAGCGGGAGTCTGTCACCGGCAACTCGTATGTCCGTCTTCGAGGCGCCAAGTTGACGCAAGGCCGCGGCTGCCGCTTGACCGCGCGCTTCATCGCGTTTCGTGTTGCTGTGGGCTCCGTGAACTACGACCAAGAGTGGAATGGCCGACTGTTCTTTGACGATGGGTTCGAGCCGTTTGAGGGCGCTGCGAGCGACCGGGGCCAGGTCATTGCCTGAGAAAGCCTCCTGCAGCGTGACTGCGATGCCGCGATCGTCACGCGATGGAGCGAATTGAGCCGAACTCAATTTGACGAACAATTCATCACCGGCTGTTCCTTGCGGATTGCTTGAAATCTTGGGACGTCGAATCTCGATGAGTTCATGCAGGCAATCCGAACGAAGCTTCGTCGCAATATCGATGGGTGCTGGCACTCGTTCCTTGGCGAGTTGTTCATCGAGGGTGTCAAGCTCCTTCAATTTGGCGTCGAGGGGTTCTGGTGTAGATGCCAGCAGCCGAGCCGACGCACACAGCAAACGCCCTTGAGCGGACAATGCCCTCGCTACCTCTCGGCGCGCAGCTTCTCTCTCGGCAGAGGCCGGCAGCGGTGAAGCGAGTAGCTCAGCGTCACGCTCGACCTTGAGTTGCATCTCGAGGTCGGCCTGTTCAGCAGCAACCTGCTTTTGTCGAGCCTCCAATTGCCCAAGCGCCCGCGAAGACTCATCCAATTGACTCTGCGCAATCGCCAAATCCCGCTGGGCACGAACTATTCGGGCCAGAGTGCGCGTGTGGTCGTAGGCGGCTAGCGCTCGTTCAGCGGCAATTTGTGAGGATGCAGTTCGGCCTTGTTTCCATTGCTGCTCGGCAGTCTCGCGGAATTGCTCGGCCTGAGCTTGACCCTGCGGTGCAAAGGCGGCGGCCTCTTTCGCAGCGTCACTTTGCCGGACTGCATCGACTTGACTCAAGATGCCCGGCCTTGCGGGTGACGCACAAGACAAGAAGAAGATGATCGATAGAAGTACACTCGACTTTACGCAAAGTGAACCAGGTGCCTGGGCACTGGACATTCGGGGGTGAATCATTTCTTCTCCCCTTGGTTGGCTTTGCTAGGCTCGGTCTTCGAACCATCAGCCTTGTTGTTTGTGCCATCGGTCTTATTGATCTTGCTGGGTTCGGACTTTATGCCCTCCCGGTTGACCTTGGGAGCGGCGGGCTTTGCACTTTCGCCGTCGGTCCTGTTGATCGCAGCCTTTGCGCCCTCCCCTTTAGTCTTGGTGCTTGCAGGAACGCTCTTTTTCGCGTCACGTTCGGCGTGTGACTGCAAGAGCAACGCCTTGGTGCGCTCGCGCTGCGCAATCGTAGCCTCGAGCAACGTCTCGGTTTGGCGACGCGCTGTTTC
>PMCK01000061.1 GCA_003154095.1 Myxococcales bacterium | reverse complement strand
GACGACATCAAACAATCTGGCCCGGTGAAGGCGAAAGGATCACGCCGATGACTTCGTCTACCCTTTCGCCTCGTGAGCAGGCTCTCCAGACCGCGCGCTCAATGTTGATGCAAACCACATCCCGCCCCGCCCCTGCCAACTCGATGGTAGAGCATACAGTCAATTCCGCTGCGCTGGAGAATAAGGCAGATGCTGCAGGTACCGACTTACACGACACCCTTGATGAACGGTACATTTTGGCAGCGGGCAAGCTGTGCCTTGCCGGAGCATCCAATGAATTACCGCAAATCATAGCTATTCGACCGGATTTGCTGACAATTGCTCGCCAATTTATTGCGCGCGCGAATTTCGACTGGCTCGACGATGCCACAACGATCATCACCGATGAAGCGGCGGCTCTCGATGATGATGCGGGTATCGCCGAGAATGATGTTTCCAGTCGCGTGCTGCAGGCTCTCAATGCCCGGGAAAGGGCTGAATTGCTGATGGTCGGGCTCGGTGCGCTGCTCGGAGAGTCGCCGCAGCTCAGTGACGATCAGACGGCGCCTCTCGAGGGCTTCGAACTGCTGGTACGACCTATCCTTTGGCGTCTGATTCCGTTGAACGCCGAGCGTGAAGCAGCCTTGGCTTGGGTTGATCCGTCAATGCGCAAGAAGCTTTGGTGGTGGTCCGAAGGTGTCGACGTTCCGAGAAACGCTCTGCAAGCGCTCTCGACTGTCGCGCATTTGGTACAGTGTTTCCCTTCAGCCAGATCGGAGCTCGACAAGGCTATACAAGCAGAAAGGCTGTTTACGCGGTTGGTTGATGCCGCACCGCGATTGGCCCAGTCTCGCGAAACGGTAATCCGCCTCGAAGACTGGTTGAATCGCCAGCGCGCTCACCAAGCGAATAAGGACATTTTGGAATTGCCGATGGTGGCTGGCTTCGAATCAGGTGAACAGCTGCTTCTGACTGAGTCGCAGTTTGAATTGTCTTGGCAGCAGCCCGATCGGCTCATTGTTGATCTACTCGCTAATCGTAAAGAGGGTGCCGCGCCGCGGTTGTATATCGCCGGAATCTCGGTTGACGGGCTCGCGGTGCCAGACTGCGAGGAACGGTTTGAGTTTCGGCTTGAAGGCAATTGGCGTGACGCGACGAATGTGAAACTCGAATTGCCCCTCGCTACAGGTATTCTGACCCATGCGATTGTTGGTCCCAAACGGTGAAATCGCAGCGACTCGCGTTGGCCACGAGGTTGGTGGACGCCGGTGCAGGTGTTACAGCTTGCCGCGTGCTGGGTGATCTGCGCGGCGCCGCTGCTAATAGTCTGCGCTTGAGGGCGAGGCATTCCCAACTGCAATCAAGGGTGTATGCTTTGGGTGTCCTTCCCGGGGCTATGGGCATGGCGTGGCCACTCGAGCCAATCCCCGGGGAACTCGCAGTGAAGGATTCGAACGTCACAAGGGGGTTTCGACGGGCCTGGCAAGCAACTCTGAAGGCGTTGCAGCCTTGGAACCCGCCGTCTCTACGTTTTGAACTCGATCCGCGATTCATCCTTGTCGGCGACTCGATTGAACTTGCAGCAGCTATCGCTTTTGTCGCGTACTTGTTGCCCAAATCACGGAAGTTGAAGATTCCAGTGTTCGCTACAGGTTGCCTTGCGGACGATGGGCGGGTTGAGTCTGTTGAGTTCCTCGAAGCAAAAATCGAGATTGCACTGGCCGAGCTACGCGGTGGTCCCGGAGTCATATTCATTCCAGGAAATCGAAGCGAAGGCTCGCTTCAGGGCATCAATCACATCTCCGATGCGCTAACATTTCTATTCGGAGAGGCGCCTCTGCACCCCGATCCCGCGCTGATTGCGCTCGATGAAGTTATCGAACGGAGTCGACGCGAAATGGACCATGATATGGCTGCAGCCGCGTTGCAAAGTGTTTCGCGTCACGGGTTGGCCGAGGCGGATCGGGCGCGGCTGGAGTTAGAACTGGGGACGCGGCTAAGGCATGCGGGTCGAACTGAAGAGGCGCGTGCCGCACATACAATAGGCATATTGGCCCTGGAAAGTGCCCGAGGCATCGTGGGCGCGGAAGCATCCGAGCGTTTTGAACTTGAGTACTGGCTCACGCAGCTTGACCAGTATGCCCTTGACGAAACCATTGCCACACTTCGCGAACGCGTCACAAGACCATTCTTGATATTGAGAAATGAGGTCCGGTGCCGCGGAATGCTCGCCCAAGGGCTTGCGATGGCGGGGCGATTCGACGAAGCGTTGCAGGCGCGTGCCGAAAACATTCCATTGCAGCAGACGGAAGATTGGCTGAGGCGTGTTCTGCCCGGAACATACTGCTACCTTGCATTGGATTCGGCCTTGCTTGGAGATTCTGAGCGATTCGATACGTATGTTGAGAGGCTATGTGAAGTGACACAGCCCGGCGACGCTCACCAATGGCGTTACAATGCGTCGGCAATGGTTCGTGGACTAGTGCTGCTGGGGCGAAATCGTGAGGCGTTAGATTGGGCGGATGGACGCACTCGAATTTGCGGTCAATCGGCACCAGCTTCGTTGCAGGACTTGGCGCTCTGTGAGGCTATTGTGGACAGCCATCCCGAAGTAAGCACGTTGCGTGCCCTCTGCCGAGCGTGCCGCAGAGTCGACGCGCCTGAGCGGGCCACTGCATTCGCCGAACGAGTCCAGCCTAGACTCACGGCAGGTGCCGATCAATTGGCCTGGCTCGAGCATCTAGTGAAGCTGGAACTTGCCCTCGCGCAATGGGATCTTTCCCATTTTAGTGAGGCCGAAATAACTATCGCCGACGCGCGCGGCAAACTCGCACAATCGCATCCGGGCGCAACGGCGGCCTATGCCGACTTGATGACAGCGCCGATTTCGCAGCTGGAAGCTGCGCTGGACCGTGTTTGGTACTGAGACTGAAATCACGCAGCTGGCAATGATCGCAAGGCTGTCAGATATCATCGATCGGCATCGTCCTGCTTTTGTACCTCATGACGATGCTGAACCTGTCGCAGCAATCCGTTGGCTCCCCCATTCGTCGGTTACCGATTTATCGCGAACCACTGATTGAGAATGGTCGAGCCGGCCAGATGCCAGCAACCGGTTACCTGCTCGATGAAAAGCGGGCGTCGGCTCTGGCAATTCGTATCCGTGCCGGTTTGAACGGGCAAGTCGAGCTTTGGCGTGGTCCGGCTCGCGCGGTCTTCTTCTTAACGCGCCACTGTAACCTGGGCTGTACCTATTGCCAGAGTCGCGGCCGCGATGCCGTGCCGTTTGCTTCGCCAGAGGTCGAGCGCTTACTTGATGAACTATCCCACGACGGAACGCACCATATTCATTTTACCGGCGGAGAGCCCTCCACTTATCCTTCATTAGTAGCGCTCACGCATCAAGCTCGATTGTTGGAGTTCGGTGCATCAATCTCGACAAATGCCGTAGCGGGTTCGGGGTTCTGCATTCAGCTCGTGCAAGCCGGAATGCAGCGTTTCTACATTTCACTGGACAGCTTCGATTCCGACGCTTTCGACCAGGTCACGAACTCACGGCGGCAGCTGCCACGCGTGCTCGATGCGATCCGTGGGCTCGTAACCGCTCGCGACTCGGGTCGTGACGTTCATGTTACGATAAATTCGGTACTCGGTCGCAGCCAGGTCATTCGCTTCCTCCACGACGACGCCAGAATGCTTCGCTCAATGCTGCGAGAGCTCATTGGGTTGCGTCCGGACGACTTCAAATTGCTTCCAGATGCGACAGCCGCTCGACCCCTGTTCGAAGACGAGGCGGAAAAGTCCCGATTCGTTCAACTCTGCAAGCAATGGGTGCCCGAAAGTTTTCGAATGTTCCATTACCGTATCGATAACCTGAAGCGCGGCGGGCATGGACTTAGCTCTGAAAAGCCCCACTTCTGTTATCACACGGTGGACGACCGAGTCTTCGCAGCTGACGGCGTGTACCCTTGCATCATCCAATTGCGAGAGGGTGGGCGCCGGCTTTATGGTCATGAAGACTCCCCCAAAGAGAAGGAATCTGCCTTGCAAGATTTCATCTGCAGCGACCGTCGTTGTGACCGTATCTGCCTCAAGCATTGCTTTGATGTTTACCGCTGCCTGAGCACTTCAGTCGAAAGGAACCTGCGCCCATGACGAGTAGCCGCAAAGCGAGGGCGAGCGAATTTCGTTCGCCGATTTCTCCAGAGGCCAAGGTGGATCTCGGTTACACTGCCAAGTGGGGCTTTTCCGACGTCGACCCCGAGGATATTGCGCGCTGTGCACAAGGCGATGGACTTTCTGTGATTGGCATCACCGATCTCTGCTGCGTTGATCGCATACCCGCCCTGACTGTACGCGCGCTTGAACGGGGGATATGGGCGTTGCCTGGCATAAGAATGGAAACCGAGGACGGCATGGTCTGGGCCTGGGGATTCGACTATCAAGATCGCCGGTTGCGCGCATTGGTCGCCGCCGCGAACGCGGGCGCGATATTGCACCACAAGCATGTGATTCCCCTTTTTCGACGCCTCGGCGGACTGGTCGATACGACGGATCTTGATCGATCCAAAGTGAAAACCGGTGATGCACTGCACAACTGGCTGGCTCATCTCGGCGCGGATTCACTCCTGCGTCGCTGGTTCGACCGCCTCGAATGGCGCCGCCGCTATCTAAATTCCATCGAGCTCGAACAGTCCCTTTGGCTCGACGAGGTTGTCGTGCCGCGATCCTCTTTCCGCCCCTTGCTCGATCTTCCGGTACGCTCGTTGACGCCGTCCGACGTCGCACAGCCATTCGTTCTGGTAAGCCCTTCTGGCATCGCCATGCTCGATTTCATCCGCGCTCGCCTAAAGGCTTGCGTGCAGATTGTCGCAGAGCGTGAGATAACCCGCTACCCCGAACTCACCTGGCAGCTATATGGCTTGGGTAAGGCTCCTGCAGAAGTGAAACGAAAGGCGCTGCTTCGCTTCGACCTTGATCGATTCTTGTACAATCGAAACGACGGCTACCTCTTCGTCACCGAAGCAGGGTCACTGGATGTGCTACGTGAGCTGAAAGTCGGGCTACGCCGTGAGCTGGGAGTGAGGGTATACCGTGTGCGCCATGGCAATACCGTGGACACTTGCGTGTCAACCTATTTGCACGTGCCCGATCCAGATCAACTGGCACTTGAATTCGCCTCGCTGCTTGAATTTTGATTGTCGTGAGCGGCACTTGGATTTTGCGGCAGCGACGTGTGGAGGGAGATTGTATCATGCGTTGGCGTCAGGGGAGGTTGGGGGATGATGGCGCAGACTTCACCTAGGCAGAGCCAAATGTATTCCCGTGGTGCTTCCGAGTGTCGTCGGGCCATGGCATTCCGCCTCTTGTGGAGCCGCTAATGATGAGTTCCTCTCGTGTTCGTGTTGCCAGTTCAGTTCGACATGTTCCAGACGCGCAGATGCAACGGGCTCTTCCAGTTCGGCGCCAGCAGGCAAGGCATGGCCACGCAAGTCTAAGCTCTTCCCGGCTGAGTGTCACTTTCCATATCGATGGCACGCAGCTTCCACCAAGATCGGAGGTATTTATCGAGTCGGTTGTGCGCGTGTTTGTCCAGTGAACGTAGCCGTGTGACGTTCATGTTGTCTTCAAGGTCGGCTAGCTTCACTTTGCGCGCGATTGGGTTTGTCGCGAGGTTATCTATGTAGTTATCATAGTCGTCGGGTGAAGTTCTGGTGAGTAGGCGTAATGCTTCGATCACGGGTTCAGGGTAGCCGCGCTCACTTAACTGCTCCGCCGTCAATCCTGAGTTTTCGAGTGTATCGTGTAGGACTGCAGCCATGCGTGAGTGGTCCGTATTTTGCCGGAGCATTACGCGTAACGAATGCAATATGTATGGTTCCATTCCTTCTTTATCGAGCGCATTATCATGGCATTCAATGGCCAACTTGATTGCATCCAGGAGCGTGGTTACCATGGGTTAGTCTTACCAAGAAATTGTCAGGCAAGCACGGAATTGTGGTGTAACGTGAGAATCGCTGAGGGAGCGACTTTGGTGCCAAGTTGAGAGGAAGTATGAAGGAGATTAAGTTCCAGTCACGCGCGCGCGCCGTGGCCCTACTCGCCCTAGGATTGGGGCTCGTGTTCGTCACTGTCATTGTCGCGGACTACGGTTTGCCTCGCTTCGGTTCCCCCCGTGAACGTCGCGGCACGTCCGGGCGGCTTGAGCTCCTGGACACCGGAGTGGGCGAGATTCAGCGCTATGGTTACGACTCCGCAGGGCTCCTCAATGAGATTCGCTATTCGCGCAAGGGGCGCTGGACGAACTGGAAGTACCCCGCGAAACGTAGCGTTCGCTTCGAGCACGATGCCTCGCTGCGCCTGACATCGATGGACGACGAGACGGGTCGCACGACTTTGAAATGGGATGACTTCGGATCGATCGCGTCGGTGACGAGCCCACAAGGGATGCGTCTGGTCTATGGCTACGATCCCTGGGGTTCGGTGCGCGACATCGGCCTTCCGGGGGGCGGCAAGCTTTCATATCGCTACGACGTCTCGCAACGATTAACGGAAGTAGCCAGCACGGGCTTCACGGTTACATACGAATACAACATGGTGCAACGGGAAGTCGTTCGACGGCTGTCGAACGGCATCAAGAGCATTTTCCGAAGGGACGAGTCCGGTCAGATGGCACTCATTCGCCACGAGCGCGCAGACGGATCGCCGGTTCTCGAACTTCGCTACGCACGTGATTCCGACGGGCGAGTCACTCAGACGGACGAGGAAACGTCGAAAGGCGTCACGACCCGTAAGTATCAGTACGACGTGCTCGGCAGGTTGTCTCACGTGATCGGGTCCGATGGTGACGTGGAGCTCGCGTATGACGCTGACGGAAACCTGCTGTCTCGGAAGGACGCGCATGGGACGCTCAACTACCAGTACGAACGGGGGCGGCTGGTCCGGGTCGGGAATGAGCGTTTCGACTACGACGGAGCGGGGCGGATTATCACTCGAGCCGGTCCGGGCGGTACGACTCGCTACGAATGGGACGGCGATCAGCGGCTCATCGCGGTGCGCACGAACGCCGCAACCCTGCGCTATCGATACCGCGCGGATGGCGTGCGTGCTGAGCGCTCTTTGGGCGACGTACGCACCTACTACCTCTACGATTCCGTCGCTCCCGTGCCGCAAGTGATCGCCGAGCACGACGGGAAAGGTAAGGTCACGCACGATATTCTCGGGCTTTCGCGCGTCGGGCATCGCGATGCGAGCGGTGCGGTCAGCTTTTACCTGGAAGATCAGTTGGGTTCGACGCGCGTCATCGCGGACGAGAAGGGTGACGTAGTAGCGCGCTACGATTACTCCGAATTTGGGAAACCTACCCGCATTGAGGGCTCCGTTGCGGGACCGTATCTCTACACGGGCGAGGCTTGGGACGCCGATTCCGGGCTTTTGTACCTGCGCCATCGCTATTACGATCCGGCAATCGGCCGTTTTATCTCGCAGGATCCTCATCCCCCATCGCTCGAAAGCCCGCAGTCTCTAAATCGTTACGCCTATTGTGAGAATGATCCGGTCAATCGTGCCGACCCGACGGGTCTTCAATCTTGGCAGCCCCCGCCGCCACCTCCCACGTACTACGATCCCAATCGCGAGCTCTGGCGAATCTTGAGTTTGCACCGCGAGCTCCCGTCAATGCAGCTTTTCCGACCGGCGGTTTTGCCTCCGGCATTGGACACGCGCTACATACCCCCGCCCTGGATCTCGAAGAACTCAGAGTCGTCATTCACGGGCCTTTCTTCGTTTACGCTGGCGCCGCCGCGCTACCCCTTGGTTGACGACTCTGCGAATCGCTGGTGGAAGATACTCCCGGGGATGGCGGCTCAAAGTCTGAAGTCGGGCGAGTTGTTTTACGCGGACACACCCTACCAGCACGGAATACGTGCAGTAGTGCGTGGACTCTCACTCATACCTCCGCTCAAAGTGCCATTCGGAACACTCAATAGTGCCCTGGCAATTAACGATATGTGGTACTATCACGAGCACGGGAACGACACCAAAGCGCTACTGAAGGGGGCCGACCAGCTCGCTGGCATCTGGATAGGACAAAAAGATTGGCTCGGTCGTGGGGACCTTGGTAAAGATTTGATGCGCTACCAAGGATTTTACAAGCTTGGTCGCGAGATCTGGCAAAGCCAGATCCCTCAAACGCTGTCTGCCCGTTTCGTGCAGAAGATAGAGTCGGCTCGCGATCCTCTCGACTATGTGGCAGTTCTCGACCCAATTGGGGCTGGTGCATTCAACCGTACGCGGAATTTGTTTATTCCCCCGCCTCCGCCTCCGCCTCCCAGCGGGTCCGCTTCCCCCCTCGTTGGCGGCGTGTACCTCGACCAAACTGCTAAAATCCTTGGCGATCTCGGAAACATCACGGGTGCAATGTTCGATCACGCTTCGGGTCGCTTGGTCCTCATTGGTGATCGACAGCACACGCTGCCACCCATGAAACCCGAGTACCTGGCGGCCGCGATTCGCGCTGTGTACACGCCGAGCCCCGAGGCTCCGGGCATGACTATCGACCCCAACCCCGGAGATCCGCGGGGTCCGGTAATGATGGTTCGCTTCTTCGGCGGAACGGAATACACGTCGCTCGGGGGCGTCATGTTCGAGGCTGACCGTGTGATGAAAGCGATGTCAGTTGGTCGGGACAATCTTACGCGCGCCCAGTTCTCTTCCGGTGTTCCAGGTTACCAAAGTGTGACGGCTCGGCAGCTTGAGACCAATGGCGGAGCCAATGGCCTCTGGAGCCGATTCTGGCTCGTGCCTGAGCCGGTGACCGCACGCGTTGGCAAGGACGGGATATTTTTCGATCCTATCCGCATGCACATCAAGACCGAAACGATGCGATGGGCTGGCGGCAAGTTGGTTTCCGCCGGCGGCGTACAGGACCCGCTTGCCGAGGCCTTCGCTCGTCACTTCAGTGAACACTATGACGAGTTTGCGAAGGAGCAGCCAATCTTCGCCGAGCTCAAACTGGTAACGCAAGCCGTGGCACTCGCTCGCTGGCTAAAGGAGCAAAAAGTGCCCGCTGACTGGGGTTTCGTTGCGCAGGTCCTGGCGGAGCCCTACCCAACGCCGAGCGCGACGCCCTCGGCGTACAACGAAATCGAGAGTAGATCGAGCAATGCGATACGGCGGGTGAATGCTATCGGCGGGGTAGACATGCAGCCGAAGTTGGCTATGGCAATTTCACCAGACGTCGACACCGCGATGACTTCCGTGCTCGCCGCGGTAGACGCAACGCCGCTCGCCGTGTTGGACGTCGCCAAGGTTCAGGTGGGTGGGCGTGATCAAGTTGCAGCCGTATTGCCGACGAACGACGTCGCGGAACTCGGGACCTACGAGACCGCTGTCAGCGACTTTTCCGTCCCTGCCTGGGCCCGCGAACTCGAAGGTCTCCCAGGTCTCACTCGCTTCTATTCGTCGTCACAAAATCCGAAAACCGAGCTTGGCTACGGTTGGTCGCTTCGGGTGCTGCGCCTTAGCTTCGAAGCCCCGCCGGGCACGCCCGAGCACACACAGCGAACCATCGCATTTGAAGGAATGGGTTCGATTGTGGAGCACCATTTCACTCTCACCGACGGCAAGGCTGCGATTCGGTTCACTCGGCCATTTGCCGACATGGCCCTAAAGCGCGTCGGTTTTGCGAGCGAGTCCGAAGCAGCTGAGATTCGCGGTGTTTATCCTGAAGGGAACAATCTTTTTCGCGTCTTTTGGGCCCGAGGTGACCAGGGTTTGTTTGATTTGACTGGGCGACTTCGCGCACTGTTTCGTGGCGAGGCAAAAGCAATATATTCGTACCGGCGTGACGGTCGAATCGACTCGATCGAACTTAGTCGGGGCGAACACCGCCTCACGGTTCGTTTCGAGCGAGACGCGTCGGGGCGCCTTCTATCTGTCGCCGGAGGTGATCGAAGGGTGGAGTATGCCTACGACGCATCAGGCAATCTAAGCGCCGTGCGAGGCGCGCGGGCGCTTGGCTATCGCTATGACGAGCATCATCACCCAGTCGAGGTCACACTCGACAGCCAGGTCGCGGAGAAGAGGCAATTCGACGCCTTCGGGAGGATGATCGAGCAAAACACTGGAGACTCCTTGTCGTCGCGCCAGACGTTCGAGATGCAGGGCCAGCAGCTCACCGTCACACGAACCGAGACAGGCGACGCGCTTACGACAATTTACGACACCAAACTGCGCATGAAACACGTCGCCCGGCAGAATGGTTCGGCGGTTGACTATGACTACGATGGGGGCCACTTAAGTCGCGTGACAACGACATTGCCTGGTGGCGGTCGTGGTGTTGTCGCATTTTCGGCTCAGGGCGATATCACCCAATTGGAGAGCCCGACGGGCTCGAAGACAGAGTTCAAATACCTGCCCGACCGCAAGCTTACGGAGATCCTCGTCGGCGGACAGACCTACGCAAACTTTTCATATAGCGCCAATGGTCTTGAAAGTGTCCGGTATCAAGGCGGATACGAAGAGCGCTTCGTGCGCAATGCTGACGGTCGAGTGGTGCAATACTCGCGGCTTGCGCCTGGCGACAACGAAACGGATCCGAGCAAATCCCTTTCCCTGGGACGCTCCGATGCGAGTGCGATTCCGGCAGCCCCGTCCGCGGCGGCCCAGGGGATCGCCCGCGACACAGAGGGCAGGCCTGTGCGAGTCGAATCGCTTGATGGCGCAGTCTCGAACATGAAGTACACGCTAGACGGTGAGTTCGCCGAGATCGAGATCTTGCGCGGTGGTGAGCGCCGAGCCCTGGAAATCCGCGGACGCGAGATCACCCTGCGCACCTCGACCGGTGCCAGCGCGACCTACGGGCTCGACGATCGCGCTCGCGTGGTGTCGGTGCGCGACGCGCTTGGGCATACGACACGCTACAGTTATGGATCGCACGGGCAATTGCAGAGCATTGGCCTGCCTGGCGGCGGATCCATTGTTTGTCGGGAGGGCGTGCCGACACCTGGTTGCGGATGAACTGCCCTCATACCCTACTAATTTCGAACCCAGCTTCCCGTAGCACTTCTGGAAAGCGGCGCACTGCGTTACGATCCTTCTCTTGCTCCACGAGGGGGAGTTGCTCCCAACCAACTAGCAGTGGGTGCACTTTCTTGGTGTTGTCACGGACCGCTCCGTAACGCCAACCCTGACGTAGGCGTTCGAAGACCCAGCGCCCATGTTCCATGGCCGCCATCCTCTCGATCTCATTGGTCTCGAATGATAGGACGGGGCTGCTGTCTGCCACCCGCTTGTGTACCGTGAATCCGCAGCCACGGAGTATCTTCTCGGCATAAATAGCCTGATGAATGTTGGACAATTGAAAATCGGGCGAAAGGGATTCCCAGCTAGCGGGCTCCTGCTGGGCCTGCGAGTCCTGCACAAAGAAATCGTGCACCTTTTTTGCTGCTGGTAGGTAGGCGGTGCTTACTGGCGACGTGTTGAGGGACGGCAGTTCACCCGAATGGAGGAACGCTCGCACAACATTCCGATCATTGGGTAGAGCGAGTACCGCGCCGGCTGGCCACCAGGGTTCTTCCTTGAGAAGCTCCTCACTAGCGCGACCGCTGTTGGCCAGAATGCCGACCGTGGCTCCCAGGGCAAGTCCCAGGTGGAATTCAAATTTTGCTATTGGTCCGCCTCCAATGCCAAGTATGCGAACGTCCTTGGGACTCGCTCCGGACAACAGCACATGGGCCCAACTCTGCATGGGTTCGCGATACGTGAAACCTTCCGTTCCCTCGATGACGAACACGCGATAGCCGTCGTGTGGTGTGGCATCCTCGGGTAGCAGGCGCGGAATGTATGCAAATGCTTGTAGCTTTCCCCCTTGTGCCGCGTCCTTTGCAATCTCTCCGACGTGTCCGGGGATGCCCTGCATGGTGCCACCCGAAAAGACTGTCCCTTTGAATTGAAAGCACGCGTGTCGGAGCATTTCGCGATATGGCTCGATCTCGATCTCGAACCGCGCGGCGGCTCCCCCTACAACGGCAATGATGGGCGGCGTTAGCGGCGTCAAGCTGGGAAGCAGTTCTGACCCTCTGAGTCTTGTCACGCGATCGAAGACACAATCAAACGTCGCCTCCAGCTTTTCCCTGACATTAATCCTGCTTTTGAGGCCGACGTGCTCCTTGGCGGCAATGCCTAGGAGCAATAGAAGACGAACCTGTTCCAGCTGCCTGAGGTCGCTACCAAGACTGTCTTCGAGTGCTTCGACGGATGCCAGCTCTTCCTCGAGAGCATAGGAAGTGCTGCTACTTGCAATTCCTCGCACGTAAGCAAGCATTCCCTCTTGCGTTCGCTTGGCGAGCACATTTAACTTTCCACTTGTAAAGTGGGCATAAGGGAGTTCGATACCTACTTCCGCATGCTCGGCACATTTTTCGACTGCACGCACTATTTCTGGTCCAAGCAGATCGATAGACTCGACCCTCTGAGTCAAACGCAGCTCGCATTCGAGGAATTCCTTGAGGATATATGGATTTCCCGGCGAACAAGCGTGGGCTTCACGGTTAAGATTGCGCGCTTCTCGAAGCGAAGCGGGCTGCGCACGCTTGCGTTCGGACCAGGCGAGCGCGGCCAGAGCTCGCGCCTTGAGTTCCGTGCGCTCAAGCGCGGGCTCATCTTTGACTTTGCGTAGTTCGTCGCAACCCCGCTTGAATTCGGGACCAAGTGGATGTTCCTCGTGTCTTTTGCACAGGGCGTAGCCATGTTCGAGCCTCAATTCGTCGCGCTCTAGGATCTCGGCGCGAGCGAGGAACGGTTCCGATACTTCGATAACACTGTCCCAATCGCCTGCTGATTTCGCTACCTTCGCCAGCCGCAAGGCTAGCTCCCCTCGATCTTGCAGAGTCGCTATTTCGGCCGAGTCCACTTCTTGGATTGACGGCACGCGTGGCCCCGAGTCAACCTCGGCTCGACTAGGTGTTGGCGTCGAGTTGAAGTTCGACTCAGCCATTCTAGCAAGCAGCTGAAGCGTACTGAATTCATCAGCTAGCTGGTTTTTCGTCATGTGGGCGCCGTAGTCCACCTGGTAAGCGTCAATCGATTCGCTCAACGAGCCCAAACTGTTGTCAGCCTCCTCGAGCAGGGCTGCAAGACGTGACGCCACACGTGCATAGCGTGGAGGTATTCTTAGCTTGGTTTTGTAAATGCGGTCGTGCACGACGTCGGCCCAGACGTGCTGCAAGAGTGTGCGTACTTGGATCTCCGCTTTTCTAGGGTGGCCTTGATTGAGCTCCTTAAGCCATTGCCTCTCCTGGCCCGTCAAAGGGAGGCCATTGCGCCTTATCTTGGCTTGAGAGGGGCTTTCGATGTCTTCGGGAACCTGAACGACAAGGTGCAGAGAGCCGTATCCGAATTCAGCGGCTCCCAGTCGTCCAGCCATGTCGGCGCTATTGGCCTCGTCGACAAGGAAATTGTCGCGGATGAATCGCCCTACCAGGGGCACCGTGTGTTTGGATCGAACGATGACCCTCGCGCCGCAGAGGTCGGTCATTCTTTTGAACGGCTCCTCGTACTTTTTGCGGACACACTTCTCGGCGAAGGACCTCGCTTTTTTGACTCGCGCTTGCACGATGGCAAGCGGGTCGAAGCGCATGCACGCCCTTTGTAGCACGCTTTCCAGGAAATTCTTGTAACTACAGTACCCCGGTTGCTCATTCGAAAACTCGTTCATCAGCGCTTGCAAGTCGCTTGAGATCTGATTCATGATCCGCTACCTCTTTCAGCCACGACGCAGTAGGTTCAGTAACTTTGTTCCCCATCCGTCCTGAGAGAATTCCACCATTTCAAATCTTCGAAGCGCCATCGGAAGACTGCTCCGTTCCATGCTTCCACAGAGGACGGGCACGATACTACGGCGCTTCTTTCCGCCGTCTCTCCGTTCCCGAATCATGCCGTCGAACATTCTCCATTCCGTCTGGACCCAGGGCTTAAGCACGTGACTCTCCGACGAGGTGACGACAACCATATAAGTCGACGTTTCGAGCGCTTTATCGATAGCCTGCTGGAATTCTCCGCTACCCCTCGCGGCCGCACTGAAAAAGACTCTATAGTCGGCCTTGACCAGGAGATCATAGACGGCCCTGCCGTATTCCGCATCCTCGCTTTTGTGGCAGATGAAAACATCGAACGCATCATCGTCGTCGTGTGTGCGCCCTTTCAACGTGAGCCTCTGCGGCTTGTGTTTTTCAACGACGAAATCGAAGCGTGACAGAAAACTTAGGCCGAGAATCCCACTTATTCCGGGCGACATTTCGTCCAATATCACGGCCTTCACGTACTTGGCTTCGCAGCCGTCCACTGACGCGCTCGGCAGAAGTACTTGGGGTGCGCGCAGTTTGATTCTGTTGACCAGTGTGAGTTCGACCTCTTCCCCGACAAAGCTGCCGATCCCAAGAACGTCAACCATTTCCCTCGTTAATATCGTCAGGGACGATGCATTGTCGACGCACATAAAAGCCTCTTCGCGGGGCGCTTTGGAATCTTCGTCTGCGCCTAACGAGCATCGAACGACCAGGAGCCCCGTCTCCTTGCTGGCCTCTTCTTGTTGGGCCTTGAGACCAAGCTCGTTTCGCATTCGACGCAGTCGGCGGATGAAAGGTTCCAGGGTGATGGCCTCGACTGGGCTCGTGCGCGCCTCGCGGTGGAGTTGTCCATAGAGATCGTTGATGTTGCGGCTCAGTGTAGAAATACCATCTTGCTGCTGCCACCGGTTATGCGCATCGACCTCCAGTTTAAGCCTATCTCGCTGCTCGTCGATCTCGCGCCCGCGCCGAGATTGCTCGGCGTTGAATTCAACAATTCGCTTGTTGTATGCTTGCTGCGACAAATGAATGTCGTCGACAAGCGTATTGCGTTGGCGAATCCGACTATTTATTTCATTTACGGCTGCATCATTTGCCGAAGGTACCGAGCCCGTGGATGGTTCAGTAGGCAGACCCTTCCTTAGCGTATCGATTTGGCTGTCGAACTCATCGAGCTGATCTGTACGAGTCTTGAGCACTGCTTTGTCAGCCTCGATGCGCCTAGTCTCCTCGTGCTGCCATTGTTCGAAGGCCTTTGCGAGTGCATTGTGTTTGTCTATAGCTGCTTTGCTTGGATCACACAGCACGCGCTCTTCTAGTATGTTCTCGAATTCCGCGATACGCTTTTCTATGTTCATCTGACACCCCGATGCATGTTGCCAGTAGGGACCGACGTGGTTGGTGCTGTCTGAAGAGCGTGGATGGCGACTGCGTTAGTTGCCGCTGATGTATCGTTCCAGTTCCATGCGGAAGCCTCCGCGGCCCATCGACAGGAAGGACTCCAGCGCTGCGATTTCTTGATAGGTCAACCGCGCGCTCACCAGTTTCGAAAAATCGCGATGCTCGAGTTTCGCCCGAACGCGCTCGATATGACCTTGAATTGCGGGCTTCGCGTCGTCGCGCGATAAGGAATTCATACGTTGCCGCAGGGCGGTGATCAAACCGTCGAGCAGCTCCGTATTCGTACGGACGTCGTCGTACATCGTTCGAAAATCAAGCCACACGAGCCGCTCGTTCCCGTTGCGTTTTTGTATTTCAGGATCAGAGCAGGTATACTTGTGACCCTTGCTCAGCTTTTCGTCACAGATGATGTCGACCCCCGGAATAATCGCCATTCCAAGAATCCGCAGCGTAATGTTATCGCGGTCATCGTGTGGATATAGATCGGGCACTGCAGTTTCGAAGTAGCGATCTAAGTGATACGGCGGCAGTATCTCAGTCTCGTACTCGGAGCGATTCTCTTCGACGGTCTCTAACATATATGCGGGCAAGGCAGCGGCGTAATTGAGGAACCAAATTCGATACGGGTCGCCCACTTCTGTAAATGCGGGTTCGACGCCGATGCCAAACCGTGCCATGGAAGCTTTGATTATCTGTTCATAGCTAGATTTCGCCTGTCCATCATGGACTCCAATGTTGACGACTCGATCGTAGTGAGGCCTGCGGGTCGCGTCCAGCATCGCCTTTGTGTATGTCCATAGGGGAGACGCTAACCTCACCATGTGACTGAACTGCTCGCGCAAGAAGTCGTTCAATTCTACCCCCTGCACGTCCGCGTGAAACTTCATGGCAGCATGGATATCCACGAATGCCAACGGCGCGAGCCGTTGTTTAGCATAGTGACTGAATAATCCCGCGAGTTTTTCAGCGCTGCCTTCGGACCTCTTGAGGTAGTCGTCGACGACATAGACCTTGGATTCCTCCTTAAACCGCTGTAGGCTCAAATTGATCAGGGTCGATCTCCTGTCGCCCGGGGCACTCGTGATCTCCCCCGACGGTCGGAGCTGTTCAATAAATTCGCCGGGAACCACGATCCCATCACGTCCGATGACGACGTTTGTTACGTTCGACTGGATTGCGTCCACCTCGCGCCGAGCAATGCGCAATTGCCCATCGAGGTCCGCCCGTGCGGTCCTTAGAAGCTCGACGATCTGCGAAGCCTTGGGCACTGAGCCCTGCGCTTGCTCCGTCAGCAGATCAATCAGCCCCTTGGTCTGCGACTCCGGACCGGACTTCAAGACGCCGCGTTCGTAAGCAGCTACAAGCCCGTCGCGAAACGCCGTCAACACCTGACCTACCGCCACGCGCCACTTCTCGGCGGCCCCCTTTCGCCGCCCTCCGTACCACGTCATCGGTAGCTTTTGTGCTGTTGCAAGATGCTCGCTCGCCCTGGCCCTAGCCGCCGACAGAGATGTTTGGGCCTCTTGCTCGGCTGCTGCCGCCGCCTGATGCAGGTCCTGCAGCTCTGCCACGGCCTGCTCGACCCACTGTTTTCGGTACGCAGCACTCACATTAGCGTTCGCGTCGAGTTGTGCGATCCTGTCGCGGAACGCCCCGTGAGCGGTCTGCACGACGTTAGTACCAACCGCAGCGAACACATTTTCGACCGCGTTTTGGATTTGCGATTCGATGCCACGTTGCTTGTTCGTCACGTTTGTGGGAAACACGCCGTCGGCTAGATCGGACGACGTCAGTTTGGGGTACACGAACGTACGCAAACGGGGCCTGACCGCATTGCCCAATGGATTACCGGGGTAGCCCGCCTGTGTGAGGACCTTCTTGATATCCGCGGAGATTTCCGCGCTCGTCCCGTCATCCCCTTTTACGGCAACCCCTTCCAGTTCGGCGATTGCCTCGTCACACAGGCGTAGCGCTTGTTCGGCGGCAATCCGGCGATGCTTTTCTGGAGCCGGGTACACTAGCGAACTGACCCCGAGGCTCGAGTAGCGTGCGTACTTGCCCTGCCACAGTTTGGGCCCAGTGACGTTGATATGATTGATTAGGTTGTCGACTACACTCGCTACTGCCGGACCCATTGATCCCACGGACAAGAATATTGCGCGCGCCACGATTTCCGTGACCTGGTTGACATCATTGATGTTTTCGCCGTTCTCGTTGCGTCCGTCAATGACATGAAAGAGTGTGTAGGGGGACTGGGTAACACTCACGTGCCTCTTTCCGTAGTCGACTTCGTACGGGATGAATCGCTCAGATCCATAGACAATCGACTGCAGATTGTCGAGTTCGGCCAACGCGGCGTATACGTTTCCTCCTACGCGATTTGCAAAGGCGTTGCGACGGTACAGCCAGTCGAGCAGGAAGAACCCATGAATCAGCGCGCCAGGCAGTTCGGCGCGCAAAAGGATCCCCATGTCGAGAAAGGTTCCGCTACCTGTGCCTCCAGCGAGAGAACCACACACGTAGACCTCCATCTCTTTCGGCGAGAGATCAAAGTCCATGGTGGCGCCCAATTCCGTACGGGCTGAATTCATCAGTCGCGGAAGGGCCGCGTCGCCCAGGGCAATCTTCATCGTGTCGATGCGCTGCGCGATTTCGTGGAGATTGTGGAAGAAAGCTAGACGACCGTTCTGCCGGATGGCTCCAGCGCCACTCGTGATAGCTCCGATTGGGACTGGTTTGACGAACCAGCGGTCCACGGCAGGCGACTCGCGAAGAAACACGGCGGGCTGCTCCACCTTGATGTGCAAGAATTCTTGAGGATCAAAACCATGTCGCGATTCGCGCACATTTGATGCGGCACCCTCCATGGGCACGTCAGTATCCAGACACAGCATCTTGATCGACGGAGGGACCACGCCGTATAGATCGATTAGTAGGCGCTTGAGGTTTAAGACGATCTTTTGCCCGGAGCCCCCAAGGCCTACGAGCATTATCTTTCTAAAAATCGGTTTGGTCATCGAATTTCCCACACGCTTGCAGTTGTTGAACTTCACACTGACGCGCTGAGTGTCAAGAGCACACTGCCTGCGCGAATTGTATATTCTCCTGGTTCCAAGGCAATAGTTTTGCCCGGCCCAGGTGCATCAATCATTTCGGCTACCATTGCGCCATTCTCGTCCATGACTTCCCTTCCAATTTCGAGCGTGCCGGTCCGTGCCGTCAGAAGAATGCGCTTGCGAAAGAAGAAAAGCATGCGAGTCGCCTTGAGTACGATTTGTGCTCCGGCCAAGTGCGGCGCTTCGGCGACCGCTGAGGCGCTATCGTAGCTACGTGAAGTCAAGTCGGTCATCCAAGGGTGCGGAGCGGTGCTTTGAAGGAAACCGCTGATTTTTGCCGTACGCTTGCCCACCACATCGACGACCACCAATAACGCCAGTAACAGAAGAATCCAGTACTCCCAGCCGGTTCGAACGCGAAAAGAATAGGAAGGACTGACTATGCTGAACGGACCATCCGCGGTCGTGCCATTAAGAACGTAACGATAACGATACGCACCCGATTCGGACAGGCTAGTCGTGAAGTCGTATCGACGCTCGGCAGTCGGACTAGGCAACGCTTCCGTGAGGAGGGGCTGGAAGCTGCCCTTGCTAGCGTCCAACTTCGACAGCTCAATCGTCACGGTGGGAGGAATCTCGAATACAGGCGCAAGTTTCGCGGTGCTCGCCCAATCGGCGCCGAACGACGCTGAGGGTAGCGAGCCGCCAAACGGAAGCCACCAAAGTTTATCGGCAAATGGCAAGCTGCCAGGTGCCCGCCAGGCCGCCAACATTCGAGTCAGAAAGGGTACTCGTGTCGCAAGCTCTGGTGTTACACGCCAATTCACGAATGGCTCCGCTAAGCTGACGGTGATTGGCCCTGTCCGTCGAAGGAACCACGGGTCAGCCTTCGTGCTACCTACCGACTCAAGCCTTTCGGCGGCGAGTCGGAAATGGTGCATCCCCAGATTCTTACCGAGCGCGCCCGGCAACTCCAGGGTGTAGTGGCCTGTCTCAGAATTGAAGTTGAGTGGTTGTTGCGACGATACGCCTGCCTGCGGGCCGCCGCCATGCTCGGCCCGGATGCGAAACACAGGCCCTTCCTTTGGCTGTGAAATCGACCCGGTCGACTTGTCGAAGATCCAAGCGTCAAGCTCGCTTTGCTCGTTGAGGTAGTACACGCTACGCGCCGCAAATTGCAGGTCCAACGGTGAAACGACCTTGCTCAGGACCTCGGGCTTCTTGCCGTTGGCGAGCGCGACTTCCCAAATCCCCTCATTTGGTTTACGGATTCGGATCAGATCAAAATACTCGTAATCGGTAGACCAGTAGACGCCGGATTGCGTCGATCGCGAATTCAGAGGTTCCTGGATTCCGGGCATTCTCAAACGAATGTCGAGCGAATTGCACAGACTGGAACCGTCCGTCGATCGCTTACGAAGGACAAGCATCATCGAATCCACGCTCCGATCAATGCGAAGCTTGGTGGAATGCAGCTCATCGATTGACGCGCTTCCCTTGGCACGTTCAAGAATGAGCATTGTGTCTTCAAGAAGCTGATCGAGTCGGCTCGCCTGGAAATAGCGATCATCCGATCGCCCGATCACGTCCTTCATGAGCTGGTTTCCGGTGATCGGTTCCAGGCCCGGGATCGGTTCCTGACTGGTTCGGTTACCGAGCACGATGCTGTAGAGATCCACTTTGGACAAGCGACCCTGCAGAAGCTTTACCATCTCATCGCGCGCGCCTCGGGCATCACGATTGGCTGGTTCGAGCTTTCCGTCACTCAGAACGATGGCTACACGGATTGACTCACCGCTGGGGCGGAACCACGGCGAGTTATCCTCAGCGAGAAGCTTGAGGCCGGCGCGGATGTCAGACGAGCGTTCTTTGAATGTGAGCGTCTGGCGCACGGCGTCCTTGAACGCGCGTCGATCATCATCCGTCCGGATCAGCTGGGCGGCGACCTTTCGCGCTCCGGTGCCGAAGGCTATTGCAGAAACCTGATCGCCTTCCTCCGCGAGATCCGCGAGCAACATCGTGGTTTCACGCACCAGAGCCTGTTCCGTCGGGCTGATGCTCCCCGAATCGTCTATGCAAACAACGAAATCGGCCGGGAGACTGCGATGGATCTCCGGCGCGGGCTTATTGGGTACTGGGGGACCTGCGACAGGTTTCGTATGACAACTTGCCAGTGCCGTCACAAACAACAACAACAAAAAACGAAACGGAGCCGTTCGTCGCATCGTCAGGGCTTGCTCGGTTGGCCGCGTTTCGGGATCTTCCCCAGGCTATCGAGGATCGTGCGCAGAACCTGCGTCTCCTGATCCAATGAAACTGTGGCCAGTCGAAGTAGTTGCGTTTCGACTAGGTTGCTCTCCAGCGTCTTGCCGAAGTCCCCCTGCTCGGCATTGATGGGCGGCAAGTTTGCAAGCAGTTTCGAAAGGAGTTGTTGCGACATGAGGTTCTCCTCAGCTGAATAGCAAGGCTTGGGCTTGTTGCATGATCTTCTTTTCCGTTTCCACGACGCTGCGCGCGTGCGACTCGAGTTCCTCACTCTTCTTTCCTAGTTCCTCCAATAGCATTCGGAGCTCTGCATTCAACGGGTTACCCTCGTCCGTGCCGAGTTTCATGAGCTTCGCTCGCAGCATGGCCGCGCGAGCTAGATATTCCTTGATGGTTGGCTCCTGTTCGCGGTCTTGATCGATTTGGAGCCCACCTCGACCCATGAAGGCTTTGTCCTGACCCATTACTTTCATTCGTTCCAGCATTTCATCGCGCATTTTTTGACGTTCGGACCTCGGGACGTTCGACGAGCGTAAGTACTCTTGAAAAGCTTGAAAATATGAGTCTCGCGCCTCGGCATGATCCTTTTGTGAGGCGTCCTGTTGCGCGACGGTCTCAACAACAAACTTGCTCCCAACCCGTTCCTGAACCTTCTTTAAGAGCTCGAGACCCTTGGCTTTTTCTGCCGCACTAGCCCCGCAATAGCAGTAGAGGAGACCCAGCATTGCGGCTCCTTCCGCGAACATCGGTGACGCCTCGAGACTCTCTTCAAAAGACCGCTGTGCAACCGCAAGAGCGCTACGCCAATCGCAAGTAGCACTGTGCTCGAGTTGTTGCCTTAATGTGGCGAGCTGCGCGATTCCCGCTGAGAAACTGGCGTCGCGTGCAAATGCGGGATCAATAGAGTTCTCGTCGCTGCGTTTCCTCGCGGCAGCGCGGAGAAGTTGGGCGAGAAGGTCTTCTTCTCCACCGAATGCATGCGCGTCGCCGATCATGTCTTTGATGACTTCTCGTGCTTTCACGAACCCTTTGACGGCAGCCCCGTGGTTGTCCTTCTTCAATGCAACGATACCGAGGCCAGCTTCGCACAGCGCCTGGAGCTTCCTGGTGTCACGGTGCTCGCTGTCCGTCGGCTCGAGGACACTGACTTTCTGTTTGGCGAGTTCGAATTCCTTCTCCGCAGCTTGCCACTGTCGCTGGCGCACCAGTTCTGTGCCGCGATGACAATGCACTCGAACCAGCGTCTTCGAAAGAATCTTATCCATCGCCCCGATGGCGCCAATCTCCGCCAACAATTCTGCACCTGCCTCGGGTTGGGTCGCCATCAGGCCGAGAGCCTTCCTATACAGCACGACGGATAGAAAATACGCGACCGTGCGATGAGGATCGGAGGGAGACGGACCAAACGTCGGGTCGATTTCGTAAAGTCGACGCCAGAATGACGCTGCGCTGTCAAGCTCGCCTGCATCGCTCGCCAAGTACCCGGCGAGGTAGAGTCCCTCGTGATGCCCGGGGCAGGCGTCGAGCAAAGCGGCTAACCGCTCCTTCGCCTCGGTATGCGCGCCCGACATGCGATACGCGAATGCGAGACAGAAGAGTACTTGGGCTCTAGCCACCAAATTTCGCTCGCGCCGAACGTCGACCGCCAACAGCATAGTAATTGCGCGGTCCCATTTCTCGGAAAGAAGTTCGCGCTCGGCGGCTTCCAGCGTCTTCTCGATTGACCCACCTTTCAGTAGCAAGACTGCGGTCAATGCCAGCGACAGGAACAGGACGAGGGCCGCGATGGGCATCCACCAAGGCAGGTGACCTAGCCATTCTTGAAAAACCTGCGAAGGTTTTTGGATAAATGCCGGCAAATTGTTGGAGGCTAGCCAATGGTGTTCGATGGCGACTCCTGCAATCGAAATCAACGTTCCAAGTATAGCGAGGCTGAAAGACATGAACCCAATCGTTGACGCCGTCACTCGCTCAGCTTTGGCCAAGAACCAAGGCAATCCGAGGAACCAGACGCCGAGCGCGATGCCAATTGCCAGAAGCATATGAGTGGGGAGCTGCACTCTCGCCGGCGACCACATTCCATACAGCGCAAGTAGCGCACCCACCGTCAGCACACCGAAGAGCGCCAGCGGCGTCGAATACTGAAGGGCCTTTGTCGAACTTGGGCCCCCGGTTTGCCGAGTCGCCACATTTTGACTGAGTTTACTTATGAAATCCCGCACTACGGTTACACTTTGCGACTGGCCGAGCCTTTGATATAGTCGCAGCGCTTCGTTGGCGTGAACCGCAGAACGGGTCAGGTTTCCGAGGTTTGCGTGGACAGACGCCGACAGCCACTCGAGAAGCGCTTGCTGGCCCATCGGCGCCTCGCCACCGAACGCGGCTTCAGCTTCGGCCAATGCTACGACTGCTTCGTCAGGATTGAGGTTGTCTGACTGCAAAGCGTTGTTTGCACGCCGAAGTGCGAGCTCACCTTGCGCTTCACGGCGGCGGAACACGACCACCAACAGAAAAAAGGCGGCCAACCCTGATCCCACGGCCAACGGCCATGCCATGTGCCGCTTGTGATTTGCCCAGGTCATGGCCGCGACAGCGATCGCAGCAGAGGCGAGAGCTCGTAAGCCCTTCGAGAGCCGCAGACGTCCTCTCGCAATGCCCAAGAGCACTAGAAGTGCCGGAAGATTGACGAATATAATCGCGGCCTCAAACTGCCAAGGAATATTTAACTTGCGCGCACCCCACAAGCCTCCAGCAATCATTGACGTTGTACCAACCAAGAACAGACACGCCAGAACTCTCTCCATCATCCCGCTCCTCCAAAGGCTTAGTTCGACATTTCTGGTTGATCCAAATGGGCATTCAAGAGTCTTCCGAGTGCAGCCACTATTCCGTCCTGATCGGGGTCAATCTGAAGCAGGGTAACGAAGTGCTCCATGGACTTGTCGAGTCGCCCCATCGATCCATAAAGTTCAGCCAGTAACTTGTGACTCTCAACGTGCAAAGGCATTTGACCCAGCGCCTTCTCAGCCCACCGACTGGCGTTCTCGTTCGCCCCCATTGTCGCTAGGACTACTCCGCGCAAATAGTAGATTTCAGCCAGATCGTCGGGGCTTAGGTTGCCCCGCTTCACGACTTCATTGATATGCTTGATGGCAAGGTTGGAGTCCCTTTCAGCGTCCTTGAGGTTGCCGTGCTCGAGTCCAATATGAATCGCTCTTATATAGGACGGAAGGTAGTAGGGACTTCCTGACTGAACATTCCGCAGAACGTTCAAGGCGCCCTCGATATTTCCGCTTGCGTGTAGCACGTTCGCGTAGCCCATTAGAAGTTGAAGATCGTCGGGTCGCGTCGCCAACATTTCTTCATATTCTCGCTTGGCCATCGAATAGCGTGATTGTCGCAAATAGATCTCGGCGAGCCCGAGGTGGGCGCTTTCAAGTCCAGGATCCGCCTTGAGAGCTTGCCGAAAACTCACTATTCCGTCGTCATATTGGCCGAGATCAAGTCCAACGGTTCGGCCATGGAAGACCTGCGCCAGGACTGCGTGAGGTCCCGACTTTGCTTCCTCGAAAACGGCCGCGGCCTCCAAGAATCGCCGTTCGCTATGCATCCGCTGTCCGAGTGCGAACGGTGCCATGCGCCGGCAAAGCTCCTCGAGCGCTTGGCGCAGTTCGCCGACCGTTAGATAGCGCGCGCCAGGATTCCTTTGGATCCCCTTGGCGGTGACTGCGGCAAGCGTCTCCAGATCCATGTTCAATGCGTTTGCGGCCTCGGGTACAAGGCCTTCGAGATTCGCTGTGAACGGCAACGCTTCTCCCCACACAATGAGTTTGGCGCGCTCGTATCCGCATGGATCCCCATCCACATCCCGCTTTGCAAAGCTCGTGTGCACCAGCATGGCGAGCGCATAAATATCCGCTTGAAAACTCCCCCCGCCCCTGAGTTGCTCTTGCGGGACAAAGGAAAGGCAATCTGGAGCGGCTATGTAGTCCCGTGCGATTCGCGGTGCGAATCGATCGCAAAGTAGCAGCCAACCTTGCGGCGGCACATCGGGACTGCCGACTACCACGCTAGTCGGATTGATCTGCCCATGGACAATGCCTAGCGCATGCAGCGCTTCCACGGCTCTGCAAGCGTCCACGAGAGCAGAAAGCAGCCGATGTCGGCCCTGGACCCCGTTTCGAAGCAGATCCGGAACGCTGCGGCTTAGCAGGATTCCACCTGGATTCGGCAGAATTGCCCAAGTTGAACCGCCGGCTGACAATGTCTCTTTCGGCATCAACAGGCTCGCATGTTCGACTGTCTGCCAGCGCAGGACGGCCCGGTCCATGCCGTCCTCTGCTTTCTTTCGTGAGAACGCCTTCAAGTACACTGGCTGCTTCGAGTTCGTATCGATCCCTTCATAGATGGGACCAAACGCATCAGTCGCGACGGCAGCATCTTCGTAGCGGTAGGAACCTAGGTTCGCGCTGGACATTTTCGAACCACCCTCTCTAAGTCCTCACTTCCAAGAGGACATCTTGAAGGAGGAAAGACCCTTTCTCAATTAGCTTTGGGTCCTTGGTTTGCATCGCTTGGGCAAACGCCGTCATGGCGTTTACCAGACGGAGCCGTTGCTCCACAGTTGCCACCTTGAGGCAGTCCTGCGCTTCTTTCCAGTAGACAATGCAGTCTCTCGGGATTTGATCCTCGGGGAGTTCGGGAACAGCCGTCGGCGATGTCGAAGACGTTGCAGCAGCACTTGGTTGAGAGCCCGATGGCTGCATCGCCGGTGCCGTGGCGGTATTTGTGGCCTGTGGAGTATTGGTTGGCATCATCTGCTGCAGCACTTGTCGCCGCTTCTTGACTTCATCCCCGCTCATTCGGGTGATGCCGTCGAACGTGAAGGAGCCGGTGTACGTTTTCTTCGTTCTCATGTCTGTGCAAACGGTTGAGAGCGTCCCACTCACATCGAGGGAAAACTTCACTTCCAGCATTTGCTGTTGTCTTGGCAATGGTTCGAGACCGGTAATACGGACTTCGCCTATCTTGGTGTTCGCCTGGACAAATGCCTCCTCTCCTTGGTAGACCTCTACCAGGAGTTCGGTCGTAAAGTCTCCTCCGTTTGTGAAGGGTCCGTGCGACATCGCAATTGGAATGACGCTTTCCTTCTCGATAATCTTGTGGAATTTGGTGCCTTCCACGGCAATGCCGAGCGAGTGACCGGTTACGTCGAAGATATCGAGCTTGGGAGCAGTTGCAGCGACTTCAGCCGCACCTTTCTCCTGTATCGCCTGCTTCTGTTCGGTGGACATACTCTCGACTTCTTCTGGCGGGCGACCAATGGGAACGATCCCACTCGCGACAATGGCTGCGCCCAAGGCCACCACTTCGTCGGGATTGAGATCGCATTTCAACTCGACATCGCGATCCGGACAACGTTCGCGCAAGCGCTCCCTCAAAACTTCGCGAATTCGAGGCAGGCGCGTCGGCCCGCCCACAACCAAAATGCCGTCGATCGACTCCCAACCACGCCCGTTCTTCTCCTCAGCGCTCTTGACCGCTGCATCCAGGCAATCAAGCGACCTGTTGAGCAGCGGCGCAATGAGCATGTCGAAGCGAGCACGGGTCACGTCAAGCTTCACGCTGAGGGGCTTCCCGTTGATAACGGCAAGATAGGGAACGCTCAACGTGAAACTGTCGGCTGCCACGAGCGCCTTTTTCACCTCTTCGGCGTCGACTTTGAGGCGCTGCTTTGCGGGTTCGTCGTTACTGAGATCAACACTGTACTTCGTGCCAATCTCTCGCACCAACCAGCGCATCACTGCCTCGTCCATGTCGAGCCCACCGAGTCGCGGATCGCCACCCGTTCCAATAACGGTCACGTCATCGGGTGTTATCTCAATGACCGACACGTCGAACGTTCCACCGCCAAAGTCATAAACCGCGTAGACCTTGTTGCCGCCCTCTGCCCGATTCACCTGGTAGGCAATAGCCGCTGCCGTCGGCTCGTTGATGAGGCGGTGAACGTTGAAGCCTGCAATAAGACCCGCGTCCCGCGTTGCCGCTCGCTTGATGTCAGTAAACTCAGCTGGAACCGTGATGACGACGTCGTGCACAGGTTCACCCAGATGTTGCTCGGCGCAGGTCTTCAGGTACTTGAGAATGAATGCCGAGATCATCTGAGGGTTGTACTTCTGGCCCTTCATTGTGACCCAAAAGTCGTTTCCCATCTCGCGTTTGATCTGCGAGACCGTGTCTTCCGGTGCGACCCAAAGGTTCTGTTTGGCGTCCTGCCCGACGATAACCTGCCCGCCCTCGTTGACACTGACCACCGACGGGGTCGTGTTCGCGCCACGTAGGTTTGGGATGATTACAGGGATCTTCCGTTTCTCATCCCAAATCGAAATCGCCGAATATGTCGTTCCCAAATCAATACCAATTATCTTTGCCATATTTTGCTCTTGTCTCGTTCGTTGCTAGGGCTTCACGAAAACTTGTGGCGCGCGGAACACGCGATCCTGTATCTTATAACCCGTTCGGCCTACGCCAATAATCGTACCAGAGGCGACACTTTCGTTGTCGCTCACCGCTGCAGTCTCCCCAAGTTCTTTTGCCTCATGCAGCGCGGGATCGAAACGTGTGACTCCCACCTCCACCGAAATCTCTTCCATGCCGAACGCACGGAGCCCCTCGATGGCCTTGTGGTGTACAAGTTCCATGGCCTCCAAAAAGGGATCTTCATTGCCTTTGGCGACAACAAGTTCTCGCTGTAGCGAAACCACGCGTGCCATGTCGTCCAACGCTGGAAAGATGGCTAGCAGAGCGTTTCGCTGGATCTGCCAGAGGAGCTCCTCGCGTATCCGCTTTTCGAGCTCCCGAAGTGCGCCAGCGAAATGCTTCTCAATTTCCTGTGCTTGCCCCAGCCGCTCTTGGGCCGCCCGCCATGCAGTCTGCGACACCCCCTTGATGGCAAGATCTAGATCGTCGATGCGCGCGGATATCGCTGCGAGCGCCGATTGCGTTTCCTGTTGGCCGCGTGCGACAGTGAGGCTATCTCGGCCCATTCCGCGTACCACCTTCTCAAGCCGAGACCATCGCTCCTCGGCGGCTTCGATCTTTGTCTCGGCATCGGAGTTCGCGACGCCATCGGTTGTTTCCGTCTGATCCATCCTTCTGTCCTCTTCTTTGTAGACCCTAGAGTGTGTCGTCGTTCATAAGACTGCTGGTCCAACCTTGATCTCGTAGCGCTTGTGTTATGGCGCGAAACCGAGTCGCTCGATCCCAAAAGAATGCAGGCGCGGTCCTTTCCACGCGAAGTACATCCAGCCCCCCGGCTTTGCCCTGTTGGAGTTCTTCCAGGTACTTCTTGCGCTTTTCCTTGTCCTTGAGCTCGCCTTCCGCCTGACGGATTCGGGCCTCCATCGCAGGTGCCTCTTTGTCGCCCGCCTTAGCCCTTTCGCGACAGGACTTCGCTCCAGACTTGGCGCTGTCGCGCACCCTGTTCGTAAGGGCCTTGTCGTCAAGCCCTTCGAGGTCGCTTATTGAGATCCCGAGAATCTCGAAGTGTGACGCTCCGGATTCTTCATCTATTTCGAGAACGATCATGGCACCGTCACCAAAATCCTTGGGCTCGCAAGGTCTCGCGCACCGAAGTGATGTTGTTCTGCACCGCCGTAATTTGGACTTTCATATCGGAATCCACCGCAAACAGCGCCGCCAGTTTGAGCGTCGCTTCGCAATCATCGAATAGACTCTGGCTGGGCCTCAACGATCCAGAGTTAATCTGATCCATCACTTGCCGGAACTCACAGAGCCCCTTGAAGAACAACAAGGAGGCATCACGAGGCGATTCTCGTAGGTGGGGTTCGAGTAGTCTCAAGGCTTCACCATGTGCTTGACGGTTGATGGCCGAGATGACCCCAGACAGTTTGGCCTCCTGCTTCTTGTGCTCTATGCCCTTGACGATCATATTGAGTTGATCGCGGATCTCCTGCTGCTTGACGGAACCTAAGGCCAAGCGTGCGGCGCGCTCGGCTTCGTCCCAATTCTCCAGTCGGAAATGGCAAAGTGCCCGATAGAAGAGGCACATCGGATGCGCGGCTTCCTTGCGTAGAACGGCATCAATGCGCTCGAGTGCTGCTGCCCACCGCTCTTTCTTGAGACACTTGTTGATCTCATCCATGTCCTTCGCGACGCGAGCTAGCGGGATCTGCTCGACGATTGTGTTGAGCTGATCACGAATCTCTTTCTGGGTGACGGACTTCAAGGCCGTGCGTGCCGCCCTGTCTGCCTCGTCCCAGTTCTCGAGTCGGAAGTGGCAGAGTGCCCGATAGAAGAGGCACGCCGGCTGCGTGGGATCTTTGCGCAAAACGTCATCAATGTGCACGAACGCGGCTTCCCATCGCTCCTTTCTTAGGCACTGGTTGATCGCCTCCATGTCCTTAGCGATGCGGGCCAGAGGAACTTGCTCAATGATAAGTCCGAGCTGCTTGCGCTCGTCTTCGTCGTGGGGCCCGCAGAATGGCTGTGCTTCTCTGGCGATTCTCTCGGCTTGATCCCAATCCTCCATGCGGAAACAGCAAACGGCCTTCAGAAATAGAGCCGGCACCGCCTTCGGTCGCTTTCGAAGCGCCTGTGCCAGATGTCCGAGCGCTTCGCTCCAGCGTTCCTTGCTCATTGCCTGTCGGGCGTCGCCCAATTCTTGCGCGATTGCCATGAGCGGGATCTGAGGAATTGAAGCTTCAATCTCCTTTGCCAGCGCTCCAGTCTCTTTCAGGCTAAGTGAGGAGGTGGTCTCGCGACCGTTTAAGTGGGCCCTTTGAAGCGTCTTGCACTGCTCAAGAGCTTCTGCGGCAACCCTCTCGGCCTGGTCGGTTGTCCCAGAACGCCCCAGGCATATGGCTTCATAATACGTGACCCTCGGATCCGGCGGCTCGAGGCACCGACCCTTTACTAGCACCTTGAGCGCATCGTCCCAGTGTTGCTCCTGCATCAGCGGGACTGCCTTCGATAGGACCATGAGTGGCGCTGACTTCTCGATATCTCCGAGAAATGACTCGATGCCTTGAAGGAGCTCGTCCTCTTTGCGTTCACCTCTCGCAGCTCGGGCCGCCTTCAGGCTGGTCTTTGCGTCGTTGAAGTCGAGATTCGCCGCCTGAGCTCTTGCTAGCATGAACAAGAGATATGCGTGGTTCCCAAACGTCGAGCGGAGGCCAGAACATTCGCGGACGGCACCCACGGAATCGTTCTTCTGTAGGCAGCTCTTCGCTTTTTCCAACGCCTGATCGACCCGAGCGAAGTCCATTTGGTCAGCAAATTGATCAATTTGCTGACCAAGTTCTTTGTCTTCACAGGTCTTGCGCGCCTCGACCAGAACCTCGAAGGCCTGCGAAAAGTTCTTTGTCGTGGCATGGCACTGCGCCAATAGAAACCGCACAACTGCCGAATCAGGAGCGATCGAGAGTGCTTCTCCGAGAATGGCTAGAGCCTTTTTTGCGTCGCCGGCGCGCAAAGACTGCTGACCGAGGGATAACCACGGCCCGAGCGCGACGCCCTCGGCAAACTGGCCGAGATGAGTTTCCTCGGTGAAATTCGGGACCAACTTCAGCACCTCGGCCTTGAGAAGGCGAAGTGGAAAGCTGCAAACGCACTGCGCGACAACGGCCATCTTTCGCCGGATCTCTGCATCAGCGACATTGACGTTCATTTGCTGAAGCAAGCCCAGCAGCCCGAGGAAATGACATACGGTCGCCTTTCGGTGAGCCAAGAAGGCGTCCTTGTCAATGTCGTAACCGACGTATTTCTGTGAGCCTTGAGTCTTGGCAAGACTTAGTGCGTCGTCGAGACGCGCTTGACGATGGCGAGCGAGCTCGGAATGCCCACCGAGCTGTTGCCAGTGTGCGACGAGTTCCAGCGCGCGGCTCGCGCTCCTATGACCAATGTCGAGCAAGGTGTCTCGCTCGGTCTCGTTGGCGAAGTCTTCGGTCAGAACACCGCAGCGCAGGAAAGCGTTGCGAAACCTCAACTGCCGGAGCGCCCTGAATGAAAGCCCCTCTTTGGCCCAGATGAGCGCAAGTTCTAACCGGTCCTCCGGCACACGAACGCCCGCAAGTTTCTTCTCAGCGCCTTCCGAAAACGCCTGGCATTTCTCCTGAAGTGCCTGCATGTATCCATCAGCCTCCGGCGCAAGCTCTGCTTGTAAATTCCAGACACGGGTGAGACGGTTCCAGTACCAATCGAAGTTGGATTCGTCAGCCATGCGCGTACTGACAATTGCCAGGTTCTTGAGCACTTGAGGGCTGCTCGGGGCGACTCGTTCCGCCTCGCTCCACAGGGATTGCGCGAGCTGAAATTCCTTGCGGCGATACACATCCATCGCCCAACCGTCTATGACGTGCAAGTAGGCTTCATTGAGTCCGAACCATCGCGACTTTTTGGTCGTGATAAGATTCCGCCACTCCTTCATTGCCTTGATGCGGTCTTCCTCTTCGCCTGTCACCGGCGTACGCTTTATTAGGCGATGGGCGAGCAACAAGCCCTCCAAAGCTCCCGCAGGGAACTCGACCGATTCGGGCAATCGCACAACACTGAGAAACAATCTGTAGACGGGGTGCCGAGTACTACCGGGGGCTCTATTCGAATCGAGCTTAGCCTTGGCGACCTGTACCAATTCGTCGATCAACGCCTGGTCGTCGCACTCCACGGCAAACTTGAGGCACTTCTCGCTGAACAGCCCTACGATTTGAGAGTCGCCAGGCCCAAAGTCGGGGAGCTTCAAATCTTTGAGCGAACGGAGCACTTTCTTCCACTCATCGACAGTACCAGCAGAGCGAAGATCGCACTCAATTAGATCGAATTCGGCCTGAACTCGTGCCTTGCCGGCATGCACGTCCTTAAAATGGGCTCTTGCGTCATTGACCTTACCTGACTCCAGCAAAGTTTGGCCTAGTTCGAGATTTCCTTCATCGTCCAGGGCGAAACCGTCGTTCTTGACACTTTGAAGTACCGCCATCGCTTCGCTCACGAGCCCAAGCTCGCGCTGCGCCCGCACCAACGCGAGGCGGAATTGGCGGCGAAAGGGATCGAGCCGTACTGTTTGCAGTAGGGCTTGGAGGCGCAAGTGCGGGAGCGAACGAGCGTCGTTTCCAACGGCCAGCGAGTACATCTCGTTGGCGAGACGCATCCGTGCATTGGGATCGTCAATGATCCCGTCGATCTTCTCAACCAAGCGCTCGTAGCGGCGAACCGGCGTTTCACCGGGCGCCTGCGCCGACTCGTCACTCCATCGGCGCGTATCCGAAAGTCTGCCAATGGTCATCGAGAGACCTCCATCGCGATGACAAGGTGACGACTCGGGAGAGCAATTACGATGCGGCCCTGTGAGTCTACCGCGAAGTCGGTCAGCGCACCTGCGTCTTCTGGCAGGGCGATCTCATATGAGAAGTTTCCGTCATCGTCGAAGCTCTGGAGACGACGGCCACCAAGATCGGCAACGAGGATCTCGTCACCGGGGCCAAGACGAACGTGGTTCGGGTACGAGAGCTTTCCCGCCTCCTCCCCTTCCGACCCGAACGACGATACGTATTGCCCGAGGGAATCGAGCTTCTGTATACGGTGATTGTTGGTATCGGCAACGAAAATGTGGCCGCTGGATCCCAACGCGAGCCCCTGTGGATCGTCGAACTCGCCAGGACCATCTCCCGCCTGGAGCCAACCGTACGCCTCGTCGAGCCGGTTGATGCCGACCACGAGATCTTGGTTGTATTCCCGCCAGCGAGTAATCCGGTTGTTCCCAGAATCGGCAATGTATAGGTTTCCCTTCGCGTCTACGACCAAGGCCCGCGGTGTATCTAACTCTCCCTCGCCGGTCCCGGCGCGACCGTGCGAACTCAAGAAAGCACCGTCGGCACCGAACTCCTTAACGCAGCCGCCGTCCATATCGGAAACGAAAATGTGTTCCCGAAAGTCAATGGCTAACGCCGCAGGTACTGCGATGGAACCTTCGGAGCTATCCTTTCCTTGCTGCGTCACGACTTTTCGCAGACCGCCGTCGGCATCAAACCGCTGAATTCTGACGCCGCTCTCCTCGTTTTTGAAGTCGAGCACCAGAAGATCACGATTCGGCAGGCACGCCACGGCAGCCGGGCGACACAGTCTGACGCTGTCTGCTTCGGCTCCGCCAATTGCGAACTCTATCCTATAGGGCCGGCCGCGGCTCCCTTGCCGAGTTCTGAGATCAATATTCGCGTCCGCCATACTCTTGAGGTCGAAGCTCGGAAGAGAACCGCCCTTCGCGCCCGCGAAGGACAGATCGAGGGATCGCAACTCTGCCTTGCCCAGATCGAGTTTTGGCACCTTCATGTCGATTTCGCCGAAGTTGCCTATTTCAGGCTGAGCAACACCTGCCGCTGCACCGCATTCACAAATGAATTGCTCCGGTCTCAAGCTCTTACCACATGACTCACAAGACCTCATCACGACACCTCCTGCTTCACCGCCGACGCCGCACCCACGTCGAGAACATGTTCCGACTCAAAAACGTGTTCGATGCCTCGATCGTCGACGCAAGTCAAACGCACCCTTAGCGGAACCGCGCCATCTTCTTTCGGCTGCACTGACTGGTTATCATAGACAGCTCCTGCGCCGGTGCGAAGCTCTTGGTCCACGGTAAATGTCCGCCCTTCCATTGGACCCGAGAGCTCGACCTTGATGTCGCGGGCTGGCCGCTCTCCCTGGTTGTCGACTTTGATATTGAGCCTGGTGAAGTGGCCCTTACGAAGCGCGTCGTGGGGAACAATCTTCGTTGTCAACGCAGGGGCCGCAAGGCGGAGTAACTCGATGTGATCGGTGCGAGCGACGAGCACGGCCCTGCCTTCGGTAGAAATGGACGCACACGCGACTGGGGGTTCCACCACGATGTTCCAGCCAGATGCCTGATCGTCGAAGAAAGCTAGACCTTTGCTGCGCGAGACTACGAACGGAAACCTCCCGCTCGAGGACAAAGGCGAAAAAGCAGTCTGACTTACATTCTCGAACTTTTCCTGCGTACGGACATGAACGGCGCCGTCGATATCGCAGACCTGAACCTTTCCCGATTGAAGCGCTACCGACACTCTGCGCCGGTTCCCGGAGAATCCAACGTCGACTAGGGCGCTCTCAAAGAAATGCTCTAACACCGTCGCCTGTGTCTTGGCTTGTAGTTGCGTGAGTACGCCGTGGCGGGTGGCTACGACCATATCCCCTTCGTCGTCAGTCATAGCGACTTGCATTACTCCGGCGCGCATGTCGCGCACCCATTCCTTCTGACCATTCGGACCAAGCCGAGCGACGTGTCCCGCGTAGCTACCTACGAAACAAGCTGAGCCGTCCGTCGCTGCTGCTAGTGCCGAGATACCGTCCTCAAAAGAGGTTGTCCACTGTTGCGATCCGTCTTCTGACCGGAGTGACAGGACGCGCCCATCCCAGGTGCCTGCCAGCAATCCGAGGGACCCTGTTGCGACGTGAATAGCAGAAACCGGACTTCCGACGTGGCGATGCCACAAGACTTCGCGCGGACCAAAGCAATAGATATCGCCAGACCAGGTCGTCACAAATACGCGCGCGCCAGCGGCAGCCACGCCGAAAGCGCGGTCATGCACTCGGTCGCGAAAGACGAGCTTGCCGTCGCGGCCATGCACCGTTACTTCGCCTGCTTCATCTACCGCGAGCGCTATTGGCGGCGCCGCAAACAAGGCGACATGCGTAGGCTTGGACTCGAGACCTTCCTGCCACACGGGCAAAAATTGCTTGGTCGGTGGCGTCGGAGCCTCGTGAGGCGTTGTCTTGGGGGGGATATCGACGCCCGGCGGTATCACCTGGACACTGGATTGGGCACCGGGCTTCTCTATTCCTCTAGCTTCGGCATCCCTCTGCTGAATTTCGGCCTGCTTCTCTTGATAATCGGCGAAGGCCTGATCCTCCAATCTCTTGGCCACTTCCGGCGGAACACGCAACCTCTTCGCGAGAGACTCGAGCTCTTGCCTTTTCTCGGTAGACACCTGGCCGTTGTCGAAGATCACCGTTTCGATTGCCGCCTTGTACTCGGTCTGCTGGCGGTGATAGGCGGCGAAGGTCTGCTCCTCCAATCTCTTGGCCACTTCCGGCGGAACACGCAACCTCTTCGCGAGAGACTCGAGCTTTTGCTTTTCCGCGGCAGAGATTTGGCCGTCGAAGAAGATCACCATTTCAACTGCCGCCTTGTACTCAGTCTGCTGGCGGTGATAGTCGGCGAGGGCCTGGTCCTCCAATCGCTTGGTCACTTCCAACGGAACACGCAGCGCCTTCGCGAGGAACTCGAGCTTTTGCCTTTCTTCGGTGGAGATCTGGCCGTTGTCGAAGACTACCTCTTCGATTGCCGCCTTGTACGGCAAGTGTTCAGTGGGCAGAAAACTGGAGCACCAATCGGATAACGACAGGAAGGTTGCCAGTTCGTGTGTACGATTGTCGTCCCATTCAGTCTTGTGTCGGCAATTGAGGCTGACTCCCTCTGCGCGCCCAATCTTGCGCATTGCAGAAAGAAGCATGCTCGGAACTCCGCACGTCGGACAGTCCTGGAGGACCAGCAGGGGCTCGAGATCGACCAACGGCTGTAGTGATTTTTCTCCGCGTTGGCACAGGTAGACGTGCGATCGCTCAAGCGGCTTATGACTCTGCAGCTGCTCGTTCTTCACAACTAGATCCCGGCCCATGCCGTCGTAGATCCGATGAGACCAAATTCTGTCCGAGATGTGCTGCACATCCTGAACGTAGACGAGCGGGTAGCCGGTCAAGAACGATAGATCGAGTAGCATTCTCTCGACTGCAGGACGCAGAATATCGACCCTGTTCTGACACTCGTCGTGCCCAGTCAATCGTGTTCCGCTCCCACCCCATCCCTCCTGTACGCGAGCATAATTCGACAAGAGATCGATGAAGTCACGGTTGGCTACCGAATTCGGAGGCGGTGCGTTTCGGTCAATCCACTTCTTGAGATTGACAGCGGCTACTGAGACGGCGTCGGAGGAATCATGTCGTGTATCAAGAAATTTGGAGATCCGAGTTGCGAGCGGATCGCTGGCCAGCACGTGTGCCTTGAGCGAGCTGAAAAGTAAGACTACCCAGTCAGTGAGCCCGGGCTCGCAAAGATTGCCTAAGACAGATTCAACAGCGAGGTCTTCACGTCCTGGGGAATGGATTTCCCTACGATACCGGCAGGTGGCGATGACGGCGAGATAGGCGACCGCTGCCTCGACCATATCTCTTATTGCCTCGTGTGCCTGGACGGACTGCTCCGGTCCCCAAGGACGCCCGAGCTTCTGTATATAAGTCGCCGCGATAGGAAACGGGTATTCTACCGATATCGACTTGGCACTGGCCGCCCCTCCACTCGGAACCACACCCATTGCCGTGAGGCCGGTGAGCATTCGAGGCAGAATGTCGAGAACATGGTCGGGATTAATGGTGAGCGCGCTTGCAACCCCGAAAACGACGCTCCAGAGTTCTTTAGCCGTCGCCTGATCCCAAGTGACTCCGAGGAGCAGCGGGGCCACGAGTTTGCCTTTTCGGCTGGCCACCTTAAGTTCGCTAGTCACTTCATGTGAGCGGAGGGAATTCGGCGAGGCCACAACCAAAATCAGCTTGGCCTGCTCGATGGCGTGCATTGTTTGTATAAGATGCGCCTCACCGAACACGCTATCTCGTTCGTAGTACCAGGTATTATATCCCTCGCGTTCAAGACCATCAGCTAGCGTCCGCACGACAATCTCGTCCTCGCCGGCATGACTAATGAAGATATCCCTAGGCTCACTCACAAAGTTACTCTCCTTACCGACGTGGCGGAGGCCGGGTGATGGTGGATACCCGCTGCATCACCATCTCCTAGGACCCAATGGTTGGTCCGAGGGCACCGAAACTAGCCCTACTCATTCTATTTAGGCAAGGGTATCCGTAGTTGCAGTTCAGATATACCTTTCAATTTGGTGACGCTCCAGGAGGCGACGAAAACCGAGCAACCGGGTCCGGTCTTGCCTTCGCTTCTAGCGAGCTTGTCCACGAGCAGCTGCGACGTCGTTCAGTACACCGCCCAGGTGGCGCGCCAAAATGGCTACGGCTTTGCCGGACTTCAGCGCGGCAAGACCGCAAAATCTGCACTTTCGTCTTCCGTTCGTCTCCACCGCCCCAGTGCAGCCAGGATTGGCAGGCGCGGAGCTCATGAGCGAAAACGCGCTTGACCAATATTGCCTGTTCGGCTTTTATATCGTGGACCTTCGGGGAAGCAAAGACGCAAAAGTCAATTCGCTTGCGTGTCTGACGCTTGCTCGTCGTCAGGTCGAGGAGTCTCATCAGTTCAACGTTTGTTATTGACGGAATTTGCGGCGTTCTGAGCTCAGAGTGAAGCAGCCCGCCCCGAACAATTGGCGCTTGCGCGTACAGCGATGGTGTGTCGTCGGGTGTATTGCCGTGGCAATCGATGAATTCCTTGCCACTGCAATTCTCGGGTAACTTTAGGGGTTCGAATTTGACCATGGGTGCCGTTGTCAAAGTGACGCTGTTGCCACTGTGCGGGTCCTGACTGATCCGACCGATTTCAGGACGCTACTGGCCTGTCGTTTTCTGACATGAACGTGCCGTCAAGACCCAAATATTTGAACCGAACGAGGCGATAAGCCGAACCGACGTGAAGTCCAGCCCGATATTGAAACAGGCTACTGGCTTGCCACTGACTCTTCAGTCACAAACTATCCGTTGAGTTTGTTTGGCATCTGGTAGGCGGCCCTCTCGAGACGTTCCAGCGCGACCTGGACATTTGAATCGTCATGTTTTTTCGACCGCTTCCCGGCCCTCCCGAATGAGCGCCTCGATGATGGGCACGTCAGTTCCCGCGAACTCGTTGATGGATGACTCATGCATGCTCGAGAGCTCAATTTTTGCCTGTTCGATTCGTCGTTCCGAGATCGATACCGATTATCTTGCCCATGTTGCAGTTTTTCTCAAAGTGACCAATTTGACTGAAGAGATCGCGATGAAGCGGCGCCACCGCACTCGCTCGGGAATCTCGTTGCATTCCTGCGAAAGGTGGCTTTTCGGACCGGTGAACCAATGTCCGACACCCGCCGGACCGTGCAGTCAAAACTCTCTTTCATCGACCTGCTGAATTGATATGATGAGCACTATTGTGTGCCGTTGGGAAGGCGCTAAACGCTCATTTTGTTTGTGTCGGCACGTTCAAGTCAGAAATCGCCCCCTCGACACGTCCGTTGCCTGGCAAGCCATCATCGAAAACCCAACCCTACAAACTCCAGCCGCAAACTAACGAATGCCTGAGCAAGAACCCAACGCTAGCGATACCCATTCGTCGAAGCGTGCGTTCACAACAACACAATCAAGAAAAGGAGTTTACCGGTGTCCAACTTCATTGCCGCCTTCGCCGTATTGATCGGACCGATCCTCTTCAGCGGCTGCGGAGCCGATCACTCCCCCGACTGTTCAAAAATCGACATGACCTCGCCGCAGGAAGGGGCCACGCGTGCGACCGCTGTGACTACATCGTCGCCGGTTACTGTCGCGTGGACACCCAATGAATGCCCCCTGAAAGTTCAAGTGTACTCGCATGGCATGACGGTGCCGATCTTTCCGCCGGGTGATCCCGAGAGACTTTCCACGTCGGGTGTCACTATCGATCTGCCATCAGATCTGGAGCCAGTTGAACAGAAGACGTGGCTACCTGGAGGACCGGTGAGTCATTGGTTGATCATTCAGTGACGATATTGTGGTGACCCGTGAGTTCGCGCAACGTACACCGGCGAATCACAAGATCGAATCTATGCACATACGGAGTCGTTCCCGGCGTATCATCGCGACACGTAAGCCTTCATGCCATTGACGGTGCACACTTCGACTTCAAACGATATAAGCTTTACCAGGGCGTCAAAGCGGCGGGAAAACGCGCGAACTCGTTGCGGCGAGCCGAGGACCTGCTGCAGTTCGGCCTCGTTAATGCTGCGCCGCTCCTCGACGATTTGGAGCACTCTGCGGTACCCCTCGTCCACAATCAAATCCGCCCAACATTCACCCGCGGCAAAGCCGACAAAATCCCCCTTCTTCATCACGAGGCGGAGCCGTCCGTTGCGTTCTACGGGTGCTAGGGCGTTCATGCCGATCACGGTATCTGTGGGCAGCTCCGCTAGCCTTGCGCTTAGGCTGACATTGTATTTGTCTCGCTTGAGATCCTGGACGAAACCTTGCGCCATCTCGAAGCGCAGAGCATCCACCAGAATGAATGCCACATGCCCACCCTGCTCCACCAGTGGGTGTACGACATGATCGTAAACCGTCCGCTGTCGAAGACTCGGATCCGGAAGCGCACCGCACGATACACAAAGTTCAAAGAAGTTACGGTTGATGCCATTGGCCCACTCGCGATAGGCACGACGGACCGACGTGCGAACTTCCAGCAGCGCGTCGTAATCCTCGAGGTCCGAAGCAACCAGCGCATGGGCGCGTTGCTCGAATAGGCGATGGGAACGATCCACCGACGCCAGTTTGTCCGCGTAGCGCTCCACCGCTTCATCGAGGGAGCCGCAGCGTTCAAGGTCTTTGCGGGTTGCGACCAGCGCACGACCCGTCGCGGCCGCCTGGCGAATAATTTCCCAGGTGTTCCGAAGGGCCGCCGAGCGCTTGACCCAGAAAGGCACCCGCGCCGAGTGCGTCAACCAACTCAGAATATTGCCGCTCCGCATCCAACCACAACACCAGCCCGCGCTCGCGGACCTTCTGCTTGACCTCAGCGGCCAGCGTGCGGCTGGCGACTTGGTTGGAAATTCGTGGAACTTCAACCACAGCGTGACACTACCAGATATGCCCTCCAATTGCTGAAAAGTAGACTGCGATTCAACACAATCGGAGTCGACCGACCCTCGATCCGGCTCGGTAGCTTGTCCGATAAAATACCGCGACACTCTGGTAACAGTTTCGGCCAGGTAACTCTATTTGGGACTAACGCGCCCAAGTAGCGCGAAGATCACTAGCAGCAGGAACACCTCAGCCGGCAAGAGAAAACAAGGGCCAGCGACCTGCAGGAGCACGTGCATGGTCCGGGGTGACCAGCTTTCATGTAGCGCGCCAATGTTGCACGCAACTGAAAGTGACGCTCCAATCGGTTGCACAACTAGCGCCAAGAACCGGTGAAGTAGTCTGTTGAGAATGCTCCGCAGCCTTTCGTTCTTGTCCAATTCAGAGAAAACGTAGGCAAACGAGAGTCGGGACAGGAGACACGACGTTAGCGATGCGACTACCACTTCAAGCAAAGGCAAAGGTTTGACCTTTTCAAAGCCATCAACAGCACCGGTGACGACGAGCACGACCGGCAGGGTTATGGCAACAACGGTCCCGAAGTTCCGGACCTTCCTCCGAGTCTCCATCACCTTGCGGTGCCAGCTTCCGTATCCGTGCGTTTGTTCGTAGGCATCTGCTACGGTTGCATCTCGTACTTTGGCCTTGCTGCCCTTCATGACCCAGACGTGCGTAGTGTCCTTTGCCTGTCCCGTATTCAGCCGCGAAAGAAGTGTGAAGGCGGCAATGACCAAGAAGGCCACCGAGGCTGAGAACACGGGAGTGCGGCGACTCGTCAGCGCGTCGGCAACGGGAAGCCATAGCCATGAAGCGCCGATGACGAAGCAGAGGGTTGCCAATGCTGCGCAGTCCGCAATCGTAGTAGTTTCTGTTCCCGTCCGTCTGTTGGCGTGCTTCGCCTGTGCTGATCTTTGCTGCTCTACTTCAGCCTTGCGAAGCAGATCCTGTAGCACTTCCTCCGAGATGACGGGCATGTTTGGCTTCTTGTCTTGCTTCGCCTCAGGCAGGAATTCAACTTTGAGGCCAACGAATGGATTCGCCAGATCCTGAATCTGTTGTTTGTCCTGATCTCCTTCAGCGGCGACTCCGTGCTTTTCGAGCCTCTTAAGGAACCTAAGGAACTCTGCAAAGTCCTTCTTCCCCCACTCTGGAAAACGTGTGACGAGGTCGGCCGTGTCGTTGTCGCTAATCTTATCATCCAGCAAGGCGGTTATCTTCCTGGTGAGGTCTCTTATGGAGTTAGTGCGAATGTGTTTGGGCGCGTTGGACAGTTCTCTGCACTTCTCGGTGATAGTCCGATCGCTTACGTTCTTATCATTGGAGATGGATGCCTTCTCCTTATAGAAGTCGATATGCCTCGAGGACATGTCAATCGACATTATCTCGAGTGCGCGGGGCTCATCCGTTTTCCGCTCCGTCATTTTCGTTACCTCGAAGTCACTATTTGTGCGTGTAGGCATCCCAAAGGGGGCCCTTGAGCAGCATTGCAATCGCCTCAGAATCTGATCCCAAAAAGTCCGCCGTCCTCCCCTTCATCCGTCAATCTAACAGGTAGAATGTGTGGCTCAAGCTTAAAGCCGGGTGGCAGTTCTTTTGGTACGACGTCCGTATTCACTGTGACCAGGTATTGGAAGCCGTGCTGTTTGGCAAGTTTCGCTCCAATAGAAAGGGCCATCCCAACCTGTCGTTCGTCAACGCCGTCGAACAGGTGACTGTCGTGCACCAAAAAACCTGGCGTACAACCGCGCGTTCGGTTCAGTACCATCATCGTCATGTCAAAGCAGAAAGTCTGCATGTTGTTGACTCCCTTGCTCTTCTTGCCCTGGATTTGGACATCAAATAAAGGTCCATTTTTCGTCGCCTCGATGATAAGGCTTCCAGAACGACCATCCTCGTATAAGGACCGCGAGATCTCCTCGAACGCGATGGTCGCGGCATCGACAGTTGAACGCTGTTCCGCGAGATCTTGTTGCAGCCGCTCCAACAACCTGGCCCGGTCTAGGTTCTGCTTGACGGTGCCGCTCTCCAGCGTCTCAGCGGTGTCGAACTTCTGCCGAAGAGCTTCTGCCTCAGCGTCGACGCGAGTGAGTTCACCTTGCATCGCCGTGTAGTGCTCGAGAGCTCCTGAAGACTGCAGCACGGTCATTACTTCTGTACGACGTCGGTCCAACCGCTCCTGAGTCGCCCCTCGCTCTGCCAACCTAGCGCGCGTCAATCTTAGCTCAGCAGCAAGATAGGAGCGCCGGTTCTTGATAACGGAATTGTGGAATAACGTTACATCATCGAATCGCTTCTTTACGTGTTCTGGTAGGACTACCCCGAGTTCTTTGTAAACGCTTTCCAAGTCGGCCGGACCTGGAGGCACTTCAGCTGACGTACTTGCCTCGAGCTCCTGTAGATACTGCCGATCGATGGCGCTTTCGTCAGCGAGATCCGCAATCTGCCTCGTTAGGGCTGACGCTTCTTTCTCTAGATCATGGTACTCAGCAACAACCCGAAACTCGGCAACCGCCTGAGCCAGGCGGGATGAGCGTTCGCGTGCGTACAACAACTGTGGGCGAATACTGGCCGAGGTTCCAATGGGTGCTCCCAATGTACCTTCGCTCAACGCCCGTTTGAGCTGCTTTAGCCTTTCTTCGCGCTCACGAACGCCTTGCCATTGTTGCGGAATCGTCCAATCGAGACCGATCAAGAATGCAAGCGCAACCTGTTGGTCTGCCAATTTCTGCTTGTTACCCTGCGTCATTGGCGACTGAAACCCTCCAGCCCGCTCCCGTCGGACGAAGTATGATATCAATTGTCTGAATTTGGGAGCCCAGGTCATGATGGCTCCTCGGAAACCGCGCATCGATGCAGGCGACCGCGATCGAGTTTGAGAAGTCCCATCGCGTGAAGCATATCCAATGCCAGCACAAACCAATCATAGGTGATATTCGCCGGAGTCTTCATGCTTCGCGTCAGCTCATCCCAGACTCGCGACACAGTTTTCGGTTCTCCAAGCAGAGCCAGAACCTTCCCACCCACGGTCAAGAGCGCAACATCCGGCGCAATGCCTTTGGTCGGTAGAATCATGACTCGGCCTCGGGTCGTTCGAAGATGTCACATTCTTCGAAGAAGTAAGCAAGAACTGCCAAGATTGCGGCTTCTCTTGCTGGTGTCGCCTGACTAAGACCGCCGCTGGCAAAGCTGCGCAGGCCCATCAAGAGCTCGTCTGGCGGTAGACGGTCCCCGCGCAGGCATTCATAGGTTTGTTTAAATGTCTCCGCAATGCTGTCCCGTTCGCGCGGGCGAAGCCGGAAGTATTTCCTCAACAAGTCCGCGCGGGTCATCCCAGCTGTGAGCAAGGTTGCCGCATCGTCGGAGAGCTGATTATACGCGAGCTTTTCAGCAGGTACTGGTCGAAGGTCGGGTGCTGACGTCGGCGGTTGCTGCGCAATGTGCCGAAGGATGGGCTCGAGGTCATTCACTCCCAATGCAACCACAGTGGCTTGTGTCGGAGCGGGACCCAGTAGAGCCGATAGGTCACATTCCGCCAGCTGGAAGAGCTCGTGTCGAATCTCTTCGAAACCCCAGTGATTGACTTTGACGGCCTTATTCCGGGTCTCTAACTCCAGGAGTTTTTCGACGACATGCGGTGGAAGATCTTTCGTATTGTGAACGAACGTCCACATGTCGAAATAACGCTCCCAATGTGAGATAGCACCAGTGAAGTCCTCTTCGATTTTCGCGACACAGGTCACGGCCTTGAGATCGTTGGGCGCGTAACACTGGAACAAGTTCCTGCGAGACGGCAGGTACCCGTCGCTTTTCCGATCGCCCTCATTGCCCCATGGCCGAACAGCCATGAAGTCCGCTGGATAGCGCATTGACATAATGCGCGAGAACAGAGACTGAAATTCATTGCCTTTCGCGTCGATGAAGAACAAGACCCTGAATTGCAGCTCAAAGTATGCCCGGGTCAGCTTGTCCATGGGACCTTCTTTTGGGTCATGCGTGCAGCTGCCACGTCAGTCTTATACACGAGTTCTGCAGCTGCGGCAATGTGAATGACTGTCAATCAATGTCACAGCCAGCGTCATCTGCCACAGGCTCATCCGCCTCCTCCACACCAACCTTCGCAGCCTTCCGCTCCCGGCGCACCATTTCCTTCTCGCGACTCGCCGTAGCCTCAACCGTGCTGTCTCGTCGTCTAGGTCCATGCGGAAGGTGGCGTCGGCTTTGCGCGGGGGGCATTTGGGATCGGTGGGGGGCGCGCCGCGCTCGGCGCATTGGGTTACGGCCGCGATGAAGTCAGTTAGCTCATCGTGCAGGCGTTTGACGGTGGCATACTGCTTTTCTGCGGCGGCCGCGGTCTTCTTGTCCGAGCTGGCGCGGGCTTGGTTCAAGTCCAGAATCTCGCCGTCCAGTTGACGGATTGCGGGGCGCAGGTGGTCCGCGATCAGCGTCTGCAGTGTGTTGTCCGACCAGCGGTGGATGCTCACGTAGGCAACGAAGCTGCGCTTGTCACTGCTGAGCGGAAAATATATGGGGCGATTTTCGTACAGGGCCTTGTGATAAGTGAAAAAGTCCTTGCGCAGCCAATCCCGCACGGGCTGCTTTTTGCCACTATTTATTGCTGTTTGTTGTTGGTCCCACGCGGAAAGGATGGTTGCGCTCGCCGGGTGCAACAGGGAATCCGGCATTGTATCGAGCGGGCTGATGAACAGAATGCCGGCGGGTAGCGCGGAATCGGGCGCGGTTTCGAGAATGCCTTCGCTGTTTGCACCGAAACGACCGAGTGCAACACCGATGGCAAACGAAACGTGAGCCTCTGGTGCCGGGGGGTCGTAATCGGGTTCGTAGGGCGGCAGAGGCGCGTTTTCGGCGCGATCCACCGCGCGTTGCTCTCCGTGGCGCGACCATCGCCCGGCGGGTAACCCCCCGTGATGATGTATTCCTCCACCTCACGCTTGAGTTCCGAGGGTTCCTGCTCGTGAAAGTAGACCACCGGGGGGATCGCGCGGGTGACATCCTTTTCGAAGTAATCTTGAATCAACATAGTGTCACCGATAGATCCGGGGCCGACTGATGGCTACCCGCAGTGCGAACTCGTCTTCAGGATCGTACGGCAAGATAGCGAAGTTGTAATTGCGGACGGTACTGATCTGGGGCCCGTCTTCGCGCAACAAGTCTTTGCGTAGCGCGTCCAGCGCAAGATTGAGCTCCGTCGGATGCTGATAAGCGGTCACGGATTGCCTCCCCTGTACCGCAAGCCCCAGTCACGAAGACTCGATTCCTGCCAATTGATATCGATTACGCCACCGAGTTCGGTGATCCGCACACCGGGCACACGTGCACCGAGTCTTCGAAAGGCGTTGCCATCAATGCCAAACGAGCGCAGGTAGGGATTGCTCTCGAGGGTCCCCTCGACTTGTGTGTCACGCAGTAAATAGAGTGTGTACCCCAGAATCCAATCGGGGATCGCTGGAATCGTGAGCTTTCTCGGATCTTTCTTGCCCACGACGAAACCCACATCAGCCGCCGTCGCGAGTAGGTTGGATGCGAACTTGACGCAGGTACTCGCTGACCAGCGTCCGGGTTCGAGAGTGTCAACCCAACGCGCAACCCCATCTCGATCAATCGTGGTTTGACCCTGAGCGCGCCGTGTCGGCAACAGTTCGCCGGTAAAGTGCCGATAGATGGGATCGGAGAGCTGGGTGTGGATGTGGCAAATGAAAGGGCGCAACTGCGCTGGCACCGTTCCGACTTCGTGCAGCATCGCGAGCGCCTCCGGGTAAGCATCGAAGCGCTCAGCCATGTCCGTCATCAAAGTGCGAATGCGAGCTTCGCTCTTGGTGCCAAACCAACGGCATTCAAATGCGACGCGAGCGCGTTGCCCAATCGGCACCGCGGTTTCAACACGCTGCCAATAGGAGTATGAGTCGTCCAGCGCCAGCATACACCGCAGAATGCGAGTGTGAACGGTTGTGGTCTCCGCCGGACGAACATTGCCCTCCAGGACTCGACTTCGCATTGGCGAATTCGACGGCCTGGATGACGAAGCAACCGCCGGTGCCATAGTCAGGCCGAAACCTCCGCGTAAGGCAAGGGGTATTCGGCGGTGAGCGGCAATAGAGCGGCCGCCAATTGTCGTGCCAATTCGACGGGTGACTTGACGGTTGTTTCGAGCTGGCGCCCCGATGGCGTCACTTGGATTTTGGGCTTGCCAAGGCCCGCGATCATTGATTCGAAGTCGTCTCTTGAGCAACCCAGCCGCTTAGGCTCACCAGCAGACTCGCCCGCCCACGCAACAGTCAGTTGGAGCGCCAGGATTTCGTCGAGTTCAGTAGGGCTGAGTTTCGCGACCATAGACGACGTCTGAGCACACGCAAGTGTAAGGCGCCGAGAGCAAAAAGCGGTCGCCGCCGATTGGCCACGAGACTAACAGGGCGGAAGCCTGGGGAACAATGGGATTAGATTGACGGTGGCCGTAGTAGCGGAAAAGGGGGGCCGAACGGTGGGCTTGATATTGGGGAGGCGGGTTGCGGTGCGTGACTGAGGTGACCTCATACGACGGCACGATCTCTATGGACCGAGTAGAGCTCCGTCACTTAGCAAAGCGTTGTTGTCGGAGCCGCCCCAAATGAATACGCTCATATCGCCTCTTACGGCCGCGAACCGTGTTCGCGCGATGGGAGCTGTACCGTTGGCGGTAATTGGTTCCCAGGCGTCGATGTTCGGATCGTATAGCCCGCCCGTGGCAAGCCCTGGAGCGGATCGGTAGCTATGCATCGAGCCACCCCAGACAAGCATTCGCGTGCCGGTCCAGAGCAGTCCGTGATTCGCGCGACCTTCAGGAGCACCCGCAGTGGTGATGTTGCGCCAGACGTCCGCTTCCGGATCGTATCGCGCGCCTGTTTGCATTACGCCTCCGATGCCCAAGCCACCCATTATCCCGCCCCCCCACACGAGCATTTCTTTGCCCGTCCAAACAACGTAATCCGCGTAGCAGCCCCGTGGAGCGGGCGCATTCGTCACCGACATAGGCAGCCAGCGATCCGCGTGAATGTCGTACCGTCCCCCGGTGGCGAGGCCGCGAGTGCCGTTCCAGCCTCCCCAGATGACTATATACTTCCCCGTCCATACCATCATGTGACAGCTACGCGCGCCTGGATTGCCTTCAGTTGGGAGGGGAGTCCAGCTATCGCTCCTCGGATCGTAACGACCCCCTGTGTCGACGCTCATCATGGTTGCCGCGTCGTAGCCACCCCAAGTGAAGAGATATTGTCCAGTCCAAACGGGATTGAAAACGCTCCTTGGAGAAGGGGCTCCTTTTTGCGATGTTGACTTCCAGGTATCGTGCTTCGGATCGTACAGACCGCCAGCATTCGTATTGATGCCTCCCCAAATCAGCATCTCCAAACCGGTCCAATAAGCAGCAACACCGATTTGTCCGGGCGGCGAACCCACCGTCGATACCGGACGCCACTTCCGCGTCTTGGGGTTATATCGAGCGCCGCCGCTTATAGCGTGGTCACGGACCGAATCGTCGGACCCACCCCACACGATGTATTCCTCGCCGGTCCACACCGCTGACGGTGAGTGCCTTGCTGGCGGCGCACCGTCCGTGCTGACTGCTGTCCAGGATCGCGTCACCACCGGTTCTATGCTCCGCGGCTGCGATCGCGGGTGCCACCGGAGGAAAATTGCGACCGCGATCACCGCGGCGATTAGTACGCCGCCCACAGCAAGGTGTCTGAATCGTTTGAACTGGGATCGCCAGAATGGGGGTGGCGGTGGTGACGGCACTGGCGGTTGTGGCGGTTGTGGCGGTACTGGTGTTCGCGCTGCTGGTGGAATTGGGGTGCCGTGTTTTCTCTTCTTGGCTCGCTGCACTGCGGTGATCAGCGCTTCGACGACCTCCAAACGAGCATTGTGCCAATCGTTTTCGCTGGCGTCCAAGTATTGGCTCAGGGGTGTTGGCTTGCCAGGCGTGAGCTGGAACATGCCGTGGACATCGAGCTTCTCCCACCGCGCCGGCGCTAAGAGTATGGGGACAACCTCGACTTCGTCCCGTTTGGCTCGAGCGAGGATCCGGGGTAACTCCTCTTGCTTGATAAATGGGGAGATCACAAAATCCTGGGTTATGAACAATACGACCACGTCTGCACAATCGATTTCCTCAAAGATGCGCGCGCGCCAGCGGTCCCCACCGCGCAACCCGCCTTCCTCTGCGCCGTCCCACCAGAAGATGCACTCCTCGTTTTCGGCACGCAATGACCGATCCCAGAAATCCAGGAAATACCGCCGGTTCCTCAGCTGCTGCTTATCGTCTAGCCATTGCCGGAGCCAAATCTCGTCCTCGTGTGCGTAGCTGATGAAGATGCGGATGGCGGACATAGGACTGCCTGTCCCTACCACACAATCGTTTTGTTCTGAAACCAGCATTGCGGGAAGGCAGGACATTTCGGGCGAGTAAGTACATCCAAGGGAGTTTATTCGCGCCGGGGAACCCAGCCACGTCGCACCACAAGTTCCTTGCTTGTGTCAACTTCTCCAGGGTGATCCCCGGCGAGAGCCACAGATCCGTTCGTTGTCATCTCGACGTGCGCGATAAGCTGATCAGCAGCTGGCGGATCGAGCCGCAACGTACCAGTGAAGCCAAGGCTAGCGATGGTTCCGCTGAAGGAAAGCTCGACCTGATCACACTCGATGTGAGTCTGCACGTTGATGGGTGTGCCCTGATTGTACGAACTGCCTGCGTCCGATGCGCCCCCATCCTCAGTCGTCCAAAATGACGGCGGCACGATTATCGATGTTCCCCAGCCTGCGGATGGACCGGCTACGAGCTCGAGGCGCGATCGAGCGGGAATTTCAATAGGTTGCCCTCGCTGTCCTTGCGTTGCGGGCGAGTATTGCCGAGCGTCGGCTTCGGGTTCGGGCTTGGGATCGTCTTCGTCATCGGCCTTGCCGTGGCAATTCGCGAAATCTTTGCCGCTGCCGCAGGGGCAGGGGAGTTTGGGCGTGGTCATGCGTCCCGCCGGTAGCATTCCTGATTCGTCGGTGTCTCGGGCATCGCACGATGGACGAATGGTCGCGGCGCTTTCTGACTTTTCCGTGACGCAAGAAACCAAAATAGATACCCGACGAAAGCTGTCAGCAGCAACGATGCGAGCGCTGGATAGGCTCGGCCCAGGGCCAATAGCTCGTTCATCGAAGATCCCGCCGCATGCCGCCGTCGGGACGGGCAGACAACTGGGGCAGGGGCGCGGAACTCGAGAGAATCAAAGCGTCGGGACGGAATTGTTGTCAGACCAATAGGGCTTCACACGTCCAGGTTGACAGGGTCCCCGCTTCCCTGCGAAAAGACGCTGGGCTCAAAACGGGATTCGAGGTCCGAGGCGCAGACGCATCTGCGAAGGGCTCTCGAGATCAGGGCGCCTCAATGGAGTGATTCGAGTATGGGCAAGATAGCAGCCATTCGACATTTTCTCGTGGCAAGTATTTCGGTGTTGGCGCTCGGTGCCTGCGGGCATTCCGTAGCTTCTACGCCTGCGAAGGCAGTACGCAGCGGGACCGCAGTTCTTACAGCCCCGCCGATCGAGCAACTCCGGGTGGACATATCGGGCATGGGCGATGCGCTGGGTCGCCTTTCTGCGGACGAACAATCTGATCAGCTTGCGGATTGGGCGGTTGCCGCTACCGTCGGCAAGCTTGCGCGAAGCGATCCGAGTCTGCTCGAGGCAGTCGCGGCAAGGCCCCTGCTTCGAACAGCTCAGCTCGAGGCGCTCGGCGTATTCGAATATGGCCCCGGGCGAACCGTTGTCGTCAGTTCCAGTCGGGCGCTGCTGTTCGTGCCGGGCAGTGACACACATCCGCGAACGACATTGGCTCGTCTCGCCGATAAGTCCCGAGCCGAACTTGGGCAGACCCCCAACGAGTTTGATATCTGGCGATTCTCGATTGCCCCCGACCGGCACACAATCACCATCGATCGGCAGGGGACGGTCAGAGGAACTGACCTTTTCACAGAAGCCTACGGGTACGTCGAGCAGAAAGTGCGCTCGGTTTCCGAATTGGAGCACTGGTTGTCGGTCACGGAAGAACTGGATTTCTTCAAACTGACCGAGGACGGATTTGTGGTGGGTGGACGCCACCTGGAGACTCCTGTGCCCCGCACGACGGTCGATGACGTGCGCGCGTTGTATCAAGGCCAGCTTGCTGCGTGGCCAGGCATGCGGGCTGCGCATCGTCTGGGTCACGATCTGAACAGCCTCGACGCGGCGCAACGCCAGCTAGTCGATGCGTACAACGCAAACGTCAACCGGGTGAGAGCCGGTCAGCAGCCAGACGTCCTCGCGTTTGACGGCGCGGTGACCACGCTTGGCAAGCTTTTTGGCGATGCCTCGGCTCACTCATTGGATTCCTGCGCAGGTGCGAGCCCCGCCGACTGCGTGAACGCCGAGTACGAGTTGATCTCGAAAATTACGCCGGTGACGGCGCAGGCAATGAAACTTGACGAGGGCGCGATTGACAAGGCGCTACGCGAGTCGGAACACCACGCAGGCCCCGGCTTTTCACTGGACCCCCAGTGGGATGTCGCACGACTAGTTGCGGATCTGGAAACGCTCAAGAAAACCCCGGAGAAGCTCATCGCCCGGGCGCGGAACATACCCGGCATTTCGAACAACGTGAAGCGGGGAGCAGCGCTGCCGGTTGACGCCGCGTCCGAGCTGCTGCAACTGATTGATCAAATTGGCAGCGATCGCGTCGGCGAATTGCATCCAAGCGTGGTCAAGGCCATTGATTCCATCATTACCGAAGCACGCGCGGGTGGCTCGGCGAGCGTTGTGAACCTTCCCCAGTTCGTTCGGGTTAGGAATTCACTGGGCGCCGGAGGCAATCCCCAGGGCGTCCTCATTTCTCGGCTACTTGGTTTCGTCGAATCCCAGGATCGCGTTCAGTGTGCACGCTACGAGGGAGCCCTTGCCGGGACGCGCGCTGGAATGAATCTGTTCTACACGGACCTGCTCGCCAAGCTATGGGCAGGCCTGGATTACCAGGGTTCCGCCCCGCTTCGGCAGCTCCCTGGGTTTTCGACGCTGCAGGGCCTTGCCGTCGACAAGGATGAAAGTTCGACGAGGCTCTGGTTTGGTGCGCGCAGTGATCGCATCTCGCGAAACGATGACTATTCTGTGGTGCATTTTGCACCGGTCGTTAGCCGTGTATTTAGTGCTGCTTCGAACGTGCTCGAACCTGGCAAAGAGACAGTGCCGGAAGATGGCGTGCGCCACGTGCTCGACTGGTGGACGAACCATTTCGAGTCGGTATCCGAATACGATCGACAATATCATCTGCAAAACGAGCTTCAGAAGTGGTCATTGCTGACACAACTTCTGGCGTATCAAGACATCATGCCCGATCTCGATCGGGGGAAGGTCGAACAGAAATACCGCTTCGACGATTGGGCAAAACGTACATCGGATACGCAAGTGCCCAATGGCATCGGGCTTATCTCGGAGAATCGTTGGATCGGGCAACAGCGAAACTGGGAGTGCATGGATCTTCTGGCGTCCCGAGACGCAACGGGTGTTCGCGTGTTGTACGGCGGCGTCACACTCGCCGACATGACGCAAGCTCAACTGCCGCCACTTCGCGCCGGGCATGGCCCGGCAATGCACGATGGCGACTCAGGTCGTTTTCACCGATCAGCCCGCGAGGGCGACAACGGAGCCTGGTACGCCTATGGGCTCGAATCCGCTCGACTTCCGAAGCAAACGGCTCAGCAGAAGAAGCTATGGAGCCGAGCCGATCGGGACGGCGATCGCGTTACCCAGACCTGGCAAGGGGAAGACGGCAAGGGAGGCAAGGGTGACCTGAAGTTCACTGGCAATCAGGTGATGATGAGCGCCACCAATTTGGATTTCGGCCACCGCGCGCACACACAAGAGTTTGCGAACCTAGAGCAGATCAAAGCGCAGGCGGCGAACGATGATGCCAATCAGCGCCAAACCAAGCCTGACCCACGTCTCCAGCGCACACAGGGCAAGTCCAGCGATGACGACCCACCTAACCCCACGCAAAGTGAGCGCGGAAAACTGTGGCGTGATGCTCTGCGCGGTCAAGGTACCACTTCTGGTCCGTCGAATGTGACGCCGGCCAAGCCAGGAAACTCCGGCGCGACCAAGCCAGGAAACTCCGGCGCAACCAAACCAGGAAACTCCGGCGCAACCAAACCCACAGCAGACTCACCGCACCAAGGTGCTGCAAGCTTCAAGGCACCAACTTCAGATAGACCCGGAGCTTCGCCCGGCAAATCGAAGGCTCCCAAACCAAACAAACCTAAGCCGAAGAATCCGGGTCAAGATCCGGATCCAGATCCCTAATCCACAATTTGCACAGATCCATATCGTGCTGGCACTCTGAGTTGTCCGGGTCCAATGACGCGAGAACGCGCAGCAAGTTCAGCGCTTCGCAATACGCCGAAAGAGCGTCATTGCTGCGTGCCTGAGCACGTAGGATATCACCTGTGACACCGTGAATCCGGGCAACGTCATGAAGGATTGCGCGGTTTCTCGGATCGTCGGTTCGCAGATCACTCAGAAATTCGATTGCAGTCCTGAAGTGCTCCAGGGATGTTTCCCACTGAGACGCATCTTCCGCTCTCGTTAGCTCACCGAACATTCGGTGCACGGCAGCCAGGGAACGTTCTACTTCCGGCCGCGTTCGGCCAGGGTCGAAGAGTGATTCGAGTGCTTCCAGCGCTTCTTCCAGGGCGCAGCGGGCCGCGACAAGATCGCCTGATTTCATCAGATACGCGCCAGCGCGACTTGCCACGGCAGCACGCGCGAACTTATGTGGATCGGTTTCCCGATAGCTATTTACGAGTTGATCGGAACAATCGAGAGCTGCCTCATAGGCCGCCCGGGCCTCGCTCAAGTCGCCCAGTTTATCGAGTGTGTCACCCCAATCGGCATGGGCGATCATCGAATCGTGCACCCATTCGGAATTCGTGGGTTCGGCCTCGCGGAGAGCTTCGGCCAGATCGATGACGCGACGAGCTGCTAGCATTGCTCCACGCGGATCGTTCTTTGCAATCCGAAGCGACCGGCGCTTGCGCCATGCTTCGAGCAAGTCATGCTGGGCTTCGACCCGATTGACGCCTTGCGTTGGATTCTCAATGACGTCATCTAGCGCGACGATACATCGTTCAATCAACTGCTCCCGGGTGTCGATTCGAGTAACTGCCGCAAGCTTGTCCGTGACATCGAAGATGAGTCGACGCGCAATGCGCGCCCGGCGATCACTCGGTTGAGCGGACGCAACGAGTTCGTAAATGAAGTCGAAATGGTGCGTTCCGATCTCGGCGGCAACAACATGGTCCACCAACGCACGAACCGCGGCAGAGCGCTCGAAGCCTTCCAGGCTACCACCGAAGTATTCGGCTGCTTCGGCTGCTTTACCTGCTTCGATCAGATGGTGCATGATCTCGCCGCGGAGAACGTCGTCTGGTGGCAACGTGCACAACTGCTGGGCAATGCGCGCGTTCAGATTGCAGTACTTGCCGGCGTCGATCACCTTCAGCAAATGAAGCCTCGGGGAAGCGTGCAGAAAATCCCAAGTTTCCAGGCCCTTGCGAACGCGAACATGCCCCCGGAGGATTCGTCGTGTCGCTGCAACAGCCAGATCGTGCTCTGGGGCTGCGATGCCGAGCAGGTTTCGCAACTCACGTTCCCGCAAGCCCTGCCGGCTCACGGAGATGAGCGCCAAACAATCGGGCACCCAGCTTCTTTCGCTACTTTGAGCTCGCTCGAAAATCTTCTCGTGCAATGGTCCAATATCCAGCGGCAGTTCCTTTACCAGATCCAACTGGTGGCTCAGGATTCGTGCATCCGCGGAACCCGGATCGCCCGGTTCAATCTTTGCGAAGTCCTCGGCGTCGAGCAGAAGCAGGCGCTCGACGACAATCGATACCCAAAGCGCTCGCTCGGAATCCGCCTTCAGTCCCTGCAGTGCGCGTCGTGCCACGGCTGAGACGAGGCTTTCATTGGGAGACTTGTGGTACCTTCCACAATGGGCTTGGACTATGTTCTTGGCATCGTCCTCATTCAACGCAGGGAGTGGCAGTTGACGCGCGCCCGGCCGTTCGATTAGCACTGTTGCGGCGTCACAGCGTGTGGTCGTCACGACAAGCTGCGTGCGCATCGGAAGGCGATGTGGAAGCCACGAAAGATTCTTGGCGTCTGGCGAGGGGTCCATTTGATCGAGGCCGTCCAGAAGCAGGATGACATCTCGGTTCGATGAGGTCTCCGCAAGTAAGTATTGAAATTCGTCGCGCATCGCGCGCAGCGCGAAAACGCCTTCGTAGTCAGATACGGGTGGACCCAGTAACTCGGAGAGCTCGCGACACCAGCGTTTGAGCAGATGCAGCGGATCGGTCGAGTTCAAGCCCGCGCCCACCATGTGCGCGAGAACTACGGGTGCGGTGCTTGACATGCCTGCTGGATTCGGCATTTCCGAGTACGCTCCGAGTTCGCGAGCGAGCCGCGCGAAAAGCACGCTCTTTCCGCTCCCTGAATCGCCCATGAGACACAGGGCCCGTTGATCGGGGTCGGCCTGTCCGCGAGCGAAAGCGAGCAGGTTCTCGTGCGTCGAACGATGTACGTTCGTACCGTGCGCCATACCTGTTTGCTGCGCCTGCTTCTCGATGCCATGCAGACGCACCTCGACCTCATCGAGTAGATCTCGACGTGCCAATTCCTCCCAACGAGTCGGCTTGGACCGAACGCGATCATGGGTCTCTGCATCAATCAACTTCCAGAGCTCGTCCTGAACTAGACCTGGCCACTCATCGGGCAATACGAGGCGTTGAGCTACTGGGTCCCAACGCGGCGTGTAGTCGTGACATTGATTTGGATAACGCTCGCGAATGGCGGCTTTCAGTTGCTTGAGTCGCGACCAATTCTCCGTATATCCCGAAGCCCGGTCATCGAAGACTTTCCGTTCCGAATCCTGCATCAAGCGGTACCCGTTGTCCGTATCCAGATCCCGAAACAGAAACAGAACTCGCGCGTCTCCATCGTCGGTGAGAGCCCCGTACTCGATTTCGAGCGCCGTCACGCTCTTGCCGGAAAAGTCGTGAATCGGCAGGCCATTCGCTTGAAAGACAGCCGCCGTTTGCAGATGAGGCGGCACCCAGCCATAGCGGTCGCCCAGTATCACGAGCATCAGAGGCTTCGCCCGGCAGACCTCATCAAAGCACACCTGCAAGACCGTGGCCTCTTTCGCTTCAAGTCCCACAGTGTCGACGCCCCATCGCAGATCGATGGGCACAAGATGGCAACGGCGGTCGCGCAACCGCTCAACGAACGCAGGGCAGAACACGTGGTCACGCAAACAATCGCGTTCCGAGTGCATATCGCGGAAAGTGCTTGATACGAAAATGGCTCGTTCTTGCCAGAGAGTTGGAGATGGTGAGTCGGGTGACATGGATTCAACCTTTTCGATTGAGCGAGGTTACCTCAAAAAGGCGGACATTGCGCGCTGCTTGCGCAGGGGCAGCTTTGCGGTGTCGAGAAGGGAGTGCGCGCGGTCATGCGTCGATGTTAGGGCTTGGTTGTCGGCTTGTTGCGTTTCTTTTGGTTGGTGCGGCACGGATACGGCGGGTGGCGACAGGTAGCCGTTTCTCGTCGACTCTGTGGCCGCTCGGTTTCTTCGGCGAGGTGGCGAGCGCATTGAATCTGACCGCGATTCTCATTGGATTATCGCTTGATTCGCGAGGCTCCTGGCAAGCCCGTCGGGATTGCCGAGCTGTCGGCAGGTGCGCTCCTGTCGCTTCAGATACGATGAACAGTGTGGTTCCTGTTCAGGTGCAGTTTCCGTAGTGGACTGGGTTGCTTCACTCCCGACGCTCTGAGCTGATACCGAGGCGGATGGTACGATCAGCTGCGGGCTGGCATTGTCTACCTCGTGCACGCACCAATTCGCATCGCTATGTAAATTTGGATTGTTTTGAGCGGCACTTGGATCAAAGGCACGCAAGCATCGTTGCTGCCGACGGATCATTCATTCTTGATTCATTCATGCGGCGAGGCGTTTCGGCGCTTCGGAGTTTTGTCTCCTTAAACTGCACGGATGGCGACCGCGCCGGGCGACTTGTATTGCTGGTTTCTGACTTTTCCGTGACGCGTGGAACCAGAACGAATGGCCGACGACAGTTACCTGCAGCAGGGACGCAGATGCTGGAACGGTTCGGCAGCAGGCCAGTAGCTCGTTCATTGAATCTCCCGGTGCATGCCGCCAGTGGGACGCTACATCGACGACGAGGCTAGCAAATCGTGGGCTAGGTCACTGACTCGAGCACTTCCTGAGTAAATTCGTTGAATATCGATACGGAGTTCCTGCCGAAATTACCCTCGGGAGTCCTCACGATAACAAAGTGCCTCTCATCGCGGACTTCCTCTCCTCGAAGGAACAAAAGCGCCACGCTCTTGTTATCGGCTTCGTAGATTTCGTAATGATTTCCCTTTCGCGTTATAGAGTCGAAGAAGACAATACGCGTGCTCTCATCTTTGCCGCCATCCGCTGGACAGAAGGAGCGCAACGCACCTTCGGGTTTCGATATATCACCCGAGAGCAGATGCGTGGGCGACCAAGCGGCGAGCGTGGTGTGCGTGACGCGACCCGGGGGCAGGAGTTCAAAGAAATGAACGGAGCCGTCGCGGCAGCCTGTCACTACATAATCGCGACCGCTGGCATTGGGCTGGCTCAAAGCTGAATTATTGAAAGAATTAACGCCAAACCACGCGCCCAGGCATGCGCCGTTTTTGAGATCCCAAACCCGCAGTGTCTTGTCAAGGCTCCCCGACACCGCGCGGCGGCCGTCTGTGCAAACTGCGACCGAGTAGACCGACTCAGTGTGACCCTGAAGCAAGAGCAAGCACTCACCCGAGTCGAGATCCCAGACTCGCAATGTCTTCTCATAGCTTCCCGATACTGCGCGGCGACCGTCCATGCAAACCGCAACCGAACTGACAAACCAAGTGTGGCCTTTCAGTATTCCCAGGCACGCACCTGTCTCTAGATCCCACACCCTCAGCGTCCGGTCATGGCTCCCCGAAATTATTCGGCGACCGTCCGTGCAAACCGCGACCGAAGAGACAAGCCCGGTGTGGCCCTCCAGCGTACTCAGGCACGCGCCCGTTTCCAAGTCCCATACCCGAACTGTCTTGTCAAAGCTCCCCGAAATTACACGGCGACCATCCACGTGGAGAGCGACCGCGGATACAAACTCGGTGTGTCCCTCCAGCATGTGCAGGCAAGCGCCGGTCTCCAGGTCCCACACTTGAACTTTGTCATGGGCACCCAAGATCGCACGCCGCCCGTCCAAGTGGAGCGCCACAGAGTAGGCGGTAGAGTAATGGCCCCTGAGGGTTTTCAAGCAGGCACCCGTCTCCAAGTCCCATACCCGCACGGTATCGTCAGTGCTACTCGTCGCCGCGTGCCGACCAACCGCGCAAACCGCGCAAACCTCGGCAGCGGCAACATCTCCCGTGTGGCGGTCAAACACGGGAAGGGACGCGCAGGTGTCCAGGTCCCACACCAACACTGTCATGTCATTGCTACCCGACACCGCACGGCGCCCGTCCAAATGAAGCGCCACTGAAGTTACTTCCTTGGTGTGTCCCTCAAGTACGCATAGGCACGCTCCAGTCTCCAAGTCCCACACCCGCACAGTTTTGTCGCAGCTCCCCGAAACGACTCGCCGCCCATCCAGATGAAGCGCCACTGACATGACGTCACCAGTGTGTCCTTCAAGTACGCGCAGGCACGCTCCGGTTTCCAGGTCCCACACCCGCACTGTGAAGTCCTTGCGACTGGGCCGCTTAAGCAGCATTAGTTCACCACTTCCGGACACCGCACGCCGCCCGTCCGCGTGAAGCGCCACTGAGTGGACACCACCGTTGTGGCCCTCCAGAACGCGCTCACATGTGCCCGTGTCCAGGTCCCACACCCGCAGCGTCTTGTCCCAGCTGCCCGACACAACTCGCCGCCCATCCGCGTGAAGCGCCACCGAGTGGACACTACTGGCGTGACCCTCCAGCGTTCTCAGACACTCGCCCGTGTCCAGGTCCCACACCCGCAGCGTCTTGTCCCAGCTGCCCGACACAACTCGCCGCCCATCCGCGTGAAGTGCCACTGAATGTACCTGGCCGGTGTGGCCATCCAGCACCCGCGACCATGCGTGACCATCGATCGTTCGAGGTCTGCCAAGCTTGCGGAACCACCACTGCTTAGGGTCGTGCTTCTCGAACCAAGCTTCCGCACTATGCGTAACGGCGCTTGCATCCGCGTGCGCACAAGCCCTTTGCATCAGTTCGACTTCGGGATGGATACCCCGACGCCGTAGGAAATGCGCGATCTCGTCGTGAAAGCGCTGCCAAGTGTCGACCTTCTCACGCCGTTCTGCCGACAACTCCGCGCGTACGAGCGCGGCGAAATCCTTCGTAACCTCGACCACATCATTCGCCCCTAGCGTCTCAAGCCGTGCATAGTGATACCCAAACTCAGTCATCACTCCAGCCGCGTCCCCAGCTCTTCCCGCATCCATCAGATGCGTCGGCAACCAACGCAGGGCATAGCGTTTGCTCGTGCCTTCGAGTCCTTCCCACTTCATGCACCACGTCGCGAGGGCATCGTTCCACACCGTCTCGCTCCGCACTGGCCATTGAACGTCAGCCCGCGTGTAGCGTTGCTGTGCCGCGATCTGAAGACTCTCATAGAAGAAATCGACGCGCCCTTCGCGGTGGGCGAGATACGGCCGCAACTGCCGCAAGACCAAAGCCACACTCGCCGCAACCTCGCCACGACGCTCAGGTCCTAGGCATACCTCGGTATGGACCAAATCCACGATGGCAGCCCCCGGCAGCCCGCCGTGCGCGTGCGCAAGAAACCCGAAGATGAGCGGCACGCTGGTAGCTGGCGGAACCGCAGCGTGTGCCGGATCGCTCTCCAGCCGCCGCAACACGCTTGCAAACGCTTCGATCGGTGTAGTGCCGAAGTCGTCCCTCAGTTTCTCACGCAACTGCCCGAAAGCCCCGAAGACGCGTAACTCGCCGAGCACCACCCGCAAGTAGAGAGGGTTCTCGGCGCCGGGCACGGTGACAAGTGCTTCCAGGTGCGACTGGTCGAGTTCCTTCAGGTGCCGTTCCAGATATCCGGTCACCAGCTTCTTGCGATCCTCGATGTTCTCGAAACCGTGGCACTCGTGGACAGCAACGTTGCTGCTTCGCCAGCGTGCTAGCAGCTCGTCGGCCACGATCGTGCCAGTCTTGAAACTGACGACCATCTTGAGCCCATCGGGCATCGATTTCGGCAACCACTCGAGATCGGCAAGGCCACTATCGAACTGATTCAGGGCATCAATGACGACGATCGCCCGGCCGTGTTTTCCGCATTCGGCGAGTAGTTCCGGCAGTTTCTCGCGTAGCTTCTTCGGATCCGTCGGGATCTCACTCTGGATGCGTCCGGCTTCGCGCAGCTCGTCGAGGAGCGAGACCAGCAGCGAGTCTACGCTGCTCGATCGATCACCCACACCGATGAACCGACAGAACACTGTGTCATCGCGATCACGTCGATCGGCGATCCACTTGGCCAAGAGTGTCGTCTTGCCAATGCCGCCGGCAGCGGCCACCGCGAAAAGGCGCGTGTCGTCGCTGTCAACGTGGGCGTCGAGCTCCGCGAGATCATCGACTCGGCCGATGAAGCCTTCGGACGCTGCGGCGATCAGCTCCTCCTGCAAGTCCAGCTCCCGCTGGAGATCGGATTGCTCACCAGCCTCCACGTGATCGGGGAAGCGCTCGGTGATCGCTTGCTTCAAATCTTCGAGGATCACCTCGTCGAGCGGGCGTTGGCCGACGGCAAAGTCACCCAGACGTCCACGGGTTAGCTTCTCGTTATGCGCTTCCGCAATGGCGCCCTGCGCCGCATCCTCATTCACGTCGAGGCCAGCCACGTGCACGTCCGCCCAGCGCTGCCAGTTCTTTCGCCAAGCCTCGACGTTCTCCGGCAAGGTTGCCGGACATTGCGGCGGCAGAGCGAGTGCAGGCGTGCGCGACTCCGGGTCCCATTGCGCAGAATAGCGGCGCACCGGATGCCCCGTCGCTGGGATCTTCTGATCGCGTAGCGCGCGCAGCTTCTCGTTGCGAACCGCCGCATCGGTTTCAGACTGGTCCGTGTAGACACGTTGGCGAAGTTGCGCTGGTTCAGTGGGCAAATCCGCCAAGTA
>PMCK01000160.1 GCA_003154095.1 Myxococcales bacterium | reverse complement strand
CCATGAATTCTGAACCTTCTTATACTGGTTGGGGAACACCAGCGGGCGGCCGGACGCGATCCCGCGCGCGCACCGCCCACTGCCGTAATTCTGGAGCCGTTGACCAGGATTGAACTGTTGACCTCGTCCTTACCAAGGACGCGCTCTACCATCTGAGCTAGGTGGGCAGACGCTAGGCGCCGTTGATTTGCAAAAACATCCTTACATTTCGTCCGGAGCGGGAGACGAGATTCGAACTCGCGACGTTCAGCTTGGAAGGCTGACGCTCTACCAACTGAGCTACTCCCGCAAAACGGAGCGCGCCCTATAGCGCTCCCTGGACCAGCCTGCCAGCCTAGTTGATAAATATGCCGATTTGATTTAAACCGGACGCTCAAACAGTCAGTGGAGGGTGGTGGATTCGAACCACCGAAGGCGTAAGCCGGCAGGTTTACAGCCTGCTCNNGCTCCCTTTGGCCACTCGGGCAACCCTCCGGAAATTCGATTGGGCAAAGGTCAGTATACCGACCAGCTACCTGGCCTGCCTCATCACAACTTTGCTTAGTTTTGGTCACTTTGGAGCTGACGAGGGGACTCGAACCCCTAACCTCCAGTTTACAAAACTGGAGCTCTACCGATTGAGCTACGTCAGCCGAAATATGTACACGACCGAGCGACCTCGTTGAGGCGCCCGTGGCTACCGACCGACGATGTGAGCCCAGCGACTGCACGACAAAGCCTGACGAAACTGTCCCGGGAGATGAATATCCCGGCCTAACCCCGCAGCCTGACGTTGAGTAACCGGCCAAGAAATCGACTCAGAAACAAAACACCAAAGACACCCGCGAACAGTGCCTTCAAATGCCACGCCCTCTGTCCGGCCAGGCTCTTTACTGCCACAACAGGGATTCAGCAGGGATTGGTACTTGGACGCGGCGCGTGCTAGCGCCGCGAAACTATGCTGTCAAGCATATTCCGTACCGAACTATCTCCAGGTACTGTACAAAGATACAGTTTCCTGGTCAAGAAGTTTCGTGACGATTAGAACTGCCCAGATCACTTTGCACGTGAGCGCACCGCGCGAGAAACCTGATTCTGTCTCAGGTTCTCGAGAGCGGACAGCAACTGCTCGCGGGAATATGGAATTGCATCAAGGGCAGCTTGCTCCTGCGCCAGTGAGTTTTTGAGACCCTGATATGCGTCACGCGTCAGCTGAACCCAACGAGAACTTTCATTGGTTCGAACTGCTGCCGCCAACGTATGTTCCATTGAGTTCACTGCCTTGCTCAGCAGGATCGAGTAGCGTAGCCGTAGGGCAGCTTCGAAGAGTCGTTTGCGCTCCGGGTCGATCGGCGAATCCGCTGCGAGCAATTCCATGAGATCAGCGTGCAATTGGGCGTAGAGTTCGCCAACACGGTACCCAGCCATTATTGACCAGTGGGCATCGTACGCCCTCATGGCCATCGAATAGGCAAACTGCGCATCGAGCAACAATTGACACCGCTGTTCCAATTGGTCCGAAAAGTTAGACGAAATAGGCACGAATCGAATATTGCCGGCACGACGCCGTCGCAGTTCACCCAAGGCAAAATAGACAACCGCCACGTCACGGTGAAGGCGGGCGGGAATCTGAAATTGCTGATCTTCGATAATACTTCTTGCCGATTCGACATCGCGCTCCGCCCGAACGAGATCTTCCGCGCCAAGCTCAGCCAAAGCCCTGCCACCTTTTGCGACGATGACTTCAAGTGGCCGAAGGTCTTTGTATAGTTCCAGGAAGGAGTCGGCCTCACGCCCTGCATCACTCCACTGCTCGAGGTAGACCAACACGCGAATCAGCCGCACGTGTGCATCGCGCCGCTCGGGGGTAGCACGTTGATCATGCACAACGCGTTTGAAGTTTTCCGCGCAAGCAGGAAATTCTCCTAACTCGTCCCTGGCCAATGCCGCTTGGTAATACGCCCAGGGAGCCCAGCTTTGCTCAGGGGCCGCGTTGGCGGCGGTTTCCAAATCGACGGCGGCCTGCGCGTAGCGGCCAGCTGCGAATCGGCGCCTACCTCGATCGAAAAGCTCATTGACGGTTAGCGCTTCACTCGGCGTAACAACCGTGCGAGCGAGAGTCACCTTCGTTTCGCCCTGGGCCGCTGACGGCGAACTTGCTGAATTAGCTGGCAATTTGCCGGATGCGCCGCAGCCAACCGCCCATGCGACGTTCAGCACAGACAGGGCGAAGAGGTAGCGAGTTCGGTTCACGATGCCTCTTAGATGTAAGCTATTCGGGAAAATTGCACGGACAAATAAATTTCCTCCGACAGGCCAGTTCGACGAACTTTGGGGGGCCTGAACCGGGTTCACCGGGGGATATACGGCCAGGGCGATATTTGATTCAAAAATCGTTGATACTTTCTGTCATAGCCTTACCCTACTGGACATGTTGAGCCGCTCGACCGTGCTTGTTGAAGTCAAACAAGTACGGATCGCTCGCACCCTAAGCGTACATGTGCGGCGCAGCAACGGAGCAGGAGGTGTGTCCCATGATTGTGGCGACGGCGGATGATCGTCTAACAGAACTGGAAGCTCGGCATCGTCAACTGCACGACGAGGTCTATCAACTCGAACGCAGGGCATTCTTGACACCCGAAGAACAGCGACTGATTGCTGAACTTAAGAAGCAGAAGCTGCTAGCCAAGGACCAACTTTACGCTGCTCGTCGTGCCGCCGAAGTCTGCTGCTGACACGCATGAAACTAGCTGTCAGCTTTCAGGTGTCAGCCGTCAGCCGTGAATTCAAACATTCTGATAGCTGATAGCTGACTGGCATCCTGACTTCCCCATCAGCGATTTCAGCGATTCATTTTTCTACGGCACGGGTAAGTCCAGTTACAGCGTTGGGGGCGGCACGGGACCAGGCGTTGGTAACGAAGTCGAAGGCGCGTTCGATACTGCCGGCGCTGGTAACGTGGTGGCAGGCGCATTCGTTGCTGGAGGCGGCGCGGCTTGATTCATCGGAGCAGGGCTCTGCGGCGCTTGAACAGCGCCACTCGGAGGCAATTCTAGATTCGCAGTAACGTTCGGAAGCTCCACACCAGTAGCTACTGCACTGGGTGGTGGCCCCATGGCGTAGACTGCCGTGTTGAGTTCCGTAAGTACTTGGCTCAGCTGCGCGGTGGCTTGAGCCTCTAGTCCGCCCGGATGTCGCTGCTCGACGGCTTTGGATATCGAAAGCCAATGCCGGGCGTCGGCGCGAAAACCCATCCGATAGTCCGTCATCCCGCGCAAATACGCGTATCGAGACTGTTCCGCGTAGGTCAGCGAGTCCCAATCGATTTCAAGGATCCGCCAGACGGCGAGCGCGTCATTGTATTGATTGACGTCGTAGTAATGCTGGCCCCTAACAAGGTCATCATGATACGTCGCGCAACCGACTAGCGTAGCGACACAGCAGCCGATGAGCCCCGGCCCAAACCACTGCAACCTTAAAACTCGACTCAAGATCGATGAGTTCTTCGCCTTAAGGTCGCTCACGCGCATAATCCGCGGCGGAGGATAGCCTCTTCTTCGATCCATAATCAACCCCTGTCCCTGGCCCGCCTAGGACATCAGGCAATGGGGTTCTTGAAAAATGAGGGATTTGTCCGAATCGACCCATCATGTCCGAGTGGGCTCACGGCAAAAACATTCTCGTGGAGACCCCCAACCGCATCATTTGGCAGTTGGTTACCCGGGCCCCGGCCCGGGTAACTCGACCGACCTTTTCCGATACCTGAGGCGATAGATTGGCAGCCCGTCAGCTAGCGCGCGCCGTTCGCGAGTGCTTCGCGCACCATAGGGATTCTCTTGTACCCAGGGAGATTGTCCGACCGGCTCCAGATCTTTGGCTTCATCGAATATCGCGAAATAAGTCTCTGCTCTCTCGAGGACGTCGGTCTGTACGAAGAGCTCTCCGCTAGGAACCAAGACCCGAAGCAGGGACTTTGTCATGTCTTTTGCTACGACCAGGCGCTTTCGATGGCGCCGCTTCCACCAAGGATCGGGAAAATTGATGTAGATGTTGGCGACACAGGCATCGGGAAAGCGAGGGATCGCATCGCGCGCGTCCTCCGCGAATACGCGGGCCCGAGGGCCGTAGCCCCTTTGTTTGAGGCGGTCATCGACGATCGTGGCCCACTTGCGGCGAATCTCCAGGCCAATCATTCCGACGTTGGTTACAGCCAGTCGCTCGAATAGAAAGCCTCCTCGCCCGGGTCCGATTTCGAGCTCTATCGGGAGTTCGCCACCGCCGACGAGTTGCTTCGGAATGACACACTCACCTTCCGCCGGTAGGCGCGGCGCATGGGCGTAAGGGTCAATTCGCATAGCGGAGCGTGCACTACACCGAGGCCGGATCTTTTGCCAGCCTGACTGCTCGACGTTCGGAGCGAAATCGCGATAGCGGATAGCGCGGCGAGCAGGTCTGCGATATCCGGACCGAAGTGCGCCAGAGGCCATTTGCCATTTCAAGCGTTTCGGTGTCCGAGTTAACGCTCGGCACCTGGGGCCTCAGTGGTGACGGCTACGGTCCCGTAAGTGAGCAGGAACAGAATCGCGTCATCTTGCGCGCACGCGCCCTCGGCATCACGGGTTTTGAAACCGCTGATATCTACGCCGCTGGAGCGATGGAGACGCGCATTGGAGCCCTGCTCGGCGCTGATACTGAAGCTCTGATAATCACTAAGGTCGGAACTGACATAGGGTCGCAACCACCCCGAAAACGCTTCGAGCCAAGCTGGCTGCGTGAGTGCATCGAGAGGTCCGGAGCGCGGCTCAAGCGCAATGTCTTGGACATGGTGTTGCTCCACAATCCTTCGGTTCAAACGCTGCGTAAGGGCGATGCTACTGGATTGATGCGTGAGCTGCACGCGGGAGGCAGGCTGCGCAGCTGGGGAGTAAGCGCCGGCTCGGCAGAGGTTGCCGAGGCCGCACTGGATGAGAAGACTCCAGCACTTCAACTGGCGTTCAATTGCCTTTGGGCTTCGGACTTTCGCAGATTGCAGGAACGAATGCGCGAGACCAAAACTTGCGTGATGGCGCGTTCCGTTCTGGCACACGGACTGCTCTGCGGTTTTTGGCCTGGCGAAAAGGTATTTTCAGAGACGGATCACCGATCACGAAGGTGGACTCCAGATGAATTGAAACGACGACTACATCAATTGGACGCCATCCGACCTCTGGTTCGCAATGAAGTCAATAGCCTTCGAAGCGCAGCCCTGCGTTGGGTTCTGAACCACGAGGACATCGCCACTGCGGTGATTGGACCTCGGACTGTTTCACAGTTGGATCAATTGGTGCGCGATATTGGATCGGGTCCCCCCTACTTACCCGAGGATTCCCTGAGCGGTTTGGAGATGCGCATGCAAGACTTTGGGGCTCGATGAAGCTGTCACCACTATTGAAGAAGCTGACGGATATCGCAGCGTCTGCAGGAGATGTCGTCCTTCGCAGTTATCAAACGACATACGAAGTCGAATTCAAGGGGCCCAACGATCCGGTAACCAGTGCGGACAAGGCAGCCAATTCACTCATCTGTGCAGCGTTGTCGAGCGAGTTTCCGAATTGGCCGATTGTCGCCGAGGAAAGCGATCCGGAAACTTTTCGCGATTTCCGCTCAGCAGATTCCATATTCTTCGTTGATCCGATCGACGGCACCCAGGAGTTCTTGGATCGCACGGGTGAGTTTGTGGTGATGATCGGCCTGGTGAAGGGTGAGCGGGCGGTGGCTGGCGTGATTCATGCTCCCACGACGGGGCTATTCTGGGCTGGTGAGGTGGGACAGAACGCCTTTCAATTCACGCGCACCGACACGCCGAAACCCATAGTCCCCAGCCAAACGAACCAACTGACCCAGTGCCACATCTTGGTATCGCGGGCGCGCCGTTCAGCGCACCTGTTACGGCAATTGGAGGCCATCAGGGCCGGCACGGTTCGAACGCTCGGTAGCGCGGGGCTCAAGGGTGCCATGGTCGCCGAAGGAAAAGCCGACGCCTATGTGGCCCCGGGTCGGGCCGGAAAGCGGTGGGACGCCTGCGCATTGGATGCATTGGTGACTTCGGCAGGGGGCTGCGTCAGCGACACAGATGGCCGGCCAATCGACTATCGTGGACCGAGCCTAGTGAATGATCGCGGGCTCGTGGCATCCAACGGGGCACTACATCAGGTATTGCTCGGTAAACTTGCGCTCAATTCTGAGGTCAACATGAGCGAGAGAACTGGTCGGACTCCCAATCCAAAGTCCGATTGACCAGCCTGGTTTTGCGGTTTATTTCAGCGCGGTGTTAGCTGGCGTTGACAGGAGAGCTTTTCCCGGCGTACCGTGCGTCATCGCTCGCAACTTGGGGTTTTACTGAGGTTTTCTTCGACTCGGCGCTCGCTGACCCGCGGTCATTGGTTATTCCACAACCGCTAGCAATCCCGGAGGAATCGTATGTTCCGCTCCACGCGTACCCTCGCGTCGCTCATTGGTCGCATTGTTCTTGGCTCCGCTTTCGTGGCGTCAACAGGTATCGTTGTAACAACACAGGTCGGCTGCAAGGACGACAGTCAGCCGGATTATTGGGTTGATAAGCTCCCTGACCAGACGTGGCGACCGCGAGCCGTCAAGAGGCTCGAACAGTTTTTCGAGGATGTTGTTACTCGATCGAACAAAGATACGGCTTCGCCAGAAGTGAAGGCATTGCTTGATAAGATCGCCGCACCTCTGACCAAAGCGTATGTCGATTACTACGACGACTACGATACGAAAACTCGTGTCTCACTGATAAAACTGCTGTCGTCGTTCAAAGATGCACGCACGGAACCGGCCCTGAAGAAGGCGTTTGAGGAGTTCGCGAAGCATCCCAAGACCGACAAGGATAATGCCGACATCAAGTGGGCGGCACGCGCGGAGGGTGTGCTCAAACTCCCTGGGTTGGGCGAGCCCATGCTGCAAGCTTTCATGAAGTTGCGCGCCAGCACGATGCTCGGGGGCGTTACCTACAAAGATATGAATGACGCGATGTCCGACGTCCGTCAGCAGTCCTGGGCAGGCCCGCTGCGCACAATGATGGAAGCAGACATCATCATTCCAAAGGGCGGGAACGACAAGGACAAGATTGATCCCTATCGCGACCAGCTATTTTGGCAGACGACAGCGGCCAAGCTCCTCGGCTTGCTGAAGGACGCGGCAGCCGTCGAGCCACTCATTAAGGTGATGTTGGACCCTGCGAAGGCTGACATTCAACTGACGGCACTCCTGGCCCTCGTAAAGATCGGCAAGCCAGTTCTCCCTGAGGCAATCAAGTTGCTCGAAGGGAAGAACGACAAACTCAAGGCGTTCGCAGTTCGGCGAGCCAAGGAAACCGGCAACGAGAAGTCCTCAGACGATGAGTCATTTCAGAAAACCGCAGCTTTGATCCTGGGCACTCTCGGGCGTTCGGAAGCCATTGCTCCTATGGTGGCCGCGCTAAAGTCCGCCAAGGGCGATGCCAACAAGGCCGTGCTCGCCCGCGAACTCGCCAAGATCCCTGGAACGGCGGACTCGAAAGAGGCATTCAAGTCAGCCATGGAATCCATTTCCTTGGATACGACGATTCCGCCAGGTGATCCTGCCCTGCAGGTCCTCGCTGAGTCAGCGGGCCAGTTTTATGACTCGTCTATGATTGATTGGCTGCTCGTGCGGGCCGAGAAGACCACCGGCAGCGGCGACGACAAGACCGCCTTCCAAAGCACCTGCTTGGCAACGGTCCTCAAGTTAGCCAAGCCCAACCAACTGGAAGTGGTGCGCGGCGCCGTGAAGAAGTACGGCACGCAGATGGAGAAGGACTTCCTTGGCATGGCCGAAAAGCAGCTCAAGGCCTGTGGCGACCGCGTGCAGTGCTACCTGAGTGAAATCGAGAAGAGCGAGAATCAGGAGCAGAAGACTCAGTTTACTGCAATCAAGGCCGCCTACATGATTGGCATTTTCGGCAACGAACAGTCGCGCGCCGAGTTAATCTATCGACTGGGTTCAATCGACAACGCCGCAGTAAGGTACGCGGCTGCGCAGACAATCGATCAATTGTCACCCAAGGGTTCGAAGGACGCGGCCAAGAAACTTGACGCCATCATCGAGGCAAACGAGAAAACCGCGGATTCCAACAAGATCGCTGGTGATGCTCCGCTCAAGCAGGTGATGAACCGAATCGAGTCGCGCGCCGACTAGCGATTTCGCTCAAGCTCTCCGCGCGAAATCGGGGAGCTTGACCAACCCGCTGGCCGCAAGAATACGGTCATGTTGCTTTTCAGGATCGAGGTCGTCTCGGGGTCCCATGCCGGGATCGTCTTCGAACCTACCCAACCGATAATCACGGTCGGGCGCGGCGCGGATAATGATTTGCCCTTGCCCGATGCTGAAATCGGGGAGCACCACATCCGCCTGCGTATCGGCATCGACGAAGTGCAGCTGGAGACGGAACTGAGCGGCTGGCATACGGCCGTATTGCGCAATGGGCAAACGGTGGTCCTGGACGAGCGCCAACAGCACTTGTTACTCGCCCCCGATGACGTCATTGAACTCGGCGGGGTTGGCTCCAAGAATCCGGTCCGAATCGCCCTAAGCTTTGCACCCGACGAACATTTCGAAACCCAGGTAGTAGCAACGCGCCCAATCGGGCGCTGGGAACGTCTAGATTCAGCGTCTCGCATGTCCGAGGCGATGGCGGTTCTGAGCGAAGCCGAGCGCAATATTCTGTCCGCCACTGGCCTCGAACAAGTGTACTTGGCGGTACTGGACGCCGCACTGGGTGTTGTCCCACGAGCAACACACGCAACGCTGATACTCCGAGATGACTCCCCCGAGGACACGGCGGGACTCCAGAGGGATCCTGTCTTCATTCCGGTCATGACGCGAGTCAGGCAAACTGAGGGTCAAATTGAAACAAGCTCTGACGCAGTTCCAATTGCGCGAAGCGTATTTCGAAAGGTAGTTCACGATCGCAGCTCTATTCTGGCCGCTGACGCGATTGCCGATGGGCTGGGTTCGAAGTCACTCATCGGGAGCAATATACGCAGTACGGTAGCTGTACCCCTTTGGCGAAATGATTCCGTCGTTGGAGTCCTCGAGTTGGACAACCGGGCGCGACCCGCCATGTTCGACAAGGCTGATCTGGATTTGGTAACCATCGTCGCGACCACAGCTTCCCTCGCTGTGTCGAACTCTCGACTGATAGAGCGCCTTTACGGATTGCAACGCCAGTTGCGACAGGAAAATGCGTTTTGGCGCCATCGCGAGCGCAATCGGGGACCGCAACTGGAAGTCATTGGTGAAAGTGCCGCCATGCGCAACTTGATGGCGCAAATCGATCGTGTCGCCAACACACGAGCTACGGTTCTGATTGAAGGTGAAACCGGCGTTGGGAAGGAGCTCGCGGCCGCCACGCTTCACGCACGCTCGTCGCGCAGCGACAAGCTATTCGTCGCGCAAAACTGTGCAACGCTTCCGGAAAACTTACTGGAGAGCGAACTGTTCGGGCACAAGAAAGGGGCCTTCACGGGCGCGTCCGAGGACAAGAAGGGCCTCTTCGAAGTCGCGGATGGCGGGACATTGTTCCTGGATGAAGTTGCCGAGATACCGCTCTTTTTGCAGTCTAAGCTTTTGCGTGCGCTGCAAGAGGGCGAAGTCCGCCCGGTCGGAAGTAGCCGCCCACGGCATGTGGACGTGAGGATAATTGCCGCCAGTAATCGCAACCTGGAAAACGAGGTTAAAGAAGGCCGGTTTAGAGAGGACCTGTACTATCGGCTCAACGTCTTTCCGTTGCGAGTGCCCCCGCTGCGCGAACGGAGGCAAGATGTTCCACAATTAGCCAAGTATTTTCTGGAACGCTACGTCCGGGAATTTGGTAGGCCAGTGCGGGGCTTTTCCGAGTCCGCCTTGAAGATACTTTCAGCCTATGCGTGGCCGGGGAACGTGCGTGAATTGCAAAACGAAATCCAGCGTTTGGTTATTCAAGCGGAACCCACCGGGGAAATTAGTGAAGGCCTGCTTAGCGAAAAGATGTTGAAGTCGAAGGAGGCGAGTAACACTTCCGCCATAGCCTCGGGGACGTTGAAAGAGATGTTGGAAGGTGTCGAGCGTCAGATGGTGCTCGATGCGCTGCAACGGCATGGAAATAACAAGACAACTACCGCGAAAGCACTCGGTATAACGCGCGAGGGGTTGCATAAGAAGTTGCGGCAATTGAAGATTTGAGCGTGGCCGAGGCCACGCTCATCATTTAATTCCGTAAGCTTCGAGTCTTCTATAAAACGTGCGCCTGGGTATCCCGATCATTTGCGCCGCTTTGACCTTGTTGTGATCGCAGGCCCTCAGGGCTTCGAGGATTTTTTCTTTCTCATCGGTTACCTTGTGTCCCTTGGGTACGCCCGTCGTCGATTGGACCCGGGGAGGCCGGCTGAACTTGCCCGAATCGGATCTCGTCCGATTCTCCAATGGCTCGTTCTGTTCATCCGCAATTTCCTCTTGCTCGGTAGACACGTGCGGGACGCGATACGGGCTGGCAGCCACGGGCAACTCGAAGTCCTTGGGCCCCAGTTCATCGGAATCCGACATGATCCAGGCATTGAGCAACACATGCTCGAGCTCACGGATATTGCCGCGCCAGGATTGTGACATCAAAACCCGCAACGCATCGCGTGAAACGGACTTCTTCTCCTGCCGAAATTTGGCCGAAAATAGCCCAAGAAAGTGGCTCACCAGCTGGGGTATATCTTCGACGTGTTCGCGCAAAGGAGCGATCCAAAGTTCGACTACATGAATGCGGTAGTACAAATCCTCGCGGAAATTGCCTGTCCGCACCAGTTCCTCGAGGTTCCTGTGCGTGGCACAAATGACGCGGACATCCACCGGTTCTTCGCGCCGTCCACCTACCGGCCTGACCGTCTTGGTTTGAAGAACGCGCAGCAGGCCCGATTGCATCTTAGAAGGCATCTCGCCAATTTCATCGAGCAGCAAGGTGCCCCCTTGCCCTTCCCTGAAAAGGCCGGTTCGATCCCTATCGGCGCCCGTAAACGCGCCGCGAACGCAACCAAACAACTCACTTTCGAGCAGGTTTTCCGGAATCGCACCGCAATTGACTCCAATGAAGGGTCCGCGACTGCGGTCCGAGGCGGCGTGAATCGCGCGCGCCACCATTTCCTTGCCCGTGCCGCTTTCTCCAGTAATGAGAACGGCTACATCGGCACTCTTCACGCGTTCGATCAGCGCGTATACACGTCGCATGGAGGCGCTGGTGCCCACTAACCCGTGAAAACCGAAGTGACTGTAGAGCGTTTCACGCGTCTCTTTGAGCTTCTTGCGCGTGCGGTGCAGTTGCTGGGTGCGGTTTCCGAGCAGCTCCTCGAGCCGTTCTTGCGCGTCCTTGAGTTGGCGGTTGCTTTCGCTCAGTTCTTCCGCACGGTCCTGATTCTCCTTAATTAGTTTGGCACTATGAAGTGCAATGGCTACTTGGTCTGCAAACGCTTGAAGCATCGGCAGTTCTGACTGAAATCGAGTCCCTTTACGCAATCGCGTTTCGAGATACAGGGCCCCTATCATGTCGCCATTTCCGGCNNGGGCTGACCCGTGCTGATGGCTGTCTCGGCGATGCTGGTCGAAAACCGCAAGCGAGTTTCGTCCGGAGCCAGAGCTCGGGACGACTGAACGCGCAGGCTCCCATCTTGTTGCCTCAATATGATGAGACCCAGTTCGGCACCGGAAAGTCGAATAGCGTGATCGATGATTCGATCGGCGAGTCGCTCGAGATTCAGATCGGAAGCCAGTTCCGCGTTTATTTCGAGTATTTTTGCCAGGCGCTGGTCGATTGGATTGGACAACCATGTCGAGATCGCGCCAGTAGTTTCTCGCGTCGGAACCGGCGCCATTGGGCCAATATTGGGCACTTGCTCGGTAGAATTTGGCTGCGCTGCCGCGGCGCGTAGCAACCGCCGTCGCGGGTCATTCCAATATACTTCGCGCAGATCCCGCGGCAAACTGGCAGCCATCTCTTCCAGCAGCGCCAGTGCCTCCTCTCTAAAATGCCGAGCGCGCAATAAGCCACCAGCCGCTTGCTCGAGGTCAGCTTGTGCCTCGAGCGCTCGCCAGAGCCAATCTTTGTGATTGCTCTCGCGGGCGCTACGTACCGATGATTCTATGGCATTCCTGGCAGATTCCTCGGTACCGGCAAGGAACGCTACGCGACCCTCCGCGAGAGATAACAGCGCACGATGGATTGGTGCATCGCCCAGCCTGGAGCGTACACGTTCGATGTCGGCGCGCAATTTTGGAATGTCGGCCTTACCCGCTGTCGTGGCGACGAGCACGGCTTCTAGGCTCGCCTCAGCCGCATCCGCTTCGCGTCCGAGGACCTGGTAGGCCTCGGCGCATAGCTTGAACAAAGACTGCGCCTTTTCGGCGTGACCCAAGCGTGACTCGAGTTCCGCTTCGAGCCCTAAGCGCTGTGCCTCTTGCGCAGGTGGCAGCACTGCATCATCCCGAGCGAGCGCCTCCAAGCGCGACTTGGCGCGCGCCAGGCGGCCCAAATATAGATCCAAATTGGCCAAATTGAGCAGGGCGTGGCGCACCGTCGCCAGGCGACCTGCACGCTCGCCTCGGTCGACGGCGGCTTCGAAATGTTCGCTCGCACCGGCAATGTCACCGCGTATGTGAAGCAGGCCTGCGAGGTTGAGCTCCGTGTTGGCCAAAACGCTGGCATCGGCACAATCCTGTCCGGCGCGAAGCGCGGCCTGATAATTGGTCAATGCGTCATCGAGTCGATTGTCACGCTGAGCGACAAAGCCGAGCGCTGCATGTGCCAGCGCTTCGACACGCTTCGACCCAATCGTTTCTGCTTTGTTCAATGCTTTTGTTATGACGTCACGGGCAAGGTCGAGTCGCCCCAGATAGCACTCTCCCAAACCTTGTTGAATTCGCGCTTCCGCCGCCAGAGTCGGGTCACGATCAGTGACTCGAGTTGCGGCCGCCACAGCGACTGCGTATTCACCAATGCCGAGATTGGCCCTCGCCCAGCAGAGCCAGATTTCCGGCGCGTTGGAAACATTTTCGACCTTGCCCGAGTCGACGAAGGGCTGAAGTGCGAGCAGCGCCTGGACGGGCTCTCCAAGGCCCAATTGAATTCGCGCGGCGGCTACGGCCCACTCAGGGGTATCGCCGTGCTCTTCGGACAATTCACCGAGCATGCGCGCGGCCTCTTTGAATCGGCCTTTGTCGAGTGTTAGCTGTAAGAGTGACAGGGAAGGGTTAACGTGGGCTAAGCTCAAACTCGCGGGGTCCTTCTCCAACTGCATGACTTCATCGACGTTGGTCAGAGTGCCCTCGGCGATTCGGCTGACCCACTGTCGCAATGCCAGTGGGCGACATTGCGACACATCGAGTATCTTGTTCAAAGCGTTTTCGGTAATCGAGGGGACCGCGCGGCGAAGCAGCTCGATTGCTACCTGGCGATCGAGCGGTGGAACGTTCAAGGGTTCGGTCGCGCGCCTGCCCTGCCAAGTACCGACGGCGACCAGACGCGCACCACTTTCTGCGAGTTTTACTAGTTCAAGTCGTTGAGAATCACTGAGTCGCGCCGTGTCATCGATAAGCAGATACGCAACACCAATTTCTGCCGCGTGCGAAAGTTCAGCGGCAAAGGCCGGTGGCGCAAGTAACAAGTCGGCATCCACGAAGAACAGGGACTCTCCGGCTACACCCAGGGACCAGGCCAGCTTTCGAAGCAGCACGGATTTCCCCGAGCCCGCAACCCCCTGAATGCTTAGGGATTCCCCAGCGGTAAGCGCCAATGTACGTGCCAGCAACTGAGCCGAGAGCCCGTCGATACTTAGGATGGGCCAGGCCAAGCGCAGTTGTTTAGAGTATATTTCGCCGGGAAAATTGGCCGCTACGCGCAATGCGGCGGCAAATTCATCCGTGGAAGGATAGCGCGAGTTCGCGTCAATTGAAGTTGCTTGGTCGATTACGCTGGCCAATGCATCGATGACGGACATGGCGAAATCATCGAGGTGCAGATGCTCGGAGATATCGCGCAATATCAGGCCTAGCGAGCAGACCTCGGCGCGCACCGTTAGGGGTTGACCCGCGAATAGCTCAGGCGCTGCATAGCGAGGCGTCAGCCCGTGCGGAGTGCCCTTGCCTGAAAAGTGGGACGCAAGACCAAAATCAACCAACGTAGCGGTCCCACCATCACGGCAGATGATATTGGCGGGTTTGATATCACCGTGCAAAACCCCAACCCGGTGCAAAATCGTCAGTTGATCTGCCACCTGCGCTAGAGCTTGCAGTGCGCGTAGTGGTGAACCAGCAATGATCTGATCCAGGCTTTCGCCCGGAATCAGCTCGCGCAGCACGTAGGGCTGGTCGCTGTCGGTGAGACGACCAATGCGAAGCACGCGAGGCAACCCGAGACCTTCGAGGCCGCTCAAGGTTACGAATTCTCGAACGAGGGCTTCTTCCTCGTGAGCGCCGGCATGGCCTCCGAGGATTTTTAGTGCGAGGCGCGCGTCAGTGAGCCGATCGCGTACTTCCCAAACCTCGCCGCCGCCTCCGGCACCGAGCATGCGCACCGGCTCGTAACGCGGGGGCATCGCGTGCACGAGCTTAGAGGTCACGTTAGATTCCGTAGTTACCGGAGGCTCCGAAGTAAGGACCAATGAGGCCCCAACCCACGTCAATGCGCATCATGAAGTTGCGATGGGGTTTGAGGCGGATCCCAGGGCCAAAACCCAGCCACGGGAAAAAGATTGGCTTTTGGCCGCCGTTGGCCCAGCTGGCTTCAGAGTAGTTTCCGTAATGGTTATTGTCGGTGCCGCAGAAGTTGCCCGCAGTGACAGGATTGTTAGGTCCAATACATCGAGCGAGGTTATCCGGGTTCGAGTAGACGCCATTTTTCGGCGCTGCCTGGACTCTGTTCAAGTCACCCCAAACGACACCAATGCCAGCACCAATGCCCAAATTCAGTCCGAAAGCGGGGCTAACTTGATGTGTCCAATTGAAGTCCGTCGTCAAGTAGAGCACCTGAATATTGCTCTTGACGAGTTCCCAGGCGTTGTTGGAATCGGACGATCCCTTGAACGGAATCCAGTCAAAAGCGTATTTCGTCCACCAGGCGCTAAAGACATATTCGAAATCGTTCTTGCGCACAGTGAACTCAGGACCAAAGCCGTTGGCGAATACAGTCGTGCCGCCATCGCCGAACAAGTTGATCATGAACTTCGGTACAACGTGCGCGCGGTACCTGAGGCCCACGAAATAATACGTGGTCTTGGGATCTTCGATGGGTGAATTGGCTTTTTCGGCTTCGCGAGCACTCTCTATGTCGTCTGGGTTGAGCGTCTTTTTATTTTCGTCACCCTCTTTGATGTCGGCGCCCGACTTGTCCTTGTTCTTATCGGCGTCTGCGTCGCTATCCTTGTCTTTGTCCTTGTCCTTGTCAGCGGACTTACCTTTGTAATCCGGGTCATCCTCGGGATCCAAAGCCCAAGCCCTTTGAGTAATGCCAAGAGTGAGTCCACAAAGTGATAAAACTGATAGCCACTTCACGATGCGCATCGAGTGTCCTCCGCGTCGTACGTCCCGCTCCGAACTTGTGCCAAAACTGGCACGGTTAGAGGCCGAATGGTGCCATGGCACAGTGGATATCGGAAGCCGGAACTCTCGGCAAATTCAATGGCAGCAAAAAACCTACTGCCCGGCCCGGCTTTGCATCTGCGCCAACTGTGCCTCCAGGTCTGCCACTCGGCGCTCCAAGCGTTCAACGTCTTCCTTTGTGGCCAGATGGAAGTTTTTGGCGAAACGAGAACCCTGCGCAACGGACAACGCACCAAAGCGATCTGGCATTTCGACCAACAGCGTTAGCAAGCGCAGTGTCTGTTCGCTCTGAAGTAACTTCAAAATGCGCGGGTCGTTGGCAAACCGTTGGGCAACTTGTTTGAGTTCGTCGGTAAGGCTCATTGTTGGGATCCTGAGTGCGGACGGATGGCGAAGGACTGGTATCGCGGTACCGCCTCGGCGTCCAGCGCCATCGGGGTCAACCCCACACAGCCAGCTAGTCATGTCCCTGCGTGGATGACCCGGCAATGTCCGATGTAGTTGTTGAGGCGCAACGCAAGTTAGCGTGGATGTTCAGGCGCAATAAGGCTACCCTAGGGGAGCGTTTTGGTCATGCGATTCACTAGCCTAATACTCGTCTGCATTGCGATGACCGGTTGCGGTTCATCGCTGGGGAGAGGGACGACTCTCTACCAACAGCAGAGCTACATCGAAGCCGCTGAAGTCTTCGAACGAACCCAAAGTCGCCTGGCTAGTATGGACCCGGAAGAACGCGCCCGGTACGGCCTATATCGAGGTTTGACTCTAATGGCTTTGGGTGATTTGCGCGGCGGCGAGCGATGGCTGGATTATGCCGAAACGCAAGAGCGCACGCAGCCTGGGCTTCTTGCTCGCGACGAGCGCGCAATGCTCACTCACGGTCGACTGGATCTGGGCGAGCGGCGCCAAGCAACCTGGCCCAAGCCGGAACCGCGTTGGGCACAGGGCGTTGCGGCAACGACGACTGGTGCAAGTGGGGAATAGTCCCGTTGGCTACCGAGATACTTGCCCGGGCTCAGTATGATCCAAGTTGGCTATCAGCCTTCAGCAGTCAGCACTCAGCTTTGATTCAGAAATCTTCATAGCTGATTGCTGCACATTCTTACTTATAAAGTATCAGGAGCATTTTCAGGCTTTCGATTGCTTGCACCGCATGGGGCACGTTGGCCGGCATGCACACAATCTCTCCTGAGGAGACCTCGACTGGTTTTCCTCCAATCGTGAGGTGCGCAAGACCTTCGAGAACGTAGACCCAGGCGTCAAACGGTGCGGAATGTTCGCTGAGACCCTCACCGGCATCGAAGCCAAATAACGTCAAAGTCCCCGAAGCGCCCTTAACCAATGTTCGACTAGCAACAGTGCCGGGGGCAATGTCGATCAAACCGACTAGTCTATTCGCTTCAGCTGCGTTGAACTGCTGGCTATTGTTGGTTTTCTCAGTCAAAAGAGTTCTCCTTGGGCTGGCATGCGGGGCGCACTCGACCAAGCATTGGTTCGATCCCTCGAAGTGCAAAGTAATGCTTCACGGTGGCTGATGGACGTCATGTCGGATCACGGAAATTGACGCTTCGACTCCGCCTGGACAACGGGCCCGCCCTGGAAAACCCTGGCCAGGATTTTTGATACCACCAGTAATTTGTCCGGCCAACGCATTCTGAGTATCGATGCGGGCACCTAATTCAGGAGTTACGTGCAATGCAACAAGCCTCGACGAGTCAAAGAATCGATAGTGAGAATGTTCGCCGCAAGGCCTACGAGCTTTGGATAACCGGCGGCCGACGCGATGGTGTCGCTGAGCAAAATTGGCTGGAGGCGGAGAAGATTTTAAGCTCCACGGATGCCGCCCTTTCCACCCGGTCGGCACCCGCAACTCAGCCCCCGAAGGCCCTAGGAGCAACATCTGTTACCCCTCTGCCGCAATCAATCAAGACTGCCGCAAAGGCCAACGGAAATTCTTCCGGTCGCAGGCGCTGAGACGTGCTGCGTGGCGGGCTACGGCGATTCGAACGCCATCGCCGTCCTCAGTCGTTCCACCAGTTGAGTCTGGCGTTCTTCGCGACGATCTTCAGCGAGAGCTATGCGCAGAGCCTTCGGGTCCGCTACCAAAACGCATAGGCGTTTGGCCCGCGTAACTGCCGTGTAAAGCAGGTTGCGTGAGAGCATGACGAAGTGCGAAGTGAGAAGTGGAATGACGACTGCTTGATATTCGCTGCCTTGGCTCTTGTGAATGCTGGTTGCGTAGGCGAGGACCAAGCTGTCGACTTCATCGTTCTCGAACATCACGACGCGGTCATCGAAATCTACGCTCAGCTGACGAGGGTCCTCGGATAACGCTATCACTTGCCCGATGTCGCCGTTGAAAGTCTCTTTCTCGTAGTCGTTGTGCGTTTGCATCACCTTGTCGCCAACGCGAAACGACTGGCCGCGCACGCTGAGCGCGGGCCCACTCGGGTTGAGCCTTTCTTGCAGCCGCTGATTGAGGGCCAGAGTGCCGACGGGCCCGCGGTGCATGGGCGTCAGAACCTGGATGTCTCGTTGCGGGTTTAGCGAGAAACGCGCTGGAATTCTCTGGGTTGCCAGGGTTATCACGTCCTCAGCGGCTCGCTCGGGGTCATTGCGCTCGACGATGAAGAAATCCGCATGCGGTTGGTCGATATCGCTCGACTGCGGAAACTGTCCTGCCTTGATCCGATGCGCATTGCGGACGATGGAGCTCGACTGCTCCTGCCGAAATACGGTTTCCAGTCGTACCAGTGGAACGGTGCGAGATGCTATGAGATCGCGCAAAACGGCGCCCGCGCCCACACTGGGCAATTGATCGGAATCGCCCACCACGATGATGCGTGCATCCGGACGCAGCGCATCTACCAGAGCCGCCGCCAATTGGATATCGACCATCGAGAACTCATCGACGAGCACCGCATCGCAATCGAGCGGCATGCTTGCGTTGCGCTGAAAGGTTCCGTGCTTGGGCTCGAATTCGAGGAGTCGATGCAAGGTCGAGGCATCGCGCTTCGTGGTTTCACTGAGCCGCTTTGCAGCGCGCCCAGTTGGAGCCGCGAGCCGCAACTGAATCTTCGCGCGCTCGAAGATCCGCAGAATAGCGCGGACAATCGTAGTTTTGCCGACGCCGGGTCCGCCGGTAATTATGACGACCGAGTTTTGTGTAACGGCCAGGATTGCTGCCTGCTGCTCAGGGGCAAGCTCGATTGACAATTCTTGCTGGAATTTCTCGATGACCCGCTCATATCGCCCCTTGACCGCAGTACTATTGCGCAGACATATCGACAGCTGGGTGGCCAGCTGCTTTTCGGCGCTGGCAAGCGGAGCGAGAGCGACTGAATCCAATTCGACGGTGACGCGTTCGGATGCCCAAAGCTTGTCAAGCGACGCTGCCACGAGTTCCGGGTCGATACTGAGTTCTTCCGTCGTAGCTTCGATGAGCAGCTCACGCTTGACCCAACAATGGCCATCGTCACAGATGCCTCGGAGTTTGTGGAGCAGGCCCGCCATGATGCGCTCCGGGTGATCCATTGCAATTCCAAATGCTTGAGCAATGCGGTCGGCCGTCTTGAAGCCCACGCCCCAAATATCCATCGCCAGCCGATACGGATACGCCTGCACTATTTGAGCGGTCTTTTCGCCGTAGTGGCGAAGCACGCGCCTCGCCAATGCTGGACTCATTCCATGACTTTGCAGAAGCACCATGACGGTGGCTTCGACTCGGTGCGTGGCCCAAGCCTGGCGCAGCTCGCCAACCTTTTTGTTGCCGAGCCCTGGCACACTTGCAAGTTTTTCTGGGGAATTGTCCAACACGGAAAGAGCATCCGTCCCAAATACAGCGACGATGCGGTGCGCAAGCGCGGGACCAATGCCAGGCAATATACCTGAGGACAAATGGCGCTCGATGCCTTGGAGAGTATCTGGTTCGAGGACCACCATGCTCTCCACCCGCAGTTGCTCGCCGTGCCGTGCGTCGTTGATTACCTTGCCCGTAACGCGAACACGGGAGCCGACTCCGACACTGGGAACGACGCCAACCACCGCCAGGCGGCCGCTCGTCGCGATATCTCCGGTGACTTTTCCGAGCTTTAGGACACGATACCCGGTCGCCTCGTTTTCGAACGTAATACGCTCTACTTCGCCGGACACGGTGACGGACACCCTCGGACTTTAGGCCCAATCGGTCGGAACGCAAAGGGAACCCTGCCTGCGGCTGCTTGCGATTCCCGCTCGTTGCGGCTATCGAATCATCGTGGCCTCGTCCTCATTGCATGCCGGTTGTGGGGGTTCGT
>PMCK01000487.1 GCA_003154095.1 Myxococcales bacterium | reverse complement strand
CCGATGTTCGACCTACGGCTCCCATTACGGACGCATGAGCTCGAAAGTCGTGTCTTTCGATTTCGTTCAAAATTCCGCCCGGACGCCGACATTCGGATAGATGGGCAAGCCCGTGGTATAACCCTGACGCACGTAGCGATAATCGTACGTCAAGTCCTCCTTGGCAGCGTTGTTGTAGACATTGTAAACATCGACGTAAAGGTTGAACCGCCAATATCGGTATTGCCAATGCTTATCCATACGCACATCCAACTGATGAACCAACGGTAGACGCTGACTATAGCGCTCGCTTTGAAGAGGAAGGTAACTGCCCGCGTCTGCCGCATAAAGAGCGGGAAGGTTCGGCGGACGCAACACAGGCGTAGTCATATGCCCGGAGACCAGGCGGAATCGAGCACCCAGCTCCCAACCGCGTCCGAGTCGCAGGCTGCCAAGCACAGTCAAATTGTGGGTCTCATCGAAAGGAATCAGATACTGTTTATCACCTGGAAAATCCCTTCTCACACTCCGTGAAAGTGTGTAAGCGAACCACCCGAAGAACCAATCATCAGGCTTGTACTTGATCAGCGTCTCTAGGCCAATTACGGAACCAGAGCCCAGATTCGTGTAGCGAGCCCCAGACGGGTCAGCTCCGCCCGCAACCAAACGCTCGAGATCCTTGTAAAACCCCTCTAAGCTAAGATCGATATTGCGGGTCAAGACCTGCTCGCCGCCCAGCGAGTAGTGAATGGACCGATTCGCAACTAGCCCCGGTGTGCCAAAGACCGAATTGGTTTGTTCGAGTGCTGGAGGCTGCGTGTAGATTCCTACGCCGCCTTTTATTGTCGTGCGTCTCCTGAGACTGCCGTCGGGGTTCACCCCACCTGGAACCAAGTCATAACGGGTATTGAGTCGCGGATTGGGATCGAGCGAGCGCGTGTCGCGTGCATAATCCAATCGTAACCCGGGAACGATGCTCCAGCGTTGGTAAGGTCGCAGCTCAGCGTCAATGTAGACCGCTTGACGCAAACCATAACGAGACTCATTGGCGGTCAGCAATTGTTGATTCGCGAACGGCGAAGCGTCCGCCTGCCCCGGCAGTTGAGTCGGCGGTAGGGTTGCATGGGCGTCATAGGGGATTACCTCGACATCGAGGCCGGCATTGAGTTTGACGCCCGCAGCGGCGATCCACCCGAATTCATGCCGGTACTGAATGGGGTGGGTAACGACGTCATACGTCCAAGATCCGATATCTTGAAGTACTCGAGTCCGACTGACCGAAGCCATGACTCGGCTGGAAACCGTTTTCGCAAGTTTGGCTTCATACAGGCCCTGGAGCGTCCAGAACGACTGGGCGAATTGCAGATTGCCTCCGATCGCCGGTTGCTCCGCGAGTGGGTCGAGCACCAAAGCGTAGCGATCGTCGCTGCCGATAAATCTGAGGCTCAACCGGGAATCTCGCGTCGGTTTTCGCTCGGCGATCAATTGCCAATCGTAGTACACGGGCAGCGTGCGCACATCGGCTCCAGCACTCTTGAGTGCGGGTCCCATCCAGGCATCGAGCCAGCTGCGCCGTATCCCCGCTGCAAACGACCACCCTTTTACGGGTAGTGGACCCTCCAGCAGAGCTCGCCCCTCGATCAAGTCCAGTGCGGCGAGCCCGTGAAAACAGCCGTTCTTCTTGTCGCTGGCAGGCTGCCCAAATGGACCTTTACAGGACGTATCGGGTGAACGCAGACCCACGTCAATGATGCCGCCCATGCCGCGGCCGTACTGTGCCGAATAGTTCCCGGGATAAAAATCGATGCGCTCGAGCAATTCGCTCGGAACCACACTGCGCGGTACGACGAAGTGGTAAATCAGCGGAATACCGGAACCATCTACGAACACCTGCGTATCGTCGGGGTACGACCCGCGAACGATTAACATCCCGGCTGAAAACGGGGCTCGCGCCACACCGGGCATGGACTCGATCGAACGCAGTGCATCTCCGTTGGTTCCTGGGATGCGCTCGATTTCTCGCCGTTCAATCGTGTGCCGGGTCACTTCGCGCTGCGGGCGCTCACCCGTTACGGTAACTTCGATCTTATCGGAGGCCGCTGACAGGTAGTACGTGACGTCTGTGGCTTCACCGGCCAGGACCTCTTCAACCGAGGTGTATTTGTTATATGCTGCTGCGGCAATGGATACCCTGTAATGACCCGGTTTCACGGATTCGAGTTGCCACCGGCCTTGTTCGTCAGTCTGGCGTTCTTCGCTAAAACCGCCTGGACCAGTGACGGTAACCCGCACACCAGCCAGCGGTACCTCGGTACCGGCGATCCGCAACACCCCGTTGAGGCTACCGATATGTGAAGGTTCGCGTGCGGACTCCGGCATTTGAGACGAAGTCAGTGTAAATGAATACTTGAATTCGATTTTGACTTTGACGGGCACACCATTGCGTTTGGCAGGGCGAAACGTGAAGTGCAGCGCGGCGTCGCGCGCCGCTTCATCGAACCCATTGCCGACGGGGTCGGTGACGTCGGCCTGTATTACTTTGCCCGTTTCGTCGATCGTCAAAATCAAAATGACGCTCGCCGTAAGCCCGGCTAGCCTTGCCTTCTCGGGGTATTCGGCTGACACGAATTGAAGCAGCTTCGGCATTTCCATGCGTGGCTGGGTTGGTTCGTCTTGCGCCGAAGCGTCCGGCTTTTGCTCTCTCGGGCGTTCGAATTGGGCCCACGCCGGCCTAGCCACGGAGCAGAACACGTAGCTCAGTGCCGCGCAAAACAATAAAAGAATAAGCCGTCGTTGTTTGATGTTCACCGGACCACCCAGCCTCGATTCCACTCGGTTTGGCGCGTCAGTAGGCACCACGAAGTTTCACCGCCAATCGCGACTCGCTCTGCATATTATGGAAAGAATTGCAACGACACTCCGGGCCCGATTTGCAGCGCGGATAGGCCTCCCCCGACCGAGCCTGTCGATGACGGCAGCGGCCATTTTTCGCGAATACGGCGGTTTGACTCAGGGAAGATAAAGGGCGCAATCGATAATTGCAGGGCCCAATGTCTTGCAAGGTCGATTTGAAAATAGACTCCGGCTCCGACGCCATGGAGCAGCAGTGTGTCGTATTTATAGCCAACTAAGAGCCCGAAGTCCGTGCGTGATCCGATTTGGTGGAGCCCAACGTAAGCAGCCGCGTTCAATTGCCAGGAATTGAAGAAGTGAAACTTGGTGCTGCTTTGGTCCTCCGGTGTGTAGATCGAAAAAATAGGTAGATATCCCGCGGACAAGTCCAAACCGAGGCGCGGCGCGCCCGCGTGCACACCCAGCCCAAACCCATTGAATGTCAGCGCGTGAGCGGCCAGCGCAAAGCTACGCTGATAAGCGAACTTCCGTGGCCCGCTCAGGCCTGGCCAGGGCTCATCGACCGACGGCTGGGCCATAGGCGACGGGGCAGCCGTGCTAGCCGTCACGTTCCCCTCGAGCGAATAAAGGGGCACGGACGGGGCTGCGCTGGCGGCCGAGGGCGCCGCCGGGGTCGGCGGAGTCGATGCGTCGGGAATATCGGGCTCCATGACAGGCGGCTGAGTGGGGCTAGACTGATCCCGCGCGCCGACGCCCGCGGGTGTCGAGTCTTGCGCCCTTCCGGAAGCGCCGAAGAGCAGCAGAACCATGAACAGTGCCACCCACCCGTGACCCAAGTGTGAAGCTTCACGCAAATTAGGCCGAATCAGCCACGTTGCGAGGGATCGCAAACCGTTACCCTGCATAACGCCGTCACGTTAACACCAGATCGGGTGATGCCGTCTAGGTTTTTCTCTGATGCAGGTTGGCGTCGGCCGTCGTTTATCGGCCTTGGGCAAGTGCCCAGGTCTGGCTAGGTCCTCCTATCAGTGACGACGCTTGCATGGCGCTGGCGCTCACTTGACAGGGTTTTGCTGCTAGGCACCCTGGTTGGCAATTGGAAAATAGAGAATAAACGTCGTGCCTTTTCCGGTTGTGCTACGCACATCGAGATAGCCGTTATGCTCTTTCACGACGCCGTGGACGATAGCCAATCCCAGACCTCTTCCGTTCTCGTCACGCGACCGCTTGGTAGTGTAGAACGGTTCGAAAACTCGATCGAGTTCATTGGAGGGAATACCATTTCCAGTATCGGATACACTCACTAGCGCGTAGTCACCAGCAGCAACGATTTCGTAACCCGAAGCAGGGTCTACGATGCAAGCATGTGACGTATGGACGGCTATGCCGCCCGGTCCAACAATCGCCTCGGCCGCATTTCGAACAAGGTTCGAAACAGCGCGTTCCAGGTGATGTTGTGACGCCTGGATGAACAGAGGCTTGGAATGAAGCTTCACGGAAACGTCGAGCCTGCCTGCTTCGCGTTCGGCAGCCAAGCTAGGTTCGCCCATCAAGCAACTGGCGATCACTCGATTCAAGTCCAATAGCTTCTTGGGCGTCTGGCCTTGTTTCCCAAGGGTCATCAAATCCTTGATGGTCTCAGCGGCACGGCGACCTGCGCTCTTGATGTCTTCCACGTACGATCGTAAACGCTCGCTGTCATCGTCGTCGAGCCCGAGGTCCTCGAGCTCCCTCTGGATCAAGTCCGGCAGAACTACGACGGGTGCCAACGCGCTGTTTAGATCGTGCGCCACGCCGCCCGCCAAGACGCTCAACGCATTCATGCGTTCGGTCGCAGCGCGGCGCTCCTGTACGCTCCGCTCATGCAACGCGGCACTTTGCACGATTTGTTCGTGCAATGCCAGATCCTTAAGCGCTAAGCTAATTTGTTCGCGTAACACGTCGTAGACGCCGATTCTGGAAGTTAAGTCGAATATCACGATGCCGAGACATTCTGTCTCGAACGTCAATGCGAGCATGAGCGAGGCTTGAAGGCGCAAATTGCTCCGGTACGTGTTCCGCAACCATTCGGTTGCGTTTTCCCGTGACCTGGGACGTGTGATGGGCTTGCCGTCCTGCAAACCAAATAAGAGGTCGAGTTCGCTGTGAGCCCCGTCGGAAAAGATCGCAATCAAAATGTCTTTGATCCCGAGCCGGGGGATTTCATCTGCCAGAGCCCGCTTGAGAGTGACGGAATCGATGGCGTTCGATAAATGTTCGCCGCATTTCAAGAGGCTGCGGTAGCTGACTTTTACATCGAGGTTTTGACGAACCAAAGTGCGCGCGTTGGCTTGAGCAATCACGTGGCGAACCGAGTCCCAGAAGGAGGGTCGACTTGAAGTTACAGCGCCACTCGTTTCGTCGCGCAAGAGAGAGATTGCAGACAGAAAGCCCTCTTGCGGCGAGTGCTGCCCTTCGAGTTCGAGCAGCATGTCATGCAGCACCTGCAAGAAAGCGCCCGCTTCTGCTGCTTGTGCCTCGAACGCGCGGGGTATTGGAGATGGTGAGCCGTTGGCGGGTAAAGTCGCTAGCATCGATGAGAACGCACTTGGCGCGCGACACCCACATGATTGGCGAGTTACCAGTTCGACTGCGAACGAAGTACTTAGCCTCGCGGGTTTGCCTGCCAGTTGATCGACAATCAACTGGATCGCGAGCTCAGCCATGCGCCGCAGCGGCTGCCGAGCCGTCGTCAAGGGGGGGCTGGACAGACGCGACAGCACGACGTCATCGAAACCGCCGGCACGCACGTCACGCGGGATCTGCAGGCCACGTTCCACCAATGTTGCCATTGCGCCGAGTGCCATCCCATCATTGGCCCCGACCAATCCATCGAAGCTCACCCCGCGATCCAGAAGAGTGAGAGCTGCCGTATTGCCGCTAGGTATCGTAAAGTCCCCGAATGCAACCAGGTCTTGATCAAACTGCAACCCGTGCCGATCGAGCACCGCTTTGTAGACGGACAGGCGTGCGTCTGCTTCGGGATTGCCTCTGGGTCCGCCGATGAATGCGACTCGGCGGCACCCGTGTTCGACTACGAGATGTTCGACCACAGCGCGCATTCCGAGCCCGTTGTCGACAATTATGCTGGGTACTCCCGGGACTTCCTCGCCGACGCTACAAAGGGGCAAGGGTCGATACGCGTTGCAGAAACGCGCAATTCCCTCGGAGCCGCAATGGGCAGCCAGACCGGCGCTCATTACGATGACACCGTCAGCCCAAGCACCATTCAACAGTCTGTAAACCTCGTTGTGCGGCTGAGTCCAAGGGTCGGGACTTTCGAGCACACGGCCAACCACGATGTGCAAGTCCAAATCATGTGCCATGCACGCAGCCCGGAACGCCGCTCGTAGTTCCGTTTCGTAACTGGTACCCAAGTGGTCCACGTGGTCGATGAGCACGGCGACGGCTCGGCGCTCGTTGGACTGATTGGTTTCAGGCGTATGCGCGACGTTCATCGGTTCGGAAAGACGGCATTACCGGCGCGAAAGTCTTAGGCTACCAGTCCGTCCTGGCGGTGCACAAGGGGCATCGGGCGCCGGGCGCCGCTTACTGCGCCATCTCGGGGCTTCGTGGTCAATAACTACTCGGTCTCTTCGAGCTAGCCTCAGTGCGTAGACTTCACAATGGCAGGCCCGGTCTTTTGGCGTGACGGCACGTATAAGGCTGGGTGCGGTTTTAGCGATTGCCCTCGTCTGCGATACCCGGCTATCTTGCGCGTCGAATCCATGAACACAAGGTTCCAAGGGTTAGCTCGTTGGTTGGTCACCTTTGGCCTATTTATGGCCTTGGGGTGTGGCTCCTCATTACCCTTAGCAAACCAGGCCACAGCGGGTGTCGTGACGTCGCGGGCCGAGGGTTATTCGGATCGTCCAGCCTGGGCTGATCCCAACCAAGCATTGCAGCAAAATGGCCAGCAGCTGATAGTGGTCGGTTATGTTTCAATCCATCCTGAGCAGCGCTTGGAGATGGGGTACCGTGCCGCCGATTCTTACGCGCGTGCCGAACTGCTGCGTTTCTTGACAACCCGGGTCGTGGCTGTCCTTGAAGATCAGCAGACCAGTTCGGGTGCACAATCTTTGCGCGAAACCGTGGAGGACAGTGCTTCGGCTTCAGTCGACAATTGGACGGTTGCGGCTCACTATTGGGAGAAGCGCAAAGTCTCGGGGCAAGAACGACTGCATGTGTACAGTCGCCTCGAAGTGGACCAGTCGAGTGTGGCTGAGCTATTGCAGAGAGCTATTTCCGGATCCACAGATCTGAAGTCGAAGTCTGCAGAATATCAGGCAAGGCTGAATGCCAAATGGAGTCAGTTGGTTCAATCCGCCAAGCACACCGCGGACGAAGAAGATTTACCACCGGGCGTTGAACCTCCCCCGTGGGCACGGCAGGGTGACGTCGAGAACGACGAGGGTTTCACGTTCGTTTGCCACGGCTCGGCCAACGACGAGAACAAGGCGAAAGCCCTCGCTGCAGCGCGCTGCAACGAGAAACTCTGTCGCATCTTTGGCGTGCAAATCACGGCCAAGACACGGGTAAAGGAAGATTTACAAGGCATAACGGCGGAAAGTGAAGTGACAGAGCAATGCGATTCTGTGCGCGTCGTGGGTCGCCAAACCACAAATCGCGGAGGCGACTGTGGCAGCGCAGGTTGTAATTTTTGGATTCGGCAGACCTATTCGCGTTCAGCCTTCGCAGCTGAGCGGCAGCGGCTGGAACAACCCACCGTCATTCAGCAGCAAGTCGTCATTCAAGAGGGTGATAAAGTCTATCGCGACCCCAAAGCCTGCGACGGCGCCCTGCGCAATTATTCGGCCGTGGACGGGCTCACGGCCGCCGCTTACCAAGCGCGACGCAAGTTCTTGATGAGCGCCCTGAAGACTTGCCAAGGAATCGATGGCCGGGACAGTGGACTCTTCATGGCCCTCAATACCCTGCTCCTGGACCCATTGCCAAAGTTCGTTGCGGTGCGCGGGACGCGTTCGGCGGTCGATGAATGGCGCGCTCGATATGTGTTGGTTACGGCCGATTGGCGCAAGAATATCGAGACGCAACGATTTCTAACCGACAGAGTCCAGACGGTACTGCGGGTCGTGAACGACGCTATTTTGCCGATGCGCGTGATTGATCTCATGGACCGCGAAGGCGGTAAGACAAACCCTCCCGCGGAGCGCGAAGTGGACGACGTCGTTCGCGAACTCATCGCCTATCCGTTTGGCGATGAGCCTGCCAAACCCAGCCACGCCGCCAATCCGCACAGTGAAATGGTTCACAATACCCCGAGCAGAGGGGTACCTTTCTCGAGTCGGTATCGTGATTTTCTGCTGGGCAAATTGGAACAAGGAAAGGTGATGTGCTCCGGTTCTCGGGGCGTTTCGGGGGATGCGGTGGCAGGCTATTTGGAGTCCGACGGTCAGCTGGACTCACGCGAATGGAAAGCCTTGCTCAACATGTTGACGCGCGAGCCGCTCGACGGATTGTATACTTGCTTTGGCAATCTACTGCAGGACAAGATGGATTCGGCATTGCGGTCCCAGCGCATCCATGAGGTGCTCGATTTGATTGTCGATGGCCGTATTCGTCGAAAGCCCGCCAAGAATGACGTGAGCACGAGTGAAAACGTCGGACTCGCCAAAGAATGGATTTTCCAACTGAGGCCCGAGGAACAGTGGCCGCTCTATTTACAGTACCGGCCACGGCTAGTCGGATCTGAAAGCAAGCGCCGTGATCTTACCAAAGACCTCATGCGGCGTCAGTTCGGGAAGAGCAAAACGTCGGCTTACTTCAATTATAACTCTGAAGCGCGTGACACTGATCTGCCAACCTGCGAAGCGCAGGCTCCGCAACTTGCCCAGGTTCTCGCACAGGTGCCCGATGCCAGCGTCGAGGATTCCATGGTCTGTCCTTGCCTTGCGCTTTCCAACCTATCTCAAGTCGCTCGCAGTAGCTTGGTACAGATCTGGCTCAAGGGCAGTTCCAATCGTTGCAAATTCTTCAAGAAGGAGGAATGGCCCGGTGGTTACTACGTTTGGCCGTATCCCACGCGCCGTTGGGGGTCAGACGCACCCAACAAACCGTTTCGGCAGCTCTCGGACGTCTTGAAGAAGGAGGCCAAGGCTTGCGAATACGATGCGGCCGGAATCCGTGGGCTAAGCTTCACTCCGACACTTCGTGGTGTTCTCAAGTCAGGTCTGATCACACAAGTCCGTGTGACCGTTGATTTGGATGGAGAGCTTGACCGCTTCTCGTTCCGCGACAGCTCTACACGTTGGGTAACGAAGAGTGACGTGGAGGCAGCAAAAGGGCGATTCTTGGCTTGTTTCACCAAAGCCGCGGAGGGATACAAAATTGCAGCTGATGAACCTGCGGCGAAGGACAGCAGCCCGCGTCAGTTTTGGCTGCAGCTCGGTGACCAGGGTTCATCGTACGGGTACGGTGATTGAAGCCGCGGTATTGTTCACCGCAGTAGGGCCGAGCTTTCGTCAAAACCCCGGCTGTTGAAACACGTTTGGCGATCGCGCTGGGGCCTCGTCCTCCAAACCTGACCCGAATCGGACCCTAGCAGCGACGGGATGCTCATCTTCCAAGCCTGAACCAAAACGGACTGCCGGTGTGCTTGGGTGAGGGGCTTGGACCGTAGTCAAACCTTCGAGCCCCGACAGATGAAATACGTTAGGAGGCCTGACCGGCGCATCATCCTCCAAGCCCGACCCGAATCGGACTGCGAACGCGATTGGATTCTTCACTTCCGAGCCTGACCCGTGGCGTACGCGTGCAACGACTGGATGATCATCTTCCAAGCCCGAGCCGAAGCGACGCCAGTCGTTACCGATCCCTGGCGGTTGCGTCGCGTGGTCCTCCAATATTTGGAGCTCACCGGGTTGATGGCGCAGCGGTGGTTGCGCAGCGATGATCCGCGTCCATCCGACGGCAATGATCGCTATCCCGACGATCCGCGCGCAGTTCATCAAGGTAACTTTACCGCATTTCAGCGACGCTGAGTACGTCCAACATCAGAGTCTTCACTTTTCAAGAACACGGTATCTCGAGCCAGAGACATACGCACACATTTCCCCTGGTTCGCCGAGAAGAACCCTGCTGCGCTACTGCCAGGAAGGCTAAAGTGCGCAACCAACGCTTCTGCTCGCCAATGCCCAGGACACGCCGAGTTACTGACCTTGGTCTCGAAGTAGAGGGGGTGGTCACTCGGATTGTACCGGTACGAACTGCTTGTTTGCCAACGCGAGCCGCAGTTGAGGTCGAGGCAAGAATTGGAGTCCGTTTGGAAAGGCGCCACTCGGATGTATCATAGTCTCCGACATTGATTCTATTGCCATCGCCCGACGCACCCGCACTGGCGTCCGGAGGTTTTGGAATCGGAGCACGCCCTACTTACGCTCGTAGAAAGTAATGCTCACCCCGCCCGACCCAGCGCCTGGGTTGGAGCTCACGAACGTGTTCGCGTTGAGGAACGCGTAGGCTCCGGCCGCGCGCGTCTCGAACTGCGGAATGAGCGCTCCCATAGGTCCGCAGTTCCTGACCACGACGAACTCGCCGTCGTTTGAAGCCAGTACGTACTTAGCGTCCAGCTTGGTGCTACCACCTGATGGCGTGAGCTGATAATCGGCGCCTCCGGAAACGATCTTGCCCGTCATCTTGGTACCACTCACCGTGCCCCCCGTGATGGGAATGACGTTGCGGGTGCCATGGTCGCTCGTGCCTACGGAAAGGGTAGAACCGAGCGTGACGTTTTCGGTGAACACGCTCGCGCCTTCGGCTCCGGTCGTCGTCGAGCAATCCCACGGTTGATTGGGAACGCCTGTCGGTTTGCTGATTTGGACACTTGGCGTCCCAACTGCGACGCTCGAGACATCGTAGACATCGAACTCGAGTTTGCTTCCCGCTGCATCGACGACGCGGGTGGCCACAAACTTCCCGGTGTTGAGCCACGCAAGAGACTTCTGTGTGTCGACCTCGAAATCGGGAACCATCCGAACTTCGGACGCTCCGGCTGGTGCAACGCCGCAACTGCGGAGGTAGATGATCGTGCCGTCGCTGGCTTTCAGCATGTTGATCTCCTCGACCTCGATGACTCCGTTTGACAGCGTGAGCTCGAAATCGAAGCCGCCCGTGAGAACCGTGCCCGTAACCTTGTCGCCCGTGAGCGTGCCCCCCGTCACGTCCAGGACACGGCGGTTGCCGTACTGAGTAGTGCCGACGTTTTGGGTGGCGCCAAGCTGGAGCGCCGCACGAAAGACCAACGTACCGCGTGTGGGATCCGGAATGCCGCTAGGCATGCCGCAGGCCCATGATGGATCCGGAACAATCGTCGCACCCGTGCTGGTCGTACCCGCCGTGCCGGACGAGGTAGTTCCGCCCGTGCTGCTGCCGCCCGTGCTCGTCGAACTGTTTCCCCCCTTGCTCGTGCCTCCGGTACTGCTCGAGCTGTTTC
>PMCK01000372.1 GCA_003154095.1 Myxococcales bacterium | reverse complement strand
ATTCGTTCGGCGAGCGCCTGCGTCACGCGCAAGCGATCCATGTTCGTTGGCTGAAATACTTCCTTGCCGGCTTCAACTACTACGCGTGCCTCGTGACTGAGATTGGTCACCGATCACCTCCCCCTCTACTTCTTGCAGTGTGTCGCGCCAGTGCGGCATCGAACGACTGGCGGGCGGCCCGCACGCGGGAATAGACAGTGCCGAGAGGGATCTCGAGTGCTTGAGCGATATCAGGCATCGTCATTTCCTCGAGTTCCGCCAAGACGAAAGCTTCGCGCTTGGGACCATCCAGTTCCGCCAACAAACGCCACAGCAACTTCACCTGATCGGTGTGCTCGGCGACGTCCAGTGGCGTGGGCATGAGCGACGGCTCGTCTGTCGCGTCCAGTGGAGATTCGGCTCTGGCACGGTCCATGCGACTATGGGCGAGCACGGTGCGTCGAATAATCCCGTAAATCCAGCTCCGCAATGCCGTTGGAGAGTTCAATGTGGAAAGCCGAGCATGGATCACGATAAATATTTCCTGAACAACGTCGTCAATGGACTGCGGCCCAACGCCCAAACGGCGCGTGCACCTCCACACGAAATCGAAGTACGTCTGGTAGATGACCGAGAACTGAAGCACTTCGCTAGTTGGCCCAGGGCTTGAAATCTCTCCTGGGCCCGTCGACCGCGCGGCGGCCAAGGATAGTCCTGACATTGTCGATGCATCCGGCAGTGATTCGGGACGCGACGGCCCATCAAAAAATCCATTCAGAACCGAGGCCGAATTTTAGGGCCAGGACCGGGAACCTGTAAATCTCCCCGAAACCCTGGTTTAGGAGTCTGGGTCGCGACGTGTCAATCTCTGAAGCCCCTGTCAAGAACAGAGCGGCCCACTCCGTCATATAAATCCTTAGAAGGACTGCCACCCCAGTCGTAAGCACCGTCGCGTTGGCTGATTTGGAGATGAATCCTTCACCAGTACCTTTCGCGACTACCTGCATCAGGCCGGCACGAAGGCAAGGAGCGCCCTCGAATCGATCAATCCGCCACGTTCGACAGATGTCCAAATCGACCGAATATCGGGTCACGTTTGCTCCGTACCCGGGCAGGGGGCCTTGGACGCTCCGTTCGGGCCAAAAATAGCCCGTGAATGCCGCTTCCCATCGCGAATAGCCTGCGCCCAAGCCAAGGCCGTAGCCCAAGGTCATTGCCGGCAGTGTTCCAAAACCTACTCCGATCGTGGGCACACGCAGGTGCCAGTAAACGGCGGTTCTCGAACCCAAACCATCCGTCTCGTTGCCGCCTGCGTCGGGCCGCCCCGGTGAGAGCGGTGGTGCCACGGAACCACCGCTCTGCCTGTGAGTGCTTTCGGGCTGCGCGTCTCGGCTGCCCGGTACCGGCAAAGGCCCAACCAAGTCCTCCTCGGTCAGCACGGTCTCCGCATTCCTTGCTACACGCACGAGCAGGCCCAGGGATATCGCCGCGGCCCCTGCGAGTGGCTCGCACGAGTCGGACTCCACTACCCGCGTGCCCGACGCCGAGCCGCTCGAGACGACCAGAATGAGCCGGTACTTCTCACCAGTCCAAGTGATCTGACCATCAGCGCGCAGGCGATCAGGTGCCACTTCGACGCTACCCGCGATATCTCGAATTCGTTCTTGCACGCTACTAGCATTTGGACACTGCGAAGGACCATCCCAGCGCAACTCGACTATGGGTTTGCTTTGACCGAAGGCTATGCGTACCATCGTCACCGCGGCCAGAGCCCAGCCTGCGCGCGAGCCCAAGCCGCGAAAGACTCGCAAAGGGCGCAAGCAACGCATCAGCGCGCCAAGCTTTCGTCCACTACCAACCGGGTGACAATCATGGATCGGGAGAGAGTGAGACATCGTCCACGTAAACCGTGGTCTTAGAAGGTGAGAGTCCGGTAGAGTAACTGCCAACGTACCACTGGCCCCAGTTGCTGTTATCGGTCACGAGCGCTGTCAAATGGAGCACGACTTGGTCATCTTGATACAGAATAATTTCGCCTGTGGCATCTGAGGCTCGCTTATAATAGAATTTCAGGTGAAACCAAGTATCGATTGGAATGGGCGGGGCCGCGCTGAGATCGGGATTGACGTTACCGTCTATGAGATCGTCGACCCAGATCCGAAGTTGGTCGGTGTCGATTTGAACCAGAGAAACATCCCAAAGGCCACGCGTGGGACCGGTCGGGGTGTCATTTCCGCTAAAGTGCAGAAGATTCCAAGTTCCACTGGCGATCCTAGCAGAAGGAACGTAGTACCACGCGCCATAGTAGGCGCTCGCGGGGAACGTGCCTTGTCGCACACAGCGTGTTTGGTTTCCTGGGTTAGCAGGGTCGCTGTTGGTCGTGTAGGCCGCGGCAAAGTTTCCCGAATGAACGGGCGAGGTCACTATCTCGGACGTGGCAGAGCCAGAGTGTAAACAGAACCCCCCTGGATGTGAGTAGCCGCAGAACCCATTTTCAAAGCCAGTCGACCAAGGGAACACGAACCCCGTGGCAGTCAAGCCTCCATCGGGTGCTGCGCTTTCCGGGGTGAGGCAGACTGCGACTTCCAGCTGCTTGTCACAAGCCGTCGGTAATGTCGCGAGCAGTAACGCACACTGAGCAAACCATAGCTTCGACGTCTCGCGAGGGCTCGATCGCCCCCGCGAGTTTGCGCGCACGGAAGGGAGATGCAGACGAACGGCGGGCCTCAACGGTCCTGATGCTAGCGCGCCCCGTGTCAAGTTGTACCAGATTTGGGTGCAGCTCCAGGGCGAGGAGGAAACCCACCGAGAACAACTACCGCCCATCGGGGACTCGGAGGCGCCAATTCTTGGGCCGCGTGGGCCTGGAAAAAGGCTGGAAAGCCCCGAGGCCGGTCGGTATTTCGGCGCGCGAACTCATTGTTACCTGGCAGAGCGCGTGGTCCGTCCCGACCAACTCATCCGGCATGGAATACCTTCGCCCCGGCGTGTGCCAGCGCGATGGATTGGTTCGGACCCTTCCCTCCGCAGCGCCTGTGGTAGTTGTTCGAAGTGATGGTTTCGCCTGGCCGACGAAACGCTCCACCGCATAGAAATTGTCGTAATTCAATGAGCCACAATTGATTACCTTCATGGTGGAAAGAGCTCGCTATTCCACATTGAATGCTTTGGACAGCGCCTTATGCATCGCCGCAACCGGCGCATCCAAACCTGTCCACAGCTTGAAACCGATGATTCCTTGATAGACCAACATCCCCAGTCCATCAACGATCTTTGCACTTCGATTTTGTGCTTCTCTCAAGAACGGGGTCATGGGTGTATGGATAACATCGCACACGACCATTGGTGACTTGATCGAATCATAATTGACGTCCGGCTTCTCATTGTCGTTCGGGAACAGTCCAATCGAGGTGGCGTTGACCAGGATATCGGTATCGCTTGGGATGCAATGGCTCCCTCGCCATTGAATGAAATTGGCCTTTGTGGGCGTCTTAGAATTCAAGAGTTCAGTCAAAACCTCACCCCGTTCGGAAGAACGATTCACAATTGTGATCTGCTGTGCACCTGCCAGTGCGAGCTCCACCGTGATCGACCGGGCCGCACCACCGGAGCCTAGCACCAGCACCTTCTTGCCTTTAGGGTCAACCTTCGAATCGTGCGTCAGGGAGCGCATGAAGCCCTTGCCGTCCGTATTTTCTCCAACCAGCTTGTCCCCAATCCTGACAACGGTATTCACCGCGCCCATCAGGGCTGCATCTGGCTTGACTTCGTCGAGATATTGCAGCACTTCCACTTTATGCGGGATGGTTAGGTTAATCCCTTTCATATTGAAGGCACGCAGCCCCTGCATGGCTGTGCACAGATCCTGTGGATACACCTCGATTGTCAGGTAGCGATGACCTCCGACAGCGGCAACTGCAACCACGCCCGCCAATTGTGAGCGAACGAAACTTTGTCATGTTAGGTTGGCTATCAGGAGTTTCGCAGGGTAACAAGCGATGGAACGGCAGCTCGTAGCACACGGAGCTGTCTGTGCGTTTTTTCTATGGCATGACGGCACACAAAGCCACGTGCCGTCGTGCCATAGAAAAATCGGCGTGCGCTCAGCCCAATCCGGCGAACGCGCTTCTGGTTCCCGTGCCGCTATCTGCAAGGGCTCGTGCAGTGACAACGAATCGTGGCAGTCGGGTTGAAGGCTTGCGAGTCGTTGAAGGCGTCGTCGAATAGGACCGGTTCGCGGCTGCTCGGTCCCCACCGCGCCGGTCCCATTCGAGGCTGCTAGCGGAGCATCAGTGACAGCATAGATGCCTTGCAACGCCTGTTGGCATACCCGTGGCACTGTTGTTCCGATAACCATCATGCGCTACCGTCGCGAGCGCGTAGACTTTGTGTCCGTTCTCGAGCCGGCGCTATTATCGATACGAACGGCGAGGCCGACGCCCGAGAGACGTACGCAGCGGCACGCACTTGGCGCCGCTCGAGCTAAGCTTGGCGGCCCAGGCCTTCGTGACACGGAGAGCTCTAACTAGGACAGGCGCTCGGGAGTTTGATCAACTTGTCGCGTTGCGGGAATACACGAGATACCATGAGACATACTGTGTTGCTCGTTAGCCTATTGGCCTCGACGGCTGCTTGTTCAGGGTCATCGAACGGCGACTCCACGTCCACCGGTGGAACCCTAGCCGGTATTGGAGGTCAGGGCGCTACTCAGACCGGCGGCGGGCCGTCGGGAGGGGTTTCGGGCAAAGGCGGTGGGAGTGGGACCGTTGGCAGCGACACCGGAGGAACCACGGGCGTGACAGCTTCCGGCGGCGCAGCAACGGGCGGAAAGAGCCCTACTGGAGGCGCGGCACCCACCGGCGGTGTCACTGGTAGCGAGACGACAGGGGGTGCCCTTGCGACCGGTGGCGCAGCAACGGGCGGCGCCGCACTTACCGGCGGGACTACGGGCGCGGCAGTTGGCAGCGGCGGTCAGGTTGTTGGGACGGGCGGCAGAGCAACAGGGGGAGCAGGAGTCGGCGGGCAAACCGGTGTCGGGGGCAAGTCCGGAACGACATCAGGAGGAGGCGGAAGTCAGACCGGCGGAGCGACGGGTGTTGGTGGCGGTTCGTCGAGTGGCTGCGTCGGCAAGGCGTGGCCCACCGCCGATCCGACGGTGGCGGGACCGTTCACTGTGGCCGCCGACAAGGGCGTCGGTCCACTGGCGGGCTACACACCCGATCCGATTTACGGGGACACGCAACAGCGGTTCAACGTCTATCGGCCAAGCAATCTCGCGACGAGCGGATACTGCCACCCGATCTTGATCTGGTCCAACGGTCATACAGATAACCCCGAGCAGAATCCCCCGTTGTGCGTCGTCGACTCCGCTGCCAACAAATGGTGCGGGACGTACCCGGTGATCATCAATCAACTTGCCTCGCACGGCTTCGTCGTGGTGGC
>PMCK01000222.1 GCA_003154095.1 Myxococcales bacterium | reverse complement strand
TGGTCGTCATGTACGCCATCAATGTCTTCGTGACTTTCTCGCTCTCTAATATTGCGATGATGAAATTTTGGTTTCAAAAACGCAAGGAAGAGAAGAAATGGTGGAAGCACTTACCTGCACATGCAATGGCCAGTGCACTTTGTGTACTCATTCTGATGGTGACAATAGTCGAGAAGTTTACTGAAGGCGCATGGCTGACATTGGTAGTTACGGCTTTGCTTACGGCGGTCTGTTTTGCCGTACGCCGGCACTATGACGCAGTGGGCGCATCGATTCGGCAGTTGGACAATGAAGTGCCCGATCGAATTGGGGTGCCTGCCGACAGTAAGGACATTCCTGATTGGGATGCGCTGGACAAGACCAACCCAATCGCCGTACTTTTCGTGGGGCGTTACGGTGGCCTCGGCCGACATGCCCTACTCACGTTGCTGCGGATGTTTCCTGGGCACTTCAAGGGTGTCGTCTTCGTCGCAATTGCAGTTGTCGATTCGGATGCATTCAAGGGGCCTGATGAGCTAAAATCGGCCGAACAGCGCACTCGCGAAGCTCTTGATCAATACGTAGAATTTGCCAAATGGGTCGGAATTTGCTCCACCAGTCGAATGACCGTAGCCACAGACGTTCCGACGGCGGCCGAGAGCATAGCGAAGCCGCTCATTGATGAATGTCCCGGTGCGCTCTTCGTGGCGGGTCAAATCGTGTTCGACCGTGACGATGTAGCCATGCGATTGCTACATAACGACACGGCCTACGCGGTCGAACGCCGCCTGCAGCGACTCGGAGCACCCATGATCGTCGTGCCTACGAGGATCAAGATGCCTGAACCAACCGGTGTCTGGGCAACTTCACCGAGCTAGATAGTAACGCGACTCCACTCATCCGGTGGCGTCCACCTCACCTATCCAACACGCTAAGTCGGTGACGTGTACTTCTTCGTACCCAACACGCCTGCGGCCTTTGACGCAATGCCTAGTGCGCTAGTCACCTTGTCCATAATATCTTGCGCGTTGCTCACTTCTCGCTCCGTGTCTTGTATTTCCGACGTGAGGCGATTGACCTGACGAATGGGCCCCGATAGGTCCTGGGCCGCCCATTTTGCGCGGATGAGTTCGAGTTGTTGAGTGGTGCTCGAAATGCGTTCCCTTAGCGCCAAGACTTCGGAGAACCGTGCAGCGTCTGCTTCATCTGCGGCGTTTACGCTCATGCACCACAGCGTCACGGTTTGTTCCAGGGAAGACAGTGCTTCGACGAGGTCCATCAGTATCCTGTCCTTTCAAGGTTTTTGACCTGCAGTCTTTCGATAGCCTGGGGAGGATCCACGCGAATATCCAAGACCATGCCCCTTTCCGACAGGGGTGCAACGCCTCCGTCAATTCTCCTACCTGCATAGACTCACGAGACTTTACCAAATGGGTAGTGGACTTGGAGGAACTTCTCGCACGCGGGGGTGCCTTCTTCCTAAATATTCCAAGGAAAGCTTGACATTCCGGTCAATCTATCAAAAACTATTGCCCGTTATGACGAGTTTCAGAGCTTCGCTCGCCGCTGCACGTCGCGCTATGCGCGGCGGAAGCGTGACTCGTCATTAGATAGACCGTACGAGAACGCAGGCCGCCCGAAACCCATGGGCGGCGTCGACTTGTGGTCGAAGGTCGCCCCGAAAGGAGATGACCGATGAACACAATAGACGACAACCATCTGATGAAGGTGACGCCCAGGCCGGACCTAGTAATGGTCAGGGGGTGCGGGTCCCATTTATGGGACAATAACGGCAGACAATACCTGGATTTCGTTCAGGGATGGGCCGTCAATGCATTGGGGCACAGCTCGCCGGAAGTACGTGATGCAATCGCGGGACAGGCTGAGCTTTTGGTGACGCCCAGCCCAGCATTCCACAATGCACCTCAGCTAAAACTGGCGGCGCGCCTGTCGGAACTGACCGGGCTCGACCAGGCTCATTTCTCGAGCACAGGGGCGGAGGCCAACGAGGTTGCGGCAAAATTGGCGAGGAAGTGGGGACAACTTCACCGAAATGGGGCTTACGAGATCATCACGACGCACGACTCCTTCCACGGTCGAACCTTGGCTATGATGGCAGCGAGCGGCAAGCCCGGTTGGGACAATCTGTTTCCTCCGATGCTCGCGGGATTCCGAAAGGTCCGCTTTGGCGATGTCTCGTCAGTCGCGAAGGCAATTTCGGCTCAGACTGTCGCAATCATGGTCGAGCCGATTCAGGGCGAAGCGGGAGTCGTCGTGCCGCCGCCAGGATACCTCAGTGCACTGAGACAACTTGCCGACGATTCCGGCGTCTTGATCATTTTCGATGAAATACAAACCGGTATCGCTCGAACCGGGACACTCTTCGCCCACCAGGCTGAGCGAGTCCTGCCCGATATACTCACGCTCGGTAAGGGCCTGGGTGCAGGGTTTCCTATTTCAGCGACATTGGCGAAAAGCACGGCTTGCTGTTTTGATTACGGTGATCAAGGCGGCACGTTCAACGGCAACCCGCTGGCTACGTCCGTAGCCAATTCAGTGCTGGATGTCGTATGCAGCGCCGATTTTCTAGCGAACGTGACATGCGTGGGTCAACGTCTGGAACAAGGGTTAACCGAGATTGCAGTCCGTATGAATTTCAAACAAGTTCGCGGCAAGGGGCTGCTCTGGGCCGTTGACCTGGGTAGCGAGGTCGCCTTTGCCGTGAGGGACGCATGTTTTCAGCATGGCTTGATTGTCAATGCGGCGCGCCCAGCCATTCTTCGCTTCATGCCGTCGCTTCGAGTCACCACTGCCGAGGTCGACGAAGCGATGGACATACTAGACGCAAGCCTCTCGTCAGTTTTAGCGGCCGCCTAGCGCGCCAACCATCCGCGCGCCAGGTCCGATGCCCTGTGCGCGGGAGGCCGTTTTTCGTGACGGAGGTACAGGTAGCGTACGAAAATCCAAGGCACAGGTCACCGACCTTTCAGGTAGGATAAGGGAGGTGGACGCCACCGGCCGGGAAGAGTCCAAATTAAGATATGCTAGAAAATAAACTGTCGGTTAAAGTGTATCTCGAGGATACAGACGCGTTCGGAATCGTTTACCACGCTAACTACCTGAAGTATTGCGAACGGGCGCGCACGGACATGTTGGCGCAATGCGGCTACTCACTCGGAGAGATGCAAAAGCAGGGCTGCCTATTCGTCGTGTTCGACATGCATTTACGGTTTCATCAGCCTGCACGCCTCCACGATGAACTCGAGGTCAAATCGCGCGCCGATCGTGGGTCGGAATATCGCGTTTCCTTCAAGCACGAGGTATATCGGCGCGGCGGCGAAAAGCCGATTTTCGTGGCCGATGCAACTGTCGTAACCATTGATGGCGAAGGACAATTGTGTCCCCTGCCTGAGGATTTGTTGCCGTCGTGATTCGCACGAAGATACTCAATTACGCTTGGGTGCTGGTACGCTAGATTGACCGAGGTTCCCGGGTGCCAATTGTTGGGCATTGAGCAACCCGCAGCGGTTCCCTTCATCGACAGCATCGCGTAGCGATCCTTTTCGGGCCAGGATCGAGGCGAGCCCAGCTGCGAATGCATCGCCCGAGCCAATTGGATTGACGACATCGCGTGGCTCGGGTGCCTGCTGCCACACCTCGCCCGCCTGGCTGACTAACGTTGCACGGTTGCCGCGAGTTACNNGGCAACTGGATCAGAAGGCTTGCTGTCGATCAAGTCGTGTTCGAACGTGGCAGCGAATTCCGAAAAATTGGGTTTTATGATTTCTGGTTTGAACTCGAGACTCTTTACAAGGTCTGTGCCCTGCACGTCCAAGATGACCCGGCAACCTTGATTCCGTGCCGTCATAACCATATCCGGAATTATGTGTTCGGAATAACCGGCAGCTTTGGTGCCCGAAATCACCACGAATTCGTGCAGTTTGATCAGAGAAGTGTAAGCTCGGCGCACTCGCGCTTCGGTGGATTCCGACACGCGCTCCGAGGTTTCGACGAGTTCGGTCGTGGTATCGGACTCGAGCTCGATCATGGTCGTGCAAAACCGAATGTCGCTCTTGGAATCGATGGCTTGCAACGCCACGCCGCTCTGCTGGGCCAGGTTGATGAAGATTCGGCGAAATTGGCCGCCGGCGTGAGTCAAGTGCGTGCAGCTCTCGCCCAATTGAACCAGCACCCGCGTCACGTTGACGCCCTTTCCGGACGCATCCAACCGGGATTTGAGACAACGGTTGACATCCCCGGAGCGGACCGATGAAAAGACTAGCGTCTTTTGCAACGTCGGGTTGAGACAAACGGCGAGGAACTTTGGGGATGCGCTCATCTGTGGAACAGCAGTATAGTGACGTCCGCCAATTTCGGGGTGACCAATGAAACTTGCCGAGTGGACCTGACCTGCAAGTCGCCCGAAACCTGCCAGAATTGCCGAAAATACCCGGAAACTCGAAATAATCCCGGTTCCGGCGCACTGACCGACATCCGCCGCCGATAGCCCCGTTCTGCGCGCGCAAGTATTGATGTCGATTGGCCTATTTGCCACACCGGCCTATGCTCGGCCGCGACCTTCCGAGGACAAAGCAATGGGAGATCCCTCCGACAACGCAACGCACGAGCAGGCAAGAATGCCAATCGGCAAACTACTTATGACATTCCTACGCCCTAGGCCGCTCGGAGTCCTGATCGCGGCAATGCTGCTCTTAGGGATAGTTCTGCGGGTCCATGCCTTTGGGTACCCCGACGCGTTCATGTTCGACGAACATCATTTCGTCGAGAACGCCCGCAATTACAT
>PMCK01000601.1 GCA_003154095.1 Myxococcales bacterium | reverse complement strand
TTTCGCGAAGATCTCTATTATCGACTCAACGTAATTCACGTGACCGTTCCACCTCTGCGCGACCGAGCAGGCGACGTGCCCATCTTGGCCGAACATTTCCTCAAGCTGGCCCTTCAACGCACGGCCCGACTGAGTGTTCATACTTTTGCTGAGTCAACCATGCAGTTGCTCGAGCAATACAATTGGCCGGGCAATGTCCGGGAGCTAGAGAACACGGTAGAACGAGCTGTATTGCTTGCCCGCGGTGAGCAGATCCAACCCCGCGATTTGCCGGCTCGCGTTTGCGGACTGCCCAGCGAACGCAGGCCGGGCACTTCTAGACTGCCCGATTTGGGAATCGACCTTCGAACTGCCGTTGAGTCCTTCGAAAACAACCTCATTCGTCAAGCGCTGGAACGGACCAAGTGGAACAAGAATCAAGCGGCACGTCTGCTTGGATTGAATCGTACGACTTTGGTCGAAATGCTCAAGCGCAAGCGCATTGAGGCCGCTTGACACCTGGCATGGTGTTTGCTGTGAAGGGGCTAAACATCTCGCATTGATTGGCATCACTATGGCGGTCGAACGGATCGCACGTGCTCCAACTTGATCACTGGGATACCCCGTGACACACCGCCTATTGTCCGCATTCGCATTTGCACTCTCGACGCTAGCGTATTCCCTACCCGCGCACGCCGAAGGTTGGCTGACTAACGGAGTTTTTGCGTTAGGCACAGGTTTGCAAGGGGGCGATCCGGGTACGGGGACAGTTGCATGGAGTCGCGCGCGCACCCGAGTGATGGCTGGTGTCGACTTGCGCAATGATGAAGCCTTGACGGACGGCTTGGGATTCTATGGCTTTGCCGAAATCGAGCGGCGCGCAACCTTCGGTGGGGAAGCGCGCTATGAGCGATGGTGGACGCCGACGATTGGATTTCACATCAGTCTAATCGGAATCGTCACGCCCGAGACAATGGTTGGGCCGGGCGTCGGGGCACGGTTCGGCTTCCCTTTGGGAAAGAAGGTTACTTTTTTCCTGGAACCGGGCTTCGCCGTATTCCCACTGGGAAGTGACTTGCCGAAAGGTAATGTAATCCTTTGGGGGATACTGAACGGAGGAGTTGGTGTTGCACTCTAGTCTTGTAAAGTCATGCCTTGTACTTGTCGTGGCGTCGTGTTTGACATCGGGTTGTGCAAGTTCCAGTAGCTGCATGCGTAATTCCGAATGTCTAAACGNNCGGGCGCGACCTGCGTTTCTGGCGAGTGCGTAGTACCGACACCGGCTCCCGCTGCTGATGCATCCGCTGATTCCGATGATGCAGGCTCGAACTAGCAGGGCGATTACTCGCGAGACCATGGCTCGCGCGACCGGCGCGCCCCGAAGCTGAACCCAGATGGCTGCCAGTGTCATGCCCTCGACACCTCGAGCGACAGTTGCGTGACGAGAATCGAGGGATAAGTCGGTCTTGCCAGATGAGCCATTGAGCCACTGGGTTATTCAATGGACCGGTACTAGACGGGGAATAATTTTGGTCAACTCCACTTTGGCACCTTCGTTGCTTTAGCCACATAACATTATGTTTCGCTCATTGAATATCGCCGCAACCGGAATGTCCGCCCAAGAAACGCAGTTGGAAGGCATTTCGAACAATATAGCCAATTCGAACACGATTGGTTACAAGAAACAACGTGTCGATTTTCAAGACTTGCTCTATCAACAAGTGAGGGCCCCAGGAGCCCCAACTAGCGCCACGACCATGGCTCCGACTGGTCTGCAATTGGGAAGTGGCGTGCGTGTAGTAGGTACCTCCAGATTGTTCATTCAAGGCACGCTAGCCCAAACCAACAATCAATTGGACGTTGCCATAGAAGGCAACGGCTTTTTCGTGGCTCAACAACCCGATGGAACGCTCGCTTACACTAGAGCGGGTGCGCTACAGACCGATGGCCAAGGGCGATTGGTCACACCGGAGGGGATGCCCATCGAGCCCCCAATCACAATTCCACAAAATTCAACTGCAGTTTCGATTAGCGCAACAGGTGCTGTGACGGCACAGATAAGTGGCCAACAGACGCCAGTTGAAGTTGGACAAATCACGTTAGCAAATTTCGTCAATCCAGCTGGATTGCGTTCAATGGGGCACAACCTTTTTGTGGCGACAGTGGCCAGCGGAGAACCGCAAGTGGGCCTTCCGGGTGAAGAGGGCCGTGGAACACTATTGCAGGGTTCAACGGAGCAATCGAACGTAAACATCGTAGACGAAATGATTGGCCTAATCTCTGCGCAGCGTGCATACGAGATCAATTCGAAGGTAGTTACTACGGCAGACCAAATGCTCCAAGCGGCAACGCAAATGAGGTAGGGATGCTAAGATTTGCCTGGATCGCCGCAATGCTCTGGTTGACGATTTGTGGAATCGCAAGAGCGGAGACTATTCAATGGGTCAATGCGTCTCGCGTCTACTTTCGCGACCTAGTTCCACAAGCTTCAGGCACCTTGGCATCCCTTGACTTGGGACAGGCCCCGCCACCCGGGGGCTCTCGATTGTATTCGAAAGACGAATTGCACACGTACGCCTTTCTCGCTCACGAAAGCATCGTGGGCCTCGAGATCCCGAGTGACGTTAGAGTTAAACGTGCAACCCGTCGCCTATCGGAGCTCGACTTGGACGGCTTGATTCGTCCAGCGTTGTCGGCGCTCCTTCCAGAAGGCGCATTGTTGAAGAATTTGAGCCTGCCGAAAACACTTGCCTTGGTACCTGGGGTCCAAGTGGGTGACATTCAGATGCCGCGCCTGCCCAAACACGCCGGAATGTCCCGAATATCGCCTGTCGTCCAACTGGTCGCAGGAGGCGCGCTGATAATGCGATTGACCGTTTCGGCTGATCTGCAGCTGGATGAGCGCGCATCACGCTACGCCTTGGAACGGGGATCGACGATAAACCTGGTAATCGACACGGGAGCGACCCGCATTTCCGCCGCAGCGACCCTATCGAGCCCTGCGGACATCGGCGACATCGTTCCCTGCCAGGTGGTGAGGACGCATAAGGTCCTCCGGGCGCGAATTACTTCTATTCGAGAAGCGTCGGTGGTGCTGCCGTGAAATCGAGTCGCACGCTTGCCGCATTGTTGCTGATGAGCTCAATGCTCGAAGCCGCCTGTGGACCCGCGCATATTCGTCCCTTTACACCACGCAACCGGAAATACGAAACGGGCGAGTACGCAGCGACACAAAAGGATTCTAGACCTGCCAAAGGTTCCATCTATTCCGAGGCGCAGGCAGGATATCTTGAGGATACGCGGGCCTTGCGCGTCGGCGACGTCGTGCAGATTACAATAAATGAGGAAGCCGACGCCCAAGGCGGAGCCAAAACGGATCTCACGAAGAGCTCGAAACGCCAAGACCAAATCGATTCGCTACTTGGTCTAATCCCGGCCATTCAGAAAGCTTACCCTAATATTGACCCTCATTCGTTGGTCCAACTTGCAAGCCAAACCGATTTTAGTGGTGAAGGTCAAACTCAGCGTCAAGGCAAGCTCAGCGGAAGCATCGCGGTACGTGTAAAGCAAGAGCTGCCCAACGGCGACTTGTATGTTGAAGGCACCAAGGTGGTAATGATCAACAATGAGGAATATCACCTCTACATATCTGGAGTAATCCGCACGGCCGATATCGAAAATGACAACACATTGTCGTCAAAATTGATCGCCGACGCCCGAGTTGAGTTCACGGGTCGGGGAGACGTAGCCGATACGGTGGACCGTGGATGGCTCAGCAAGATATTGGACTTTATCAACCCATTTTGAACTATGACCAGTCGACTTTCAGCCTTGTTCGCGATAGTGGCAATTGGCATTGCTACGTTAACAGTCGAAAGGAGCGCGCAGGCGGATCACTTGCGCGACCTATGCGATATCGTTGGGGC
>PMCK01000536.1 GCA_003154095.1 Myxococcales bacterium | reverse complement strand
TCCAAATTGGGCCATGCAAGGGGTGTTGTATTGCTGGTGCTCGCGCGCTCAGCCGTAACGATTGGTGAATACTCACCTGCTTTGGTCAAACGGACCGTTGCGGGTCGTGGCGCGGCTGACAAACGTCAAGTTGCACTAATGATGAAGGCAATGCTGGGTCTCGATCAGCTGCCGCGCTCCGACGCAACGGATGCCCTAGCATTGGCCGTTACACACCTGCGAGTCGCGCACTTGCCGACGCTCGTGGCCACGGGCCGTAAAGTCCCCAAAAAGCTGACCCCTCAATTGTTGGCGCGGTTGAGAAGAAGGTAGCGAAGCGGGCCCTTTAGCCGACCTGCGAACATTGCCGGGGTAACCCGGGTGGACGAGTACGTGAAATGCCTAGATGCGGCTGGAACTGCTTGAGATTTGTTCAGCCGTTCAAGTTCCAAACTCTCGTGTGAGTTCGGACTCGTCGTGAAGATTGGGCGCCACGCGACTTGGAAGTACTTCGAAATTTGGGAATATTGCAGGGTCTCTCTGCGTAGTTTTGTGGGATTAATTGGAGTCTTGTCAGCCTTCGCGAAGTCGCATTGCTTCTCATACGAATTGCTGCAAGAACACAAATGCTTGGATCTGACCCGCGGGAACTGAAACTATGACAAGTGGCAATATTGTATTAGGTCGGTGTTTGGCAAAGATAGGGCCGCTTGTCGTCAGCCTCGTGGTTGCTCTCTCGGTTACACGACTGTGGGCTGCGCCGCGCAACGCAGGCGCCGAGCTAACGGCGCAAGACATCGCACAGCGCGTTCAGGCCTTCTACGATAACACTAAGACTTTTCGAGCTGCTTTCAAACAGACGTACGTCATTCGTTCGACCGGAATCGAGAAGAAAAGTTTTGGCGACGTTCTCTTCGCCAAACCGGGGAAGATGAGCTGGCGCTACAAAAATAACGGCAATCGCGTAATTGCCGACGGCAGACTGATTCGCGTTTACGAGGAAGAAAACAAGCAGATGTTCGAAAGCGACATGGGTAAAAGTGCCTATCCGGCGGCCCTGTCGTTTTTGGTAGGTGAGGGCAAACTCCAGCAGTCATTTGCCCTAAAGAAGCTCGATGCACGTCAAATGAAGTTCGAGGGGGGGTTCGTAATCGAGGCGAAACCCAAGGAAGCCACACCCGCATACAAGGCCATGATTTTGTATGTTGATGCTGCGACCGCTCAGGTTCGCCGCGTTTTGTTGGTCGACGCACAGGGGAATCGCAATCGGTTCGACTTCTCCAGCCCAACGGTTAATACAAAAGTGGAGCCAACCGAGTTTACCTTTGCGCCACCATCTGGTACTCAGATCATACGTCAGTGACGCGGCGCTGGTCGGCCGGTTGTGAGCCGCAGCGTCTGGCTGCCGACACGGGAAAACCGTGGCTAACGTGGCCCGTCTTGACATAAATCCAATGAGCCCCGGACAACCCACGTCAGGTAATTCCTCTGGAGGTGGGAAGCGCTCAAAATCTGGTGAATTCGCTGCGGTGTCGGAGGCATCGGCTGGCCCCAAGGCCAGCAAGCCCGCGTCTATTCGTCCCAACGCTCCAGACATAGATTCCGGTTGGGAGGAGTCGGTAAAGCCGAATCACTCGAGCGCAGCTGCTTCGGCGCAAGCCTTGTCGCCGAAGCGTGTCATATCGATTGGCCCACCAGCAACAGAGCCATTTACGAATGAACTGGCACGCGCCGAATCGCCAAAGGCCAACGGCGAACCTTCTCACAACGTATTGCCAAAAGAGAGAATAGAACCTGAACGTAGTGGGTTACCGAAAGAGAAGCGTCGTCAGATCGAACCGCTTGCGGGCAACGCTTCGCGAAAGGTGTCAGCCGTTCCAGCGGAGGCGAAGTCCGATATTGCCTTACTGAACCGACGGTCTCGAACAGATTCAAAGTCGAAAGGCCAAACACAGTCAACAACAAAACCCGGCAGTTTAGCCGCAGGTGTTGATGCCTCGACTCTGAAGAAGTTGCTCACCGAAGGTCCTGAAAGTGACTTCGATCCATCGGATATAGCGCGCCTCGTTACCCACGTGATGGGAAGTCAGCCGCCGCCGGCAATTCCAGAACTAACGAAGAAGCCGGCGTTTCCAACGGTTTCGGCTGCGCCCGGTGTTTCGACCGAACCTATCGTTTCGTCTGTGATAACTGTTTCGTCAGCACCCCCGTCACCAACCGTTGCCACTGAACCAACGGCATCTTCTGTACCGATAGTGTCGACAAGTCAGACTGCGCCGCCACCAAGCTCGGCTACCGCCAGCGAAACAACGGGCAGCGCTACGCCTCTTCAATCAGAGAACATCTCTGAGAACATCATGGAGCCTGACGGCTGGGATGTCCCCGATGAAGTACCTGCCGTCGAGAAACAAGTAACGGCACCAGCTGCAAAACCCGAGCAGCGTCCAGTACCAACGGTTAAGCCCGAACAGAGTCCGGTACCGACAGGTAAGACTGAGCAGGTTACGGCACCCACGGCCAAGTCTGAGCAGGTTACGGTCAAATCCGAGGCTAAGAGTTCGGACAAGCCCCCCCAGTCGGGTCCTGCCAGTGAAAAGCCACACTCGAAAGCAGACAAGAAGAAGGCGGTTACTTCAGCGAAGTCCAAGCCTCAAGGTGGCACCGAGGGACCAGAATCGGAATTGTCGGGTGAGTTTTTCTCCATAGGCGCTCCAGTGTCCGCTCGCGTGGAAGACTTTCACGAGCATGATGAGTTTGTCGACCCAATGCACATGCTCTCGATTAGCCCCGAGGTTCGAGCACGACGTGCCAAGTATCGGATCATCGTACTCGCTCTTGTCGTGGGAATGACGTTACTGTTGGTGGCTGCAATCGCGCTAAAGATGCTACACAAGCATTAGAACGACGCCTCAATCGAGAATGCGACGCCTTTGTCAGACGCGACGCGCAGAACCGGGTCGCTACCTAAGCGGCGAATTCTCGGGTCGAGTTGCTGTCGGCTTCGCGTGCAATGAGTATATCAAGCCGCTGTGGTTCATGACCGTCATTCGCGTTAACGCGATAGAGCGAGTCGCGCGACTCCAGCAACAAATAGGTACGGCCGTTGTGTCCGCCAAAGCCAAATGAACCATTGTTGACGTAGCCTGGAACGGTCTCTTCCACGTGTGTGTGGCCAAACACGACGGCACGCGCGTCAACGAGCGTTCTCACATTCAACGCCGCGTTTCGCAGCCGGTTGGTCAGGCTGCCGCTATATCGATTCTTGCCACGCGCTAGGGATGCACCCAGAAACGCTAGGCTAACACCCGTCATCCCCCAAAATGCCGGAATTGAAGTGACCGCGCCTAATACGGAACTCGACCACCATATGGCAGTTGCGATCGAGCGGTCCAAATAGAGGCGGAAAAAGGCGTCTTTCTTGCGGTGATGCCTTGGACTTGCTCTCTTCGTTAGGAGTTGCCGCAAGTGTTCAATATCTAGATTGCTGGCTAGCGCACAATCTAGCAGGCGGCTGGCACCAAGTGACTCCTCTTCGAAAAATGAAGAGGACTTTGCTCGTGCGAATACCTTCAAGGCTTCAAGGTAGTACCGCGTAACGAGGCGAGGAGCGCGCGGACCCATTTGTACGAACGCCTGAGTCAAACCTCTGAGTGGAGTAAGCTCATGTGCGTGGGCGAAGAACAGCGCATTGCTCGGCGCGAGGACATTTCTCATCATCTTAATGCCGAGCGGCTCGGTATCAAAGTGGGGCGCCACTAAAGGATGCGTCTGAGCATTGTCAGGATCGTACATGTGGCCGTGCTCGAGATGCAAGCCTTCCCAATTCAAGCACCAAGTCCCACAGGCCAGATGTGCTCTTTCATTGAGCCCCAGGCAGTCCAGCATCCTATTTCGCACATGGGGAGCGGCCAGCTGTGCGTCGTGATTGCCGGCGAATAGAGTCACGGGGGTGCCCTGAACGAGTCGTTCCCTCAGCGCGTCCTTGAACTCGGGATTAGCGGCCAAGTGGCGAGATACACTCAACGCGGGGTCGAGTTTGGGAGGGTCAATCGAGAGGTCGAATGTGTCGCCTAGGAGGATGACTTCATGCCCCGGATGCCGTCTTATTACTCGGGCAGCGGCAACTGCAGTGTCGGGCGGACAGGTCGGCCCGAGGTGAAGATCACTCAAGATAATTGCCGAACGGTTGAGCACTGGGTAAAGCCTAGTACGCTCTGCACAAACGACGAGGCATTTTGATTACAATGCGAGGGCCCGTCCCCCGTTATAATTCGAAACACCAGGCTATTAATGAAATCAATACTCCTCTGCCCGGAACATCCAATTGCCTTCGATCAAGTAGCAGCGGACGATGTCGTACCCTCGATATCAACGCTGATTGGTAGGGCCAATTCAGAGATTGAGTCGTTGGTAGGCGAAACCGCACCTGCGACCTGGGAAAACACGCTAGGAGCCCTCGAGCGCCTCACTGAGCCCGTGGAGATTAGCACGTCCATCGTCGAGCACTTGGAGTCAATTGCTACGACCCCGGCATTGCGCGCCGCGTACAACGCAACGCTGCCGATAACCACCGCTTTCTACACGGGGCTCTTACTCAATGGACCACTCTACAATCGCTTTGTCGCCTATGCCGAGACTGAAAACGCCAGGAGGCTCGATCCAATCAAGAAGCGCCTTTTGGACAAGACCCTCGAGGAATTTAAACGGCATGGTGCGGGGCTCGGTGACAGTGACAAATTGAGGCTGGGTGAACTAGACGAGCAACTCAGCCAACTGACGGCGAAGTTCTCGCAAAATGTGCTCGATGCAACTCAAGCATTCGAACTCGTGTTTGCCGATTCATCCGCGCTCGCTGGTTTGCCCGAATCCGCCCTGGCAATGGCGCGGGCAAGTGCCGCCGAGAAGGGGCTCACGGGCTATCGGCTCACCCTGCAATCGCCGTCGGTCGTAGCCGTGTTAACCTATGCCGACGATTCGAAGCTGCGCGAACGTATCTGGCGCGCCAATGACGCGCGCTGCACCGTCGGTGCGTTTGTCAATCGGGAACTCTTGGAACAAATTCTGCGCCTGCGTCATGCGAAGGCGCGCTTGTTGGGTTTCGACAACTTCGCTGATCTAACAATGGCCGATCGCATGGCAAAGCGGGGCGCGGTTGCGCGAGAATTCATTGAAGACCTCAAGCTCGCCACTTTGCCCGCCTTCGAGCGCGAGCGGCGGGAGCTGGTCGAATTTCGCAACGAACTCACCGGTAGTCGCGATGTTGAAATTTCGGCGTGGGACATGGGGTACTACGCGGAAAAGATGCGCAGATCGCAACTCGACTTCGATGAAGAGGAGCTGCGAGGTTACTTTCCGGTGGAGTCGATGCTCGAGGCCGTCTTTACCGTATCTAGCGAGTTGTTTGGCCTCAAGATCGAAGCGCTTGACGGACTGCCTACTTGGGACAAGGCCGTGAGAGTCTACGCCATCAGCGACGTCGGTGGTGAGCAATTGGGCATTTTCTATGTGGACTTGTACCCACGGGAAAATAAACAAGGCGGTGCGTGGATGCATGGCCTCGTGTCCGGCGTGCCCAACATTGCCGTGGTATCCGCCAATGCAACTCCACCGACCGCGGATGCGCCGAGCCTGCTCAGCCACCGCGACGCTGAAACACTGTGGCACGAGTTCGGACATCTGCTTCACCATTGTCTGTCGCGTGTACCGATCCGGTCACTCGCAGGAACACGGGTAGCCCACGATTTCGTCGAGTTGCCTTCGCAGATAATGGAAAATTGGTGTTGGGAAGTCAAAGTCCTGAACCGCTTTGCCCGCCATTGGCAAACGAATGAGCCGATTCCAGCTCGTCTCCTCGGTAGATTGCAGGCAGTTCGACGATTCCGTGCCGCAACTGCACAAATGCGCCAACTCGGTTTTGCTGCGCTCGATCTGGGTCTGCACATGGACTATGCGGCCAATCCTCGTGGCGATGTGTTGGACTTTGCTCGCTCGATTCAACAGGAATATACGGCGGCTCCGCTGCCACGCGACTACGGCATGGTGACCACGTTTTCGCACCTCTTTGCACGACCCGTAGGCTATGCCGCCGGGTACTATGCCTATAAGTGGGCCGAGGTTTTGGAAGCAGATGCGTTTCAGCGTTTTGCAAGAGAAGGAATCGACAATTCGGACTTGGGTCAAAGCTGGAGAACGACCGTCCTCGCCGCAGGGGATTCGCGCGATCCAATGGACCTATTCGTTGCATTTCGTGGTCGAAAGCCGGACAAAAATGCCTTACTCGAGCGACTGGGGCTGCTTGGCTGACCAGATGGGGTCGGCTGGACCCGTTCAATCCATATCGCCAGGCGCAAAATCGCGTGTATGCTCCGGACTAATGGTGTCGCTATTCGATCGAGCTTTGGGCCGTGCGGAAGTAGTTGCCAGCGCACTCGCGAATACCCTTTGGCCGCACTGCCTAGAGTGGGCTGGGGTGGGTTCCAAATCCAAGCCGCAACCCAAGTGGGCTCCCGCACCGCTCCAGAAGACCCGGACTAAGCCTCCTCTCGGCTGGCCGCGGCGAACGGATTCCTTGTGTCCCGAATGCGTCAAAGAGGTGCGGGCATCAATCGTCGAAGGCAAGACCGACTGGCGCATCTTGATTGAAGGACACCCCGGAGAGATCCCCGCGGATATAATCGAACAGGACGGGCGCATTCTGATGGTAAAGGAATGTCCGACGCACGGCAGATACGAGGATACACTCAGCATCGATTCGAACTTCATGCAGCGGATCGAAAGTCAATTTCCTGGTCGCGATTTCCTGGCCCCAAAGACACCGCTCCGGAATCACGGCACCTCGACGATTAAGTATGGCAGGGGCTCGGTTCTAACCGTTGACCTGACCAACCGGTGCAACATGATGTGCGAGCCCTGCTTCATGGATGCAAACCAGGTTGGCTACGTTCACGAGCTGGACTTCGAGGACATAAAGAAGATCCTAGACGATGCAGTGACGATTCAGCCGCGACGCCAATTGAGCGTACAGTTCTCCGGCGGCGAACCCACCATGCATCCGAGCTTCTTGGATGCCGTCGCTTATGCCCGAAAAGTTGGGTACTTCTGCGTGCAATGCGCCACGAATGGCATCGAGTTCGCACAGGATGTCGAGTTTTGCCATGCCGCTAAGCGTGCGGGTCTTCGCCTTGCATACTTGCAATTCGATGGAACGAGCAACGAGGCCCACCGTCACCGAAAGGTCGGCAACCTTTTCGACGTGAAGCAACGAGCGATTGACAATCTGTACAAGGCGGGGATTGACGTAGTGCTCGTAGTGACTGTCGTTCGCGGCATCAATGACGGTGAAGTGGGCAAGGTGGTCAAGTTCGCGATTGATAACGCGGAAAAGGTTACCGTAGTTTCGTTTCAGCCGATCAGTTTTACGGGTCGCGATGAAAATGTGAGCGACGAGGAACGAGTCGCTAAGCGCTATACACTCAGTCATTTAGCGCATGACCTGAAGACACAACTAGGGATCACCGAGCCGATGCGTGACTGGGTGCCGCTCAGTGCAATGAATCCGTTTAGTGACTTCGTAGATCTACTGCAAGGCCCTGATACAGCGTTTGGTTCACTCAATTGCGGGTGCCATCCCAACTGCGGGATTGGCACGATTCTCCTGGTGAATAAGGTTACCAAGCAGATGGTGCCGCTCGCCGAGTTCCTGAACATCGATCAACTGCTCCAGGACGTACAGCAGATATCCGACAAGGGCCTGAGCAAGCCCTGGGCATTTACTGCATTGGCCCTGAGCGTAATGAGGAATTTTCGATCCGAAGCCGCTCCCAAAGGCTACCACGTACCAGAAATCGTCCGACAAATGATCAGCCAGATCGGCGTGCGTGGGGGCGAGGTGGGCGCGAGCGAGGGGGATGCTAGTGAGTTCCCTTGGCGATTTCTGTTCGTTGCCGGCATGTGGTTTCAGGATCTATGGACTTACGATTTTCGTCGCACAGAGATGTGCATCATTCCCTACGGTACACAAATGGGGGAGATATCGTTTTGCGCTTACAACACCGGCGTAGGCTGGCGGCAGATCGTTGAGAAAATGTTTAGGACTGCAACGACGGCCGAATGGTACAAGACGCAAGGCAGGCACCCGATCTACGCCAAGGGTCGCAATGTCCCGCTCGACGAACCAGCCGCGCCCGTGCTCGAGCGCGAATTCGGCGATAAGAAGCGTCGCTTGAAACTAGTTGGGTAGTCTAAGTAATTTCGCCTTGGAGGTTTCTCAGATCTACGGGGCCGTCGAGTTTCGGGCGTTGCATTTGACCGAGTTTTGCGATTCTTACGTTGGGGAAGGCTGTTTGGAGGCGGCTCGCCGTGCTTGCCTCCGTCGAGCCCACTCCAATTGTGGTTAGTTTGGCTGCGTGAGCAAGGGCGTCTTCGATTGCGTTCTTGGTGGGTCGAATGTGCAATATTCGACCGATAGGTGGCAAAATCCAAGGGAGAATCTGGGTCTCCAAGCTGACCCAACCCGAACCAGCATCTAGAACTTCTCCCGCCATGCAGAGCGTATCACGATAGCGAGCAATTTGGGCGCGTTCCTCACGGCTAATGTCACCCAATGGGATCTGGGCTTCGCGCTTTTTCATCTCGTCAGCTACCGTGCGCTGCAGGAGCCTTGCAGCTTCAGAACTACCTTGTACCAATACGATGCGAGGACTCAGACAACCCCGTTGATCGAACGGAACGACATCCTCGACTAGGGCGCGAGCGATCTGCCGTGAAGATTGCTCATCGTCAATCTCTGTGTCGGTGATGACGACAATTCCGTATCCGCTACCGTGCGCATGGAACACTACGTCGCGGTTTAGGGATAGTCGGATCTGCCGTAAGCTTACATCGTTCCCATAAGCCCAATAGTGATCCCCGGGGTTGGCTTGCAGTTCATCCACCAACTGGAATTGCTCGGGCGCTGCCTGAGCCAAAAGCTCAGCCATGAGCGGTTCGCGGCGTGATGCGCGTACGCAAACCTGGGGGGCGGCGGCAATTGCGATTGCTATAGCTCGGAGCGATGCCACGAACACGTTTGCCGAAAGCAATACGTGAGCACGCCTACACTCGGGCGTACGACTGCACAGAAGGTCCAAGTCCCAAGCTGAGGGTTGAATTTCCAGGGCATTTTCTAGGGCCCAAACGACATTTTCCGGCGAAAGCCCCGTGGCGCCCGGTAGCTCGGCGCGGGCTCTGCGAAATAGCGGGTGCCCCGGCTGGCATAACACGCGTGCCGAATCGAGGAAGCGCTGAAGGCGCGCTATGCGTTGACTCGTCACTTCCGTTTACTCCCTCCCGTTACGACTCGGCATGGAAGAGAACCCAGTCTTCAGTGCTCAGGGAACAACCGCGTGCGGGCGCCCCTTGAGAGCGACCCAACAACTCGAAGCCATCATTGCGACGACGAATTATATCTTGTGTCACCACGCAGAGTGCGGAATCTACATTGGCAAGGTCGATGAATCGCGCAATGCCCGATGCCTCCGGTTCAACTGGGCGTAACGTCTCCGGATCGACGGGACACACCTGAAGCCAGGGCGGAGGTACGTAAATGCCGGGCTCCATCGTGAGACTGCCGCCAGGCAGACAGCCCTCGTAAAGCTGGCTCGACAGTTCCGTCATGCCGTATTCGCCGACGACTTGACGCGGGTCGATACCAAACACAGCAGAGACTCGATCTCGCAATTCACTGGGCGATATTTCGCTGGTTTTTCCCTTAGATCCACCTGTGGGCATCACGACTGCATGCGGCCATATGTCCAGACGGCGTGCTCCGAGTTCGTCGAGAAGTCGAACTAATGCAAATGACGTTGCCACGACTATTAGCGGCACGTTCGAGTCGCGGGCGCGCTCGAGATGCGTCGCGAGCCCCAATACATCGATCCCCTGCTCGGTCAGGAGCCAACGGGTTGCTCCAGAAGCGATTGAGTCATTCCCGTCGGCGACTGGGTCAAAGGCTTCCATGAACATCTGCGCCATGGCCGCAAGCGATGAGGTGCCCGCACTTTCAGCGGGCAAAAGCGCGACGACTGCGGCCTTCACAGAACCCCGGGGTAGCAAAGCTTGCCGACCCCAGCTGATGGCCGATGTTCGGTAGGTATCTGTGCGCCGCATGAAGTGAGTACCTCGGTGCGCAGAAGTTGTTCCGCTCGACACATATCGCGCTCGGTCTGCCGCGGCCGGATGCACAGCAAGACGGGTCAAGCGAAATGCCTCGACTGGGACAGCGGGCAATGAATCTAGCGAGCCGAGTCGGGAGTGGTGCGCCTGCACGAGGCGCGCGTAGCCCGGGATGAACTCGACCTGGTATTTCGCTATTTTCAGGGCTAATTGCTCGAAACCCTCGGGGCTGTGGCGATTGGACCGAATGAACTCTTGTACACGTGAGTGTAAGCCATCAGAAATCGTCAACCAGGAGGAGTCAGCCGTGGACATTATCCGCTCAACTCCGACAGTGATTGGTGCAAGGCATTCGTCGCGCACATTAGCAAGTGGTCTGAGATGGTCAGCGGCGGGGTTAGAATTAGCACCTCGCGCTGGCCGCCGCCCGTTGATGTAATCCAGCCGCTGCCCAGTAAACGGTTGGCGGCCTCGGCAGCAATGCCCGCTTTCGGACCTAGGTCGATTGCAACCATGAAACCGCGGCCGCGGATTTCTCTCACGATTGTCAATGGACTCAGTCGCTTGCGGAGCGCTTCCATCCATAATTCCCCACGGCGAAGGGTCTGTTCGATAATGGCGTCGCGCTCCAGGATTTGCAGCAGCCTGATTGCTGCGGCAGCCGCTAACGGAGTGCCTGCAAATGTCGACGTGTGAACCACTTCATCGTCCCTTTGCCAGGCTTGCATGACTTGGGAGTGCCCGATGCAGGCGCTTAGCGGTAGGCCACCCCCGAGGCCCTTTCCCAGGCAGATGAGGTCGGGTATGACGCCGATGGCACGACTATACAGCAGCGAGCCGCAGCGTCCGAGGCCAGTCCAGATCTCGTCGAAAACGCTGAGCGCTCGATACTTGCGGGCTAGCTCGGTGAGACTCGACAGAAAGCCATCGGGCGGAATGACGCAGCCACCGCGGCCTAAGATCGGCTCGATGACGACCGCGCCAACATCGCCCACAGCAAGCAGGCGAGCAACTTCGGACAGCGACTCTTGCCCCTCTTCCCAATTGCTGGGATACGGCACATGGTGGATGTGCGAATTCAATTGATTGGCGAACGGCGCCTTGTAACTCGTGCGCAAGCCGCAGAGAGCCACCGGTGCATAGCTAAGCCCATGATAGGCCCCGGAAAACGCGACGACGCCTGGCAAACCCGTCGCCAAAACTGCCGTCTTTAGGGCAGCCGTCACGGCGTCTGCACCTGATTGTCCCAAAATGACGCGATGCGGTCCAGGTCCCATCTTTTGCGCCAATATTTCCTGAAGGACTATCTTCTCGGTCGAAGGAAATACTTCGCCTAAGGACTGCGTGAGCCTTGAAGCTTGATCAGCGATGCAGGCTGTGAGCTCCGGGTGGCAATGTCCCAACAGGATTGCACCAAAGCCCGCCGCCAAGTCGACGTAGCGATTGCCATCGGCATCAAATACATTGGATCCGAAGGCTCGCTCGTAGACGATACCGGGTGGCAGCATGCCGCGCCCCGGTCCCATGGGTGCATTGGCTTGCACGGCGCGCGCTGCCCAATCCTTCGACGATGGACTCGGCGCTGCTGGAGAGACTCGGGGCTCTTCGTTGCCAGAAGCCGGCGACGGATCGAATGAGGCTGACATGGGACTGAAATAGGTCAGGCGCTACTAGCGAGCTTTTGGCTCACGCGCAAACGCGGTTACGTCCGCCGTGCTTAGCTTCGTACAACTTGTCGTCCGCGCGCTGGATCAAATCGAGAGCATTTTTGTCGGACGTTTCCAATTGGGCACAGCCGAGGCTAATCGTGAGCGGAATACTCTCCGACTGAAACACGAACTCATTGGTCTCGGCTCGGGTGCGTAAGTCCTCGGCCAGGCTGAGCGCGCCGTCTAGCGCGGTTTCGGGCAATACAACCGTGAACTCTTCGCCACCGTAGCGAGCGAATGTCTCATCGCGACGGATTCGCTCCTGACAGATTCTTGCGAGCTCACGCAGCGCATGATCCCCTGCCAGATGACCGAACTTGTCGTTGATCCGCTTGAAGTGATCGATGTCGAACATAATGACGCTTAGCGCCCGTTCATGGCGCCGAGCTCGAACACATTCGCGCTCCAATACCTCGAAAAGGTAACGCTTATTGTGGATTTGCGTGAGCCCATCTACAATTGTCATTCTGTAAATTTCTTCGTGGTACTTCGCTTCCGCGTCCGCGCCGCTGAGAAACTTCAATATGGCGGGACCCACCTTGACACGGTCGCCGTTGTTCAGAACTTGCTCGCCAATGACGAGTTGTTCGTTGAGATACGTCCCATTGGTTGAATTGAGATCGACCACGTACCAGCGGTTGCCGCGCTTCTCGAAACGCGCGTGCCGGCGCGATACGGAATCACCGTCGAGGACTACCGTGTTGTCCGCGCCGCGGCCGACCCGCAAGACCGCGCGATCGAGGACGAACCGCTTCCCGAGCAGGCCGGGTTCCGGCGCGTAGATGACGACCAAGCAATCATTGCCGCCGCCTTCTTCACCGGCCGGCTTCTGGACGACCTGAGTGACTCTAGTTTTTTCGTCGAATTCGCTCACAGGCTTGGACCGATGCGCGCCGATGGTGGCCCTCCACTCGGCTGAGCGTTCTTGAGAACGTCTTACCGGTGGTACTTATTCACCGTACCGTTACAGGCATTTTTGCGTCAAGTCGCACGAGGTGCGACTCACCGGCCGGCTACCGATTGTGCTTAGTGCTTCGCAGTCTTTGAAACTCTAATCACGACCGTGGCACCCACGACCGGACCCTCTGGAGTCCCGACCGGTCGCCGATCGACGACNNCTTCTCGACACTGGTTCCCTCGGCGCGCCCGCGCTCACGTACCAAGAAGCGAACGGTTACTTCGCCCGTGTCCGTTGCCAGCCCCCCATTGTCCGCCACGCAGCGAACATATTGCTCCCGCGGGACTCTCAACTTCTTTCGAGCGATCGCCAAGTTGCCTTCGTCGGCGGTAACGCTCACGACGTCTGCGTCCAGAACTTCCAAAGTCTTCTTCGGTTGCGCGGGAGTTTCTGCTGCAGCTGCATTTGTGGTGGGCGCTGGAACCGGCTGAGTACTGGCCCGGGCATTGCTCAAGCCGAGGGCTTCACTTTCGGTGAGACACCGAACCACCATACCTTTGCCGTTAGCGAGCCTGCCCCAGGGGCAACTGGGGTCAAAGGGGTAACGGTTGGTGAGTTTCTCCTCAGCAACAAGAGGCCGCGTGAGGCCCACTACGAACGAGCCTACCAGGGTTGTCCAGATTAGGGCACTGCGAATTGTCGTCATGGCAAAATCGATGCCCGAGAGTAGCGCCAAGCCTTACCGGCGTCGAGGCGACAGAAATACGCTGGCTACCGATCGAAAATCGCAAATCGAGAGTCTTGTTTTTGAATTTTATTGTCTTGACGGCACGTGGACACGCGCACTGGGCCCGCGTGGTCTAGACGGCTTTCACCAAGTTGCGAAAGCATCATAAGTATGGCCGCCTGCCGGGCCATAGACACAGTAACCCCCATTGACTTTGGCCGGCAAAGTCCACCCACCGCAATTCATGACGGTCCCGTTGACGGACAGAGTGCGCGGGCTAACGAAGTTGGAACAGTTGCCACCATTGACGGTTCCCGATGTTTGATAGCAGAAGGTTCCGGTTCCAAGGTTTCCAGAATTAAAGTTGCCACCAGCAAACGCCGTCGGGCTACTGCAGTAACTTCCGCAAGGCCCAGCACAAACCCCAGCTACGCAGCTCGTTGCGCAGACATTGCCACAACTCCCGCAATTGTTGCTGTCAGTTTGCGTGTTAATCTCGCAGCCGTTGGCCGCACTACCATCGCAGTTGGCGTAGCCGGCGCTGCAAGCGATGCTACAGGCGCCACCCGAGCAGGAAGCCGTGCCGTGGTTGCTCGAGCATACAGTGCCACAGACTCCACAATTGCTCGTGTCAGCCGTGAGCGGCTTTTCGCAACCGTCCGCCGTACTGCCGTTGCAGTTTCCGTACAAATAGGCGCAGGCGCCCATCGAACAGGCACCACCCGAGCAGGCGGGTGTTGCATGGGCATAGGAACAAACATTCGTGCAAGTACCGCAATGGTTCACGTCGGTACCGGTGTTCTGTTCGCAACCATTGGCGGCATTGCTGTCGCAGCTGGAGTACCCCGAACTGCAGGCAGGCACACAACTTCCCGCTGTACAGGCAGTGGTACCATGAGCATTCGTGCAGGCGTTGCTGCAGGTGCCACAGTCGGTTGTAGTATTGAGAGCCACTTCGCAACCGTTGGAGGCCGTGCTGTCACAATTCCCGTAACCTGCATTGCAGGTGCCAAGCTGGCAGACAGAAGCACTGCACACACCTGAGGCATTGGTATACGTGCAAGCGGTCGCGCAATTACCGCAATGCGCCGCATTGGTGGCAAGAGTGGTCTCGCAGCCGTTGGCGAAGTTCGCGTCACAATTGCCGTACCCAGCGGTGCAGGCAATACCGCAGACACCGCCCGTACAGCTGGCGGTACCGTTGATTGCGCCGCAGACGGTGCTGCAATTGCCGCAATAATTGGGGTTGGTGTTCGTATTGATTTCGCAACCATTGGCAGCGCTACCATCGCAGTCGCCATAGCCGGCATTGCACGTGATGCCACAGACACCAGCGGAGCAAGTGGCGGTGCCATTGGTGCTACTGCACACGGTATTACAGCCTCCACAATGTGTCGGACTGTTAAGATTGGTTTCGCAACCATTGGCGGGGTTACTGTCACAGTCGCCGAAGCCCGCAGCACAACCGATACCGCAACTTCCGTTGGTGCAGGTCGGCGTACCCCCAGATGTCGAACACTTGGTGTTGCAGGCGTTGCAGTTGTTGACGTCAGTCTTTAGATTGATCTCGCAGCCGTTGGCCGGATTGCCATCACAATCGGCGAAGCCTGCGTTGCAGGCGCCCATGGCACACGCTCCGTTGCCGCAAGTGGCCGATGCATTGGCAAACGTGCACTTCGTGCCGCAGGCATTGCAGTTGTTTGCGTCGGTCTTGAGATTAACCTCGCAGCCATTGGCGGCCGAACCGTCACAGTTGCCGGAGCCCGCTGTGCATGCGCCCATCGTGCAGGTGCTGCTGACACAGCTGGCGGCCGCATTGGCAAACGTGCACTTGGTGCCACATCCTCCGCAATTGTTTACGTCATTCGTTGTGTTGGTGGCGCAAGTCGCACCCGGAGGGCAAGTGGCAAGCCCGGCGCCACAAGTGCTGTATCCGCATGCCCCAGCCGTGCATACCGGAGTGCCGCCCGTCGTCGGGCACTTGGTACCACAGGCGTTGCAGTTGTTTACATCCGACGTAAGGTTCACTTCGCAGCCGTTGACTGGGCTACCGTCGCAGTTGGCAAAGCCGGCGGTGCACGTCCCGATAGCGCAAGTCCCGTTGCTGCACGTTGCCGAGGCGTTGGTATACGCGCAAACCGTGCTGCAGCTGTTGCAATGTGCAGGGTCCGTCTTGAGATTGATCTCGCAACCATTGGCCGCCGCCCCGTCACAGTTGGCATAGCCCGCGTCGCACGCTCCCAATGCGCATACTCCGCTGTTACAACCAGCGGTCGCATTCGCAAAACTGCACACTGTGGAGCAGGTGTTGCAATGGTTTGGATCGGACGTCAGATTGATTTCGCAACCGTCGCCAATCAGGGCATTGCAGTTCGCGAACCCGGTATTGCAGGCAGTAATCGAGCAATTGCTGGCGGCGCAAGTGGCAGTTGCATTCGCGGGCGCGCAGGTTTGACCGCAGGTGCCGCAATTTTGCATGCTGGTTGATAGGTTTATTTCGCAACCATTCGAGACCAGAGTGTCGCAATTGCCGAAACCCGCGCTGCAGGCAACCGAGCACGCTCCATTGGCGCAGGAGGCCGTACCATTGCTCGAATTGCAGATATTATTGCAAGCGCCGCAGTTCGCCGCATCTGTCGTCAGTCGAGCCTCGCAGCCATTGGAGTACTTGGCATCGCAGTCGGCAAATCCTGCGTTGCATCCTGCAACGGTGCAGGCAGAGTTCAGGCAAGCCGGCGTACCGCTTGCGGCAACGCAAGTCGTGCCACAAGTGCCGCAGTTGGAGGCATTGCTGGTCGTGGTAGCCTCGCAGCCATTGGCGGCGTTGCCATCGCAATTGCCGAAGCCAGCAGCGCAGGCGATTGTGCAGACGCCACCAGAACAGCCGGGCGTACCATGAGTATTGTCGCAAGTGGCCGGATTACCTGGGGTGCCGCAGCGCCCGCAGTTGGTAACACTGCTGGACGTGTCGGCTTCGCAGCCATTGGTCGGGGTACCATCGCAGTCTTGGAAATTGCCGGTGCAGGACGTCACTATGCAGGCACCTGCAACGCATGAGCCGACGGCATTGGCCGGCGCACACTTGGCACCGCAGGCGTTGCAGTTGCTCGTGTCGGTCTTGAGATTGACCTCGCAGCCATTGGCCGGGCTTCCATCACAATCAGCAAAGCCTGGGTCACAGGTGCTTATTCCGCAAACGCCGAGCGTGCACTTGGCTGTCGCGTGAGCAATGACGCACTTATTGCCGCAACCGCCGCAGTTGTTCGGATCGCCGTCCGTGTTCGCTTCGCAGCCGTTGTTGGGGTTACTGTCGCAGTCACCAAATGGGGCTTGGCAGTTGGTGAGACCGCACACTCCGGAGCGGCAGATGGCCGTACCGTTAGGTTGATCCGGACATACGTTTTTGCAAGCGTTGCAGTTATCTACGCTCGTGTTTAGGTTGACTTCACAACCATTGCTTGCGTTGGCGTCGCAATTGGCAAAACCTGCTACGCAGGTAATGCCGCATTGGCCAGCAGCGCAACTTGCGGTTCCGTTGGTGGTATTGCAAGCGTTGCTGCAAGTGCCGCAATGGGTCGCTGAAGTGGGTAGATTGGTTTCGCAGCCGTCGGATGGGTCGTTATTGCAATCTGCCCAGTCGGTTTGGCATGTGGCGATTGTGCAGATGCTGTTTGTACAGGCGGCAGTCGCGTGCGCCAGGGCACAAACCTTTCCGCAAGCGCCGCAGTTATTGACCTCGGTCGTGGTGGCCACTTCGCAACCATCCGCGGGGTTGCCGTTGCAATCTGCAAAGCCGGCGCCGCAGGAGGGCGAACATTTGGTACCGGCGCTACCCGTGGCGCAAGTAGTAGTTCCGTGATCGTTAGTGCACTTTGCGCCACAGGCACCACAATTGTCGGTACTATCTTTTAAACTCGTTTCACAGCCGTCATTGGCTCTGTTGTTACAGTCCCCGAAGCCTGAAGTACAGGTAATGGAACATACGCCGGCATTGCACGAGGGTATTCCATTGGTACTGTTGCACGCGACCAGGCAGCTGCCGCAGTGTTGAACGTTGTTGTCAGTGTCCGTTTCGCAGTTTGGATCTGCAGTGTCGCAGTTTGCAAATGACCCAGTACAAGATGCTTCGCTGCAAACACCGAGTTTGCACACTTGTGTGGCGCTGCAGGCTGTACCGCAGGCGCCGCAATTCTTGGGATCTGCGGACAGAAGTTTTTCACACCCATTACTATTTAGTTTGTCGCAGTTATCATAACCGCTATCGCACTTGTCGATTCTGCATGCACCGTTGAGGCATTGGGCAGTAGCGTTCGAATTGGGACAAATGTTGCCGCAATAGAAACAGTTGGCTTCGTCGGATTGCAGATTGACGCAGGTTGTGTTCTGGCAGCAGGTCCAACCAGCCGGGCAAGTGGACGAGGTGCCACAGCGCGGCACGCAGTGTTTGGTTGCCGCGTCACATTCCGTTCCTTTGCCGCAGTCTGCGTCCGAGTTGCAGCCGGTGCACTGGTGGGTGAGAGGGTCGCAGGTCAAGAGGTCGCATTTGGACGCGTCGCAAGCGACGGAACCGCAATCCGCGTTCGAGGTGCACCCCACATGACATTCCTTGTCCTGGCCACAATAAAGACCCGAACCTGCCGGGCAGGGCTTGCTGCCGGGCAAGCATTCGACGCAGCGAGAAGGTGAGGCCGACGTGTCGCAAACCTTGGTAGCCGAAAAGCTCGAGCAGTTTGCGTCGGTTGCACAATTGAATACATCCTGCGTGGGCTGACCTCCGGTGCTGAGGCTCGAATTCCCACCGCCGCCGGCACCACCCGTGTTGCTCGAAGAGCCTCCGCTCGAGGTCGCGTTGCTCCCACCAGTCGCACCGTTACCACCTGTCGCGTTGCTACCACCAGTCGCGTCAGGCAGGATCCCGCCAGCATCCGGGACGGCCGGAACATTGTAATCCGGCACTCCGCAAGCCTGCGCGAGAGTCAGAAGGAACACTAGAGCTCCAGCAGTGCGCAGCCTCACAAAACACAAATGGGCCATCGTAGAAATATACCACTATTTCGGCCACGTTCGAGCCGGAATCGCACTAATTTTCGCGGTCTTTCAGCGCAGAACATGGCGGTCTCTCACGCAGTCGTACTGGTGAATCTCATCGACTTGCGCGGAGCGTTACCCACCCGGCACGGCACCTTTCATTGTCACCTTTTGCTGCGTTCGCAGTTGTCATACGGCACCGCAGTTACTAGCGATAACGTTCGCCAAACCCCGATCAGCAAGTGCTAAACCCGTTGAAAGCCCGATCTCTTATGCTGGTGACCCTTATCGAACCCAGGATCTGCAACCTTGTACCCGCTGAAAGCCCGAGCTTTTGCGTTTGGCAGTTCCTGCTGCGCAGCAATTTGGAATTGGCTACGGCTCAGGGCCGTAGGGCGTGAATTGTAGGTGGCTTACTGCAAGACTGGGAATCGCGATTGCCTCGCGATTTGCACTCACGCTGGACGTGCACGCTGCCACGGCCTGACACTGAGGCAACTGGGTTCGAAGGGGCAGCGACTCGGGGATTTGTCCTGCGCGAGCGCGGCGACACCAGTGAGCGAGGCGAAGAGTCCGACAGCCGCAACTGAACCGCGATACTTTCGCACGGCCGCCAGCCGAGCCTGACGTCCACATTTCTGCGAGTCCCGAGAATACCTGCGGCCACGTGCCGATGTTCCAATAGTTTATTTTGGCCGCATCGGCACGGAAACGCTAGCTGACGCTCACCACACGTAGAACGCCCCGTAGTTTGGATTGCCCGCTCCCACGTTGATACACCAACCACCGTTTCGCGCAGTCACGTTTGACCATTGGCCGTCACATGTTTCAGAGGTCGTATTGATAGAGAAGGTTCGACCCGAGAGATTGCTGCAACCAATGCCGCTGAGCGAGCTCTTGGTTTGGTAGCAGGAGGCTCCGGTGCCAAGCTGCGGCGACGTACAGCTTCCTTGTGGGTTGGTGCCGAACGTGCACTTTGCACCCCCATCTACCGTAAAGTTGATGGGATTACTGCAAATCCCCGTGCAGGGTGCCTGGCACACTCCATTGACACAAGAGGTCGTGCATACGCTGCCGCAGCCGCCGCAATTGTTCAGATCGGTATTGGTATTGATCTCGCACCCGTTGGCGGCGCTGCCATCGCAGTTAGCGAAACCCGCGCTGCAAGCGATGCTGCATGCACCCGCCGAACAGGAAGGCGTACCATTGGTGCTCGAGCATGCCGCACCGCAGCCACCGCAATTGGCTGTGTCTGCCGCGAGCGACTTTTCGCAACCGTTACCTGTACTGCCGTCACAGTTGCCGTACAAGTAGGAACAAGCCCCCATCACGCAGCTGCCCGCCGGGCAAGTAGGCGTTGCATTGGCATATGAACAGACCGTCGTGCAAGTCCCGCAGTGGTTCACGTCCGTGCCAGTGTTTTGTTCGCAACCATTGGCGGGGTTGCTGTCACAACTGGAAAAACCGGTATTACATGTAGGCACACAGGCACCCCCTGTGCAGGCGGTCGTTCCATTCGCATTGGTGCACGCGTTGTTACAAGTGCCGCAGTTGGTAGTCGTATTGAGCGCCACTTCGCAACCATTCGATGCCGTGCTGTCGCAGTTCCCGAAACCGGCATTGCATGTACCGAGCTGGCAGGTTGAGTTACTGCAGACTCCCGAAGCATTCGCGTAGGTACAGGTGGTCGTGCAGCTGCCACAATGAGCGGCATCCGAAGTCAGTAACGACTCACAGCCGTTGCCCGCATTGCCGTCACAGTTGCCGTACCCTACGGTGCACGCAATGCTGCAAACTCCGGCAGCGCAACTTGCCGTCCCGTTGGTTGAGGCACACACCGTGCTACAGTTTCCGCAATAGTTGACGTTTGTATTAGTGTTGATTTCACAACCATTGGCTGCACTGCCATCGCAGTTGCCAAAACCGGCGTTGCACGTGATACCGCAGGTGCCAGCAGGACAGGTGGCGGTCCCATTGGTGGTGTTGCAAACCGCACTGCAAGATCCGCAGTGTAGCGGACTGTTGAGATTGGTCTCGCAACCATTGGCGGGATTGCTATCGCAGTCACCAAAACCCGAAGCACAGGCGATTCCGCAACTGCCGGCCGTGCAGGTCGGAGTGCCTCCGGACGTGGAACAGACATGGCCGCAGGTGTTGCAGTTATTGACGTTGGTATTTAGGTTTACTTCGCAGCCGTTGGCCGGATTGTTATCGCAATCGGCAAAGCCAGCGTTGCAGGTGCCCATGGCGCAAGTGCCGTTGCTGCAGGTGGCAGCTGCGTTGGCAAACGTGCACTTGGTGCCGCAGGCATTGCAGTTGTTGACGTCGGTCTTGAGGTTGACCTCGCAGCCGTTGGTTGCGCTGCCATCGCAGTTGCCAGAGCCCGCAGTGCACGCGCCCATCGTGCAAGTGCTGCTGACGCAACTGGCAGCAGCATTGGCAAACGTGCACACGGTGCCACAGCCGCCGCAATTGTTGACGTCGGTCGTAGTTGTGGTCCCACAAGCCACGCCGGTCCCGGGCGGGCAAGTCGCTTTGCCGGCACCGCACGTGCTGTACCCGCATGTTCCAGCGTTACACACGGGCGTGCCGCCCGTCGTCGGGCACTTGGTACCGCAAGCGTTGCAGTTGTTCACATCCGAGTTCAGGTTGACCTCGCAACCATTGGTCGCGCTACCATCGCAATTGGCAAACCCGGCACTGCAGGTGCCCATGGCGCAAGTCCCATTGCTGCACGTCGCCGAGGCGTTGGTGTACGCGCAAACCGTACTGCAACTGTTGCAATGGGCGGGATCCGTCTTGAGATTGATCTCGCAACCATTGGAGGCGGTCCCGTCGCAGTTGGCATAACCGGCGGTGCATGCGCCTAGCGCGCATACCCCGCTGTTGCATCCGGCGGTAGCATTCGGGAAGCTACACACGGTCGAGCAACTGTTGCAATGGGCGGGGTCGGACGTTAGATTGATTTCGCAGCCATCGCCAATTAGCGCGTTGCAGTTCGCAAACCCGGTATTGCAAGTGGTAATCGCGCAATTTCCGCCGGCACACGAAGCCGTAGCATTCGCCGGGGCGCAGGCCTGGCCACAAGTGCCGCAGTTCTGCATGTTGGTACCGAGGTTAACTTCACAACCGTTTGAAACCAGTGTGTCACAATTGCCGAAACCAGCGGTGCAGGCAATCGAACATGCGTTGTTGGCACAAGAGGCTGTGCCACTCGTGGAATTGCAGATATTGTTGCAGGCGCCGCAGTTGGCAGCATCGTTCGTCAAACGAGCCTCGCAGCCATTGGAGTACTTGACGTCACAGTCAGCAAATCCGGAATTGCAGGCAGCGACCGTGCAGGCTGAATTGAGGCAGGCCGCGGTACCGTTGGCGGCAACGCAAGTGGTGCCACATGTGCCGCAGTTGGCCGCATCATTGGTAGTCGTCGCCTCGCAGCCATTGCCTACGTTGCCGTCGCAATTGCCGAAACCCGCGGAGCAAGCAATCGTGCAAACTCCAGCTGAGCATCCAGGTGTACCGTGGGCACTGCTACAAGTGGCCGGATTAGCAGTGGTGCCGCAGCGTCCGCAGTTAGTAACGCTGCTGGAGGTGTCGGCTTCACAGCCATTGGTGGCACTGGCATCGCAATCTTGGAAGTTACCCGTGCAGGACGTTACCGTACATACTCCAGCGACGCAGGATCCCACCGCATTGGCGGGCGCACACTTGGCACCGCAAGCATTACAATTGGCCGTATCCGTCTTGAGATTGACTTCGCAACCATTAGCCGGGTTCCCGTCGCAATCGGCGAAGCCCGCGTCGCAGGTGCTTATTCCGCACACACCCAAAGTGCACTTTGGGGTCGCATGAGCGATAACGCACTTGTCACCGCAGACGCTACAGTTGTTCGGATCGCTGTCCGTGTTGGCCTCGCAACCGTTGGCAACATTGCCGTCACAATTGCCAAACGGGCGCAGGCAATTGGAAATGCCGCAAACTCCAGCCTGGCAGACGGCGGTTCCATTGGGTTGATCCTTGCAAACAGTGCCGCAAGCATTGCAGTTGTTGACGCTGATGTTCAGATTCACTTCGCAACCATTGGTCACGTTAGCATCACAGCTGGCAAAGCCGACGTTACAGGTAATGCTGCACGCTCCCGCGCTACAAGTGGGTACTCCGTTGGTGCTGTTGCACGCGGTGCCGCAGGCGCTGCAATTGGCGGGATCGGTTAGCAAATTGACTTCGCAGCCGTTGGCGGGGTTGTTGTCGCAATCAGCCCAATTGGCATCGCATTTGGCAACTGTACAGGTACTGTTGGTGCAGTCGGCCGTCGCGTGATTGAGGGCGCAAACCTTGCCGCACGTGCCGCAGTTGGTCACGTCGGTCGTCGTTGCGGCCTCGCAGCCGTCGGCGGGGTTGCCGTTGCAATCGGCAAAGCCAGTCCCGCACGTTGGAACGCATGCGGTGGCACCTGCGCCGTTGGTGCCGCAGCTCGTGCCGCCGTGATCATTGGTGCACGCTGCGCCGCAGGCTCCACAATTTGCAGTCGCAGATTTTAGATTGGCCTCGCACCCATTATTTACGTCTTTATCACAGTCGCCAAACCCGGAATTGCACGTCAGGGTGCACTTTCCTAGATTGCAGGAGGGGATGTCATTGTTAGTGCTGCACTTGGTTGTGCAGCTGCCGCAATGCGCGACATCAATATCTGTATTCGTTTCGCAATCTGGGTCTACCGTGTCGCAATTGGCATATGCCCCTGTACAGTCGGCTGGACCGCAAGTGCGGTCGGGCTTGCAAACCTGCCCTGAAACACAGGCGTTCCCACAGGCTCCGCAATTCTTGTCGGCGCGCAGGTCTACTTCGCAGCCATCGCTTTGTAATTTGTTGCAATCCGCATAGCCGTCATCACAATGGTCGATCAGGCATCTGCCGTTTAGGCATTGCGGGACAGCATTGGGCTTTGCGCAGCTATTGCCACACGAAAAGCAATTCACTTCGTCGGATTGCAGGTTATAGCAGGCAACGTTGTTGCAACAGGTCCAGCCCGTCGGGCAAGTGCTCGAGGTTCCACAGCCCTGAACGCAGTGTCCGGTTGTCGGATCACACTCCGTCCCGCTGCCACAGTCCAAGTCCGAGGTGCAACCGGTGCACTCGTGGGTCGTTAAGTCGCATGTCAGGGCATCGCACTTCGATGCGTCGCAGGCCACCGAACCGCAATCAGCGTTCGATGCGCAGCCGATGTGGCATTGCTTGTCAGCACCGCAATAAAGTCCCTGACCCGCGGGGCAGGGTTTGGAACCAGGCAAGCACTCTACGCAACGACTGGGCGACTGGGATATGTCGCAATACTTTGTATTTAGGAGTGCGCAGTTCGCGTCGGTGACACAATTGACTTCAAGCTGCGGAGCCTGACCTCCCGTAGCGTTACCACCACCGGTCCCGTTGCTTGTGCTGCCGCCTGCAGAAGTGCTCCTGGTACCGCCGGTGGACACGCCACTGATGCCACCGGTTCCGAGTGGCACAGCAGCGTCCGGCGTAGGCGGAACGTTGTAGTCGGGCACGCCGCATGCGACGAAAATTGTCGCCGCAATGAATGCGAATGCACCGGCAACGCGAAGCTTCGGTAGGCACAAAGAGGTCATGATAAAAGCATAACATTACTTGAGAAGCCTTCGAGCCAGATTCTCGCGGGGCCAGGCGCGTTTTCAGGATAGTGATGGGTCCGGAAAGCCTCTCACGGCGCGAAAAAACCTTGGTCCTGCTCGCGCGCAGGGCCCGACCTTGCGCGTCTCACTTAAACAAGTTCATGGAACTTCGGAGTTTTTTGCTCAGAATTGACCGCCGAGGCGCCAACTGACTGGTGCGGTTTCGCGGCTGTCCTAGGTCCAAAGTTCTCGGCCCAAACAGACTAACGTCGCACATTCAACTGGGATGGGAGTGTTCTGGGGCCAAAGTAGTTTTTGATGAATTTTGGCTAAATTCTAGAAAACCGCTCTTTGCGGGTANNTGGTGATCATTCTGGGAGGGCTATTTGCCTTAAATTTGGTGGGTTGCCGGGCAAAATCCAAGCGACCTACACCGGCGAAAACGTCCGCTTCGGTTGTAACTGCAGCAGCAACGGATGCAGGAACACTGAGGCCCAATGTTTCGCATTTTCAAACCAGGCCCGTAGATATCGGGGAATATTCAGCACTTCGCAGCCGCGTCACATCCGCCATTCGACTAGCAGCCAATACCAAGACCCCACCGAATGATGCCTTAATGGCATTGGTCCAGGCATTGACGGATGCCCCGGGCAGCGCCGTCTTGGCAATCGAACTGGCAAAGGCGGCAGCCCGGGCTCACGACCAGCGTCGATTTCAGCGGTACGTGCAGATCGCGCAGCCGTTGACCGCGACACAGCCCCGTTTGTCGAAAATGCTGCGTTCAGTCGCAACCGATAAGGACTCAAAGATTCTTCTGAAGAATCGGGAGAGCGCAGAAGCAGCTTCGCTCGGGGGGAGTCCTTCGCAGAAGATTGACGGCGTTGACACGCTCGAGACCGTATGCGCTTGGGTCAAAAAGTCGTTTGCCGAGGGACGGCCGCCCGTCAACGACGTGGGTCTTCAGGGTACCAATTCGATCGAATGCCAATTGCTGGATTCCCTTGCCCTAACGCAAGACATTCAGGCAGTGCCGGTCGTGGCCGTGGCGCGCGGTCAAGGGGAACGGGTGTTCGCCTGGGTTGCTGCAAAATTCAAGGGCACAGTGTGGCTAAGTAGAAGTCTGGTCGAGACTTCCGCGCCAACATTTCACCCCGACGGCAATGGTTTTTCGATAGAGCTCCAGCGAACCGCCGCTTATCGCGGCGGGCTGCCGGAATTAACGGCATACATTTCGGAACGACGTACAGTCATTGATGTTGCACTCAATGAGCAAGAGGTCCTGGAACAGCACCGAATTCGCGTCATGACGTTCGACTTGGATCCACCTCAGATCTCGGCGCCAATAGTACTGCACTCGAGAACCGAGCGGACCGTCGTCGACCCCAATGACAAGTCGCTCCCCAAGGGGTACTCGCACTCACCGGACGTCGGCAAACTCATTGAGCTAACCTTTCAGCTTCAATGGGGTGATAATCGGGTGACGCTCACGCCAACTGGGGCTACTGGCGCGAAGGGTGTCGAACAAGTTTTGTTTGGGCAGTAGATGTTTTTCTTTCAAATACGTTGACGTCACGGAACTCGAATTCGACCTCCATTTACGAGGGCCGTTCCGGCTTTTGTTCTTGTGGCATTCGGGGCCCCGTCCCCGAATGCAGCCTATTTGATGCGGTAATCTGAATTTGATGGGTTCCGGGAACGAAATTTACGGGCCGACGGGCAACCTCCTACTCTCGTTGTCTTGGGCAATTCGTGCTAGTGGCTGCGCGCTTTGAGCGACTCAATCCCTCCTCCATCGGTCTTGCCCGCTACGGCTGAAGCTGTCCTTACGTTCCTCGACAGCGTGGGACGTCGATCAGAGGCCGAACTTTATCTGCGGCTATTCCGTGAGCTGCCGCCGGAGAGCTTCGCGGTCATTACAGCCGAATCTGTCCCGATCTCGGCCCAAGGCGCGTCGATTGCGGAACAGTTGCGCTTCCTGGCCGATCTCGGGCTGTTCGCTCCCATCGTCATTGGGCTGTTCGATTCCGCGAGATCGCGTGCCACTGCGGACCGCTTCACGCGGCGCTTGGCATCCGTCAAACTCGAAGCGAATATCTACCCAATGAACGCGCGCGGCGTCGCGGATCTGGCGCGCACCGATCTGCGCTCGGGCATCGTTCCTATTCTCGTATTCGAAGAAGAAGCTGAGCAGGCGATTGACCGCTATCACGCTGTCGGGGATCTGGCCGCTGCATTAGCATCTCGAAAGATCGTCGTCGTCCGCCAACATGGCGCCCTCGGGGCCAACGTGGATCGCGATGCGGAACTTGCACCGCAATATCCACTGCTCATGGGGCGCAATGGAATTTCCGTGATCAACTTGCTCGCTGAATTCGAACTGCTGCGGCAAAGTCGGCTACTCAACCCTGATGATCTAACGCTGCTCACGAGCATTCAAGCCGTCTTTGAGCGCGTACAAATTCAGTCCCTGGTCTTCAATGTGACAGGGCCCTTCGATTTACTGAAGGAACTATTCACGGTCAAAGGCGCCGGAACTGTCGTGCGCCGCGGCACTTCGATTGCAAAGACCCAGAGTTACGCGGACCTTGACCAGAGTCGGCTACGTAAGTTGATTGAATCCAGTTTCGGCCGAAAGCTGAAGCCCGATCTGTTTTCACGCCCCCTGCTAGCCGCCTATATCGCACCCGAATACCACGGGGCCGCCGTGATTGAACCTAGTCCAATTGCGGCAATTCTCAGCAAATTTGTCGTCGACCCGGTGGCACAGGGTGAAGGCATGGGTCGCGATATCTGGCAAGCCATGGTTCGCGACCAACCCGCTGTCATCTGGCGAGCGCGCTCCAAGAACCCCATTTGCTCCTGGTACGCCTGGCAATGCGACGGCATGGTGCGACGCGGAGTCTGGACGGTCTACTGGCGCGGGGTTGAGCCCGACAAGGTCCCCGATGTTGTCGAATTGATGCTTGCGCGTCCGGATGATTTTCTCCGGTAAGTTACCAGCCGCGCTAGCCTAGCCGCCAAACGCGAACAACGGGCTCGGCGCAGGCAGGCTGCAAGCCTCGGCATCAGCGAGTGCCATAAGTTCTGCTGGCGCGCCAATTAGGTTGAGGACATGCCGTAGCGCACCGGGTAATGCCGCTTGCACCGCACTGCTCAATTGGGTCCCAAATTCGTCGACGGATTGTACCTCTATACCGACCAAGTGGACATCCCAACTCCAACCTGGAGGCGCCAATTCGGTCGCGATGAGCACGAGTTCCGATAGGCCAATGCCGTGGCAGCAATAGGGTTGCCTCGCGAATCGAGTTATGTCCTCAAGCTGGAGGATGGATACGGTACCGGGAGCCGTGCCCGTTCGGGTGGCGTCACACAAAACGAAGCGTTTGGCGGCAAGAAAATCGTCAATCAGATCCAAATCAACCTGAGGGTAAAATCGCACCTCGGTGCTGACAGGCAACGGAAGAGTTTGGAGTATGCGGCCCATTCGCATCCCAACTCCGTCGTCTCCGGCGAGCTCATTACCAACACAAGCGATGCATGCTGTCATTGTCATTGCGATCGTCAATTCCCGTGAATCTCGTTACCCTGTCGCGATATTGGATTCGTCATCGGTATTGGGCCCATTCTCGGACCAGCCGATGGAATCGAGCACGGTCTTGAGCGTCACTTTGAGCGTCTGCTCGCTGGGTTGTCCCGAACCTAGCGTGGTCATTGACATGTCATCTCCTGCCATCTTGAACAACTTACAAGTCACGGTCATCCCATGCTGATCCACCCACTGTACCGAAGCAATCGGCCCCACCGGGAGCAATTCGCGAACATTCGCAGCAACTTGCGCAGCCAAGCCGGATACTGCGGCAAGACTCTCCGCTGACACGTGACCGGTAGCGGCAACTGGAAGACCCAGGTGATCGGATAGGACCGCCGTGTCTAGCGGGGCTACCGCTAGTTCGCGAGAATCGGACTCAATTGGAGTAGCCGTTTCACGCACACGATACGGTCCGAAGTTAGCGTTATGCAGTGCAAAGTTCTCGGCGCGCAGGTCGCGAATCTGGCCACGAAGGCCTTCCAGGACGACTATTTCGGCCTTGTGCTCCTGCAATTCGGAGTAGACGGCCGACAGGTCTTCGATTTTTCCAAGCTGAGTCGCGAGTTTTTCATTCGCGAGTTGAAGTTCCAGNNTTGGCCAATTCCTCGCGAATTTTTGCATTCTGGTCGCGAAGGTATTCAAGGTCTCCCATGCTGGATTCGAGCACCTGCAATCTCAGTCGTGCCTGCCGCAATTCCTTTTCAACCGCTGGCATCTCACTTGGCAGCGCACGCGCGGGCTCCGCATTCGGTATTGCCTCGGTTTGCTGGGGCGGCTGAATGGACACGGGAGTAAACTGCAGTACCGCTTCGTGAATGTCCCCTTCCGTTACAGCTGCCCATTGCGTATTGATCTCTTCGACGGGCACCGGGGCTTGATCGTCGCGCTGGACCGGCGGGTTGCGCAATGACAGCCCTGCGGCGTGCCCGCTCAATTGGTCAAGAACTCGCTTGAGGTCAATGTTCTGAATTTCGAGCTGCTCGCGCCCCACGGTCGTCGCCTTGAGCTCACGGCGCAGCACAATTTCCGTAGCGGATGCATCCTGCAGCATGCGCTCCAAGGTTGCGTACGCCGCTTGCTTTTCTTGTCGCTGTTGCGAGAGCGCGACTACCAACTGTGCCGACTCCTGAACGCCTACGTCCTTTTCTCGAACCACTCCCTCAAGTTCCGTAACTTTACTCTCCGCTTGTTGTAGGCGCTCGACTATGTCCGACAATTCACGTTGCTTTTCTGCAAGGGTAATGTGCGTTTCCTCTAGATTGCGCGCAGTGTCATCGATCTGCAGCAGGAGATCGGAGTACTTCCTTTCCCGATCTTGGTTGTCCAGCTTCAACTTTCTCAGATTCCGTTCGCTCAGGTCGCGGCTGCGTCGCGCCTGGGCTAAGTTGTCCTCGAGCTGACGGATTCTCGTTTCCCATTGGTCTTCAGCAGCTGGTGAACTATCTGGCAATATTGCTTGGGGCAACGTCGCCATCGGTTGCCGGGGTTCTGGTACTAAAGGAGGCCGTTTGGCGGCGGCCAGTTGAAATTTCAAATCGGCAACACGCTCGCTTTCACGTCTGAGCCGCTGCTCCAAGTCAGATAAGCTTGCGGAGTATTCGTAATTGCGCTGTTCGAGTAGCGCCCTCAAGTTCGTGCGCTCGTTCAGTTGAATGTGCGCCTGACTACGCAATTCAAGTATTTTACGACGGGCCAGGGTGAATGCCAGAATGGCGATTGCCCCGCTCAAAGTGACGAACCCGACGCCTATCCAAAGCAGGGGGTAATGCGCTGGTGCAAATGCGGTAGGCATTAGGGTATCTGCAATCGCGAGCTTTTTGCGGCCTCAGCTAAATTATCTTTGCAAGTTCCGCACATCTGCGGCGCAGTTCGATGAATATCAAACCCAATTTGGCCTCCTTGGACGTGAGCAGCACGAGAACCGCATCGGGGCCAATAGCGTTCAACACGACATACCCCTTCTCACTGCGGACATAAGTCTGTTCCATGACGGAACCCATGAGTTCGCTGCTGATGCGTTCGCCCACACCCAACATGGCTGCTGCCATGCCCGAGACGAGTTCTTCGTCGATTTCCGATGGCAAGACCGAAGCGATGACGAACCCCTCGATGCTCACCACCGACGCGCCAATGATATCAGGCGAAGCCGTGCGGAAACCTCGAAGCACTTCCTGAATGCGTTCTGTTCTTGTCGACATATATATTAACTCCGATAATCTGGCTATCTTGTTTTCTTAGGGAAAAAGGCTCATTGGTCTTGACTCAAAGTTACGAAAACGGAGTTGTTTGGGCCGGGTCCCAAACAACCAACAGAGATCAAGACGTCGAGACGTATGTACAGGTAGCGAATGAAAATCTAAGGTACAGGTCATCGACGTTTCAGGTGGGCGCGGCGGGCTACTCGTCATCTGTCGGAAGGGCTCCCATTTGCTCTTATCGAGAAACTGCAAGGGTTATCCGAGTGATCGGCCTGTACGATGAATTTGCGCTTGCAAAACTCTCCGATGAGACCTGCCCAATATTCGTGAAAGAGGACACAAAGTGCATCAGCGCCGAGCGCAGTTTCACCTGCATCCACAATCGATCTTATCGCACAATTCGAAAAGGCAAACCTGACGCTCCCGTCGGCCTCGACCTCGAATTGGAAGGGAAATGAGCCACGGAAGCGATCTTGCAGCTGTTCGAGTACGGTCTGAAGCGCGGTCTCTTCGTAGAGGTCCGGCAGGTGCGCGGCCGCCAATGTCCCAGCGGTGCGTCCTACGACTTTAATTCCGCGTCCCATGGTTTCCGTTACTGAATCACCGAGAGCCCTCAGGCGCGTTCGGACGTCTTCTAACGCCCACTCGACGTCCTGTGCCGTGATTAGACTCTGCGCGGGTTGTCGTTGCAGGAACTTCGACACAAGGTCACTTGTATGATCCAAATGATAGAACGGCAACTGCCGGGTTGTGTCCATCACGCAGAGACACCGTGATGGACAAATGTATTCGCAGCTGCAGCAACCAATACAATCAGCTGAGCGGTTCGCCTGAGCCACTTGTGTGCTTTGCTCCAAGTCAAACACCTTAGTGGGGCACAGATCGACGCAAAGAGAGCAAGCCCTGCAACCCCTCGCTTCAATTTCCAGTGTCGGCATTTTTTACCTCTTTACCTGGTGGACAATCTCGCCCCTGCGAATGAGGTTTATAATCATCGGCATTTCCCCTAGCTGGTGTGTCGAACAGGAAAGACAGGGGTCGTAGCAGCGGATGGCAAATTCTATTCCGTTGAGAAATTCCGCTTCGGGCCGCTTCCAAAAATGATCGGCGGCTTGTCGCAACGATGCATCGATACTCGACATGTTGTGCTGTGTCGCAACTATGAAATTTGCCTTACGAATTAGACCTTGCGCATCGACATCGTAGTCATGAATCAGGACTCCGCGGGGAGCTTCCACATGCGCAATTGCAGGGCGTGGCCCATGTTTGGGTTGCGCTAGGACATCCGTTGATAGAAGGTCCGGATTACTGGTGATCTCGAGCGCCAATTCAGCGCAAGCTAGGGTTTCAATGAGACGAGCATAATGGCCCAGCACCACCTGATGATTCGGGCGTCCAAATTTGGCGCGGTATTCTTCGAGTTCCGCTTGGGCCGCGGCGGTCGGCAACTTCTCGCAGGTGTTGAGCCTCGCCAGCGGTCCCACACGATACGATACTTCTTCGGCTGCGAGTTTGAAAAGAATACTCTTGGAGTAAGAATCTTTGCACGCTTCTTCGACCATGACATCTCGGTAGCTTGCTGAATCGAATTCCTTCGCGACCTTACCCTCTGGATCGCAGAGGCGAAGCGTTCCTTCGTAAAGGTCCCAGATGCCTTCCTTAACGGTTCCGAGGTCGTATGTCTTGAGTGGCAGCAATTCGATCAACTCGGACTTATCCGCGAGGACCTTTTTCCCGGCATTCAATGCAAAGCGGCTTAGCTCCAGCGCCTCGGTCGCCATGCTCCGCAGTTGTGCCAACTTCTCCTGGTCGAGCGCCATCGTCATACCGCCGGCGACTGCCGTGACGGGGTGCGTACCGCGTCCGCCAACGACCTCTGCTATCTTCTGCCCCAGGGAGCGCAGTCGCAGCGCCTTCTTTGCAAGGTCGGGCTGGGCGCGCAAAAGTGCGATGATGTTTCGGTCCTCTTTGGGTGCGCCGATCCCCATCAGTAAGTCGGGGGCCGCCAGAGCAAAGAAGTGAATCGCGTGTGAGTGAATGATGCTCCCAGCGTTCAGCAGCTGCCGTTGCAAAATTGCTGCGCGCGGCGGCGCTGCGCCAAATACCGCGTCAACACACTTAGCAGCCACTAGGTGATGAGCATGCGGGCAGGTACCGCAAATTCGGGTCGTAAGTGTGGGCATCAATTCTACCTGCATGCCTTCTACGAATTTCTCGAACCCTCGAAACTCCAGAACGTGCAGCCTTACTGCAACTATTTGGTCCGCATCATCGATTTCGATATCGACCTTGGCGTGACCCTCAATACGAGTCACCGGATTCACAACGATTGTGCGTCCCATACTCACGGCTCCCCTTGTTCGATCCAACGGCGCAATAGGAATGTGGGCTTTTTTCTGAAGACGGGCGATGCCATCGCGTAGGCGTAGTAAGTCTTCGACCGTTTCTCGATTTCTCGTATGATGTCGTCGCGCTTGATTCGCGTCATCCTCGACATACGCTCGGCTATTTCGGTTCGAATGTCGCGTTGCGGCTCCAAAATGACGTGTTCGGACGGTCCTGCACAGCCCGTGCAAGCCGTACCGTGTTGCGGGCAGGGCGCCAGACACCGGTCCAGAGTGACGCTGCCCATACACAGTATTCCCTGGGACATGAAACAAGTGTCGCCCGCCACGGGCCCATCGTGAGAACGTCTGAGCGCAACGACCTCGCTGTGTTGCATGCTACGGCGGCAGTGAAAACACACATTGTGCGCCCCAAATTCAGGAACCTTGCCACTTACGACTGACCTTATTGCCTGAGCTATGTAGTAAGGGTGAGGCGGACAACCGGGCAAGTACAAGTCTACCTCGATCTCACTGTCGATTGGGCGCACACCCTCGGGAAGAATTTTCGGAACGCCTTGATCAGGAATGAAGTTCGTGCGAGTCGTCGGGTTTTTTTTGAAAACAGCCTCTTCGAGCTCCCCCTGCCCGTGAGCGTAAGCCGCACCTTGCGGACCCCCGTAAACCGCGCATACCCCAAATGCCAGGATCTTATCGCAGCTCTTTCTCATTTCGTGCGCTGCGTGTACATCATGGTCGGTGCGCAAAGCCCCGGTTACAATCCCCAAAGCGGCCTTCGGATAGTCCTTTTCATCCATCAGGATAGGGATGCGGACCAGTTCAATCTCATCGAGCACCTCGAGCAGCCGATCGTGCAGGTCGACCGTACTCATTTCGCAACCAGAACAGCCGGATAGCCACTCGAAAGATACAGGAACTTTGCTCATGTTCCCCCCTCTGTAACTGTTAGTTCCTTCAAGCAGGCGCATTCGCCTGCGTGTAAAATCTGAAGGTCGACGCGCTTACCAAGAATGTTTTGCAGGTAGCCGCAAAACAGCCCGTGGTTCATCATGCAAAGCGATAGTTGCTGTTCGTGACTGTATCGAAACAGCGAACAACGGACCATGCAATTACGGAA